>CAYTMD010000173.1:0-12191 GCA_964438685.1 uncultured Acidobacteriota bacterium
CACTACCCTTCGCTTGCTTGTCACTTGTCACCTGCCACTTGTCACTGCTCTCTGCCATCTCTTTCGCGAAGTTTGCGCCTTCGGGGGGGAAGTACAAGTCGCCGCCGATGACGACTGCCTGCGAGCCTGTTTCCGCTGCGGGCGCCAGGGATTCCATGCCCAGTTCTTTCAGCGAGATTTGCCCAAGGCCCTGGATGGCTTGGCAAAATTCCGCTTCGCTCAGATAAACTTCCTTGGGTTCAGGGCGGGGAGGTACGATGTCGCGAATTTCCTCAAAGCTCGCCGCCAGTCCCTCAAGGGTGGGTGTGACCTGCGCGCGGCGATCGAGAAACTCATCCCAAATCACCACCGGATGATCGAGAAGGGAAAACAGCGTGCGTGTGTGCGGTTCGACCAGTGGAACGAAAAACTCCCACCCCGGGAAAGTATTGGAATGTTCCGCCGCCCACTCCGGTTCGCGTTCCGGCAGCCGCGTTCCTCGTGCCTGCGCGTGCTCGCGGGCGCGGAGGGTGAGCACCCGCACCAGCCTTTCGAAGAATTTGGGCGAGCGTTGTGCTTCGGAAAGCGGCAGCAGCAGAGCCTTGGGGACAGGCTTGCGCGAGCGTTGCGTTGACGGGTCGAATTCCCGTACGGACTCCAATTGGTCGCCAAAGAATTCCAGGCGAAAGGGCCACTCGGCCTCGGGCGGGAAGATATCGATAATTCCACCGCGCACGGAGTATTGTCCGACGGCTGCCACCGGTTCCCCGGGTTCATAGCCCACACTGCGCAGTTGCTCCACCAGGTCGTCAAGGTTCAGCTCATCGCCGACCTTCAGTTCCAGGGCCAGGGAGGAATAGAAGGTGCTTTCGCGGAATCGCCCCAAGGCTGCGGCCACGGGCGCGAAAATCACGCGCACGCCGCCTCGCGCCAGGCTCCAAAGCGCCACGGCCCGCTGCTCCTGGATTTCCGCATGCGGCGAGCGACCTTCGTAAGGCGAGCAATCCAGTGCCGGCAATATTTGTACTGAACTGCCCGCCCCCGGTTTTAACCAATCCAGAAAAGTTGCGGCAGTCTGGCGGTAGTTTTGCGCCGCTTCGTTGTCCGCAGTCAAAACCACCACTGGCCGCTTGATCTGATGGGCCAATGCCGCTACCACCAGCGCCTTGGCTGCCGGCGTCAGGCCGGAAATGGCAAGGGGCTGACCCGCAACGGGCGCAACTGCCAACGACGCGACCGCCCGGCGCAAGCTGGCATGGTCAAGAAGTGGCTGGAGCAGGGAATGAAGATCGGTCATGAAGTTTCAAGCACAATGGTTGAGCATCAGGTGAAATTGTGGCCAACGCGATATCTTTGCCGCAAATAAACCATACCCTCGCTGCGGATGACTCGGCAACTTTTTTTGTGGCAATTTGGAAATGGAGGATGTGCCGGCCAGTACCGGAACAGTATGATTCCTTGTGGCAATGGCCGGCTCAGCTCGGCATTTCTACCCACTTTCCCGAGAGTGGTCAGAGGCCCCCACCCTTATCTTGCGCGCACAGGAATGCACACTAGCTTGCAAATCCCAGAAGATTCGATAGAATGTGTCCGATTCGTGCCCGGAGCAGAATTAGTTACGTCAGCAAGCCAGGCTGGGGCGGCAAGGATTTTATTTGCGGCATCAGTGGGCGAGATCGCCACAGGTATAGTTACGCAGGCAAGGTGCGGAGGTCGGACAAAGCATGGGCTATCCGCGTAACAATCAGGAAGGGCGAGGCATAAGCCGATGGGTCAGAACGTCGTGCAGAAAATCGGTAAGTACGAAATCATCAGCGAGTTGGGCCAGGGGGGGATGGGAACTGTTTACAAGGCCCGAGACCCTTTGATTTCGCGCCTCGTCGCGCTGAAGACTGTCAATCCTGAATTGGTTTCCAATCCCGAAATCCTCCAGCGATTCTACCGCGAGGCGCAGTCCATTGGGGCTCTCCAGCATCCCAACATCGTGACGGTTTTCGATTTGGGGGAGTTTGAGGGTCATCCTTACATTGCCATGGAGTTCGTGGAGGGCGAAAGCCTGCAAAGCCTCATTGCGCGGCAGGCGCCACTCCCCCTGGCAGCAAAGCTGAAATTGGCGGAGCAGATTTGCCTGGGGCTCGATCACGCGCATAAGAATGGTATTGTCCACCGCGATATCAAGCCGGGGAATATCCTGGTCAAGAACGACGGTACCCCCAAGATCGTCGATTTCGGCATTGTGCATCTTGAGACGACAACCCTCACCAAGACGGGCATGTTCATGGGAACCATTCAATATGCTTCCCCCGAACAGCTCAACGAGGGACGTGTCGACCAACGATCCGATCTGTGGTCGGTGGTGTGCGTCATTTACGAGCTTATCGCCTATAGAAAGCCTTTTGAGGGATCCAATTTCGGCGCCATTCTCGGAAAGATTCTGACTGCCGAGCCCGAACCCTTAAGCCGCCTCTGCCCAGGAGTGCCGGTTGAGTTGGACGCTATCATTGCCAAAGGCCTCAAGAAGAATCTCGCGGAACGGTACCAATCCCTGGACGAGTTGATGGTGGACCTTGTCCCCCTCAGCCAAACCTTGCAGCGCAGCCTGGTGGGCGACCTGTTGGTGGAAGCCCGGCAATTGAAGGAGCAAGGTGACCTGGTCAATGCTCAGGGGAAGCTCCGCGCTATCCTCATCCTCGACAAAACCCAGGGGGAAGCGAAACATCTGAACGCGGAAATTGCGGCAGAACTCGACCGGCTCTCCTCTTCGCCGAAAGTAAGGGAATTGTTCTCCGCAGGCGAAGAGGCCTTCAAACGGGGAGAATTTGCCGAGGCCATTCGTGCCCTATCGGAAATCTTGAAATTGAATCCTAACGATACCCAGGCACGCAACCTGAAGGAACAGGTGGCGCGGGAGCAGGACAGGCAGCGACAGGTCAGAGAAGCGCTGACAGCGGGCCAACAGGCTCTGAAACAGGGAGATCTGACTGGGGCGGAACTAGAACTTAAGAAGGTCCTCGCGCTTGACCAGAACAATTCCCAGGCGTCCACCCTCCTGACCGAAATTCGCAAGGACCGGTTGGGGCGGGAAAAAGACTTCGGATTTAAGGAAGGTTTGTGGAAGGCCGACAACCTGATTTCGGCAGGGAAGTACACTGAGGCGCAGGTGGAACTCGCCGCGTTGCAGGAAGCGTTTCCGGAAGCGCAGGAAGTCCGGCAGAAACTCCAGGAAGTTAACAGTCGCCTGACTCCGCCCATGGCGGCCGGGGGCTTGCCCGGAGCAGGGTCCGCTAGCGACCAGGCAAAATGGCGGGAGAGTCAACTCGCTGAGGCAACGAAATCGCTTTCCGTGGATGATATTCCCCGCGCCACTCTGTTGCTGAGTAGCGTCAAGGACCGGTTCCCCGCGGACCCAAAGGTGGAGGCGTTACTCCAACAACTCGCGCAGAAGAAAGAGGGAACACCCGCCCAGCCGATTAAACCTGCTCCTCCCCTTGTGGTTGGAGCTGGAAAGCCCAGGCGGTCTTTGGGCTTGGGGATGATCCTGGGGGGAATTGCCCTGGCCGTGGCCTTGGGCATCGGAGCTTTCCTTCACTATCATCACGCTCCTTCCTCGGCAGGAACTGCTGCCTCACCGGAGGAAATCCAGCTTGAACACGACGCCAAGCTTTTACAGGATAATGGAAATCGCGATGCCGCCCTGGCAAAGTGGCGCGATCTGGCCGCCCGGAAGGGAACTTTGGAGAGCGAAGCGCAACAGGCCATCCAGCAGATGACGCATCAGCAGGAGATCGAAAGCCAGGAAGCGTCCCTCTTTTCTCAGGGAATGGCCGCTCAACAGGACAAGAAGTGGGATGATGCCGTGGCGGCTTATCAGAAAGTTGCCGATTTGAACGGCCCCATGAAGGACCAGGCCCTACAGGCCATTTCTAGTGTAAAGGAACTACAGTCTGGAGCCGACGCTTCGACACTGGAAAAGGAAAAATACGATCATGCCGTGGCTGCCCTCGCGCAGCAGGATTACGCTCAGGCGCGGATATTGTTCCAGCAGGTTGTCGACTTGAAAGTTCCGGATTCAAAGTATGCGGCAAAAGCGCAAACGCAACTGAAAGACGTTACGGCAGCCGTACAGTCCAAACAGGAATTTGAGGCGGGGGTCAAGGCCCAAGGCAGTGGCGATGCCAGTGGGGCATTGGCGCGCTTTCAGGATATCGCGGCCAAGCCCGGACCCTTCCAGGCGCAAGCGCAGGCACGCATCCAACAGATCAATCAGGTGCAGGCTGCCAATAACCAAAAGCAACAAATGGAAAAGGCTTTGCAAGAAAATCTGAAGAAATTCCACGACCTGGAAAGCCAGAAGAAGTATGGGGATGCTGCGGCGCTCCTCCCTTCCATCAGTCAAACGGGCGGAGACGGGAACCAACTCAAGAATGAATTGGATTCCGCTGAGCAGTCGGACCTGCAGAACCTAACCAGCAAATTTAATCAAGCGAAGAACAGCAAGGACGTCGCCACGCTCCAACAGCTTAAGGGCCAGTTCCAAAACCTTGCCTCCGCCAGCGGAACTCCCGCCGCGCAAGCTCGCGACTACGCCGAGAATCAGATTCCTGCTACCATCGCCCAATTCAACCAGCCCAAGCCTCAAACGGCCCCGGCGTCGGCCGCCCCGGTTGCCTCGTTGGTCGTATCAGGTACCTACCGTCCTTGGACACGATCGGTGCAAAGGGGAATGCTGGTTCCCGAATATAACGTCGTGGGCGGGCTGAAGCCTCTGGATCTCAGAATGTCTCCCGTGCAAGGAGCGGCGAGCGGAAGCTTCGTTACGGTGAAGATCAATATCGACGAAAATGGAAATGTTTCGCCTGACATCGTCCTATATGATCCGAGTGGCGTGGGACCCGCTGTGATGGATGCCGCGAAAAAATGGAAATTCGTCCCGCCCATGGTAAAGGGCACACTCGTAAAGACCAGTGTTACCGTCAAGGTCACTTTCTAATTACCTTTTGTTAGCATCAAGGTGATCCGGCCACAGCTTGGCGCAAGCCAGGTGAATAGGTCATTCCCGAACAACACGAAACCAACTTTCGTGTGGCCCGCATCAACCGGCCGCACTCGTTAGCGCTGGACGATCAGTGCTGTTGGGGCAGGATTTCGACCTTCGTGGCGGTGCCTGCTGCCTGTGCGTCAAAGGCCTGTTTGAACTCCGCCAGCGGAAAAGCAGCGATGCGGAGTTTTTCCAAACCCATCTGGGGCAGAAGGTGCACGGCCCGCTCATGGGTAAAAGGATTGATCAAGGCGCCCACCACCGTAAGTTCGCGGGAAAAGATGTCGTAGGGCCGGACGCTCGCCGTAGCCTGCATGGGGGCAACGCCGAAAACCAGGATCGTCCCTCCGCGCGCCGCGAGAGAAACACCTTGCTCAAAGGTCCGTGAGCTGCCGACCGCGTCGATGACGGCGTCAAAACCTGACTCTCCGGTCGCATCCTCCAAAGCCGCCTTCCAGTTGGCGTCTTGGGGGTCCACCGCGCGATCAGCGCCAAACGCCAGTGCGTCCTGCCGGCGCAATTCATCAGGCTCACTGACCACGATCAGCCCTGCGCCCGCAAGTCGCGCCAGCCGCGTCAGCATGAGCCCAATCATTCCGGCGCCCAACACCAGGACGGTATATCCAGACTGCATGCCCAGCTTGTCCATGCCGTGAATGCAACACGACAGCGGCTCCGCAAGACAACCCACGCGCGGCTTGAGCGTTGTGGGCAGATGATAAACGATCCGGGCGGGTACGACTTCGGCCTCTGCAAAACCCCCGTTCGCGTGGACACCGTAACCCCGTAACTCCGGGCAGAGATGCTCCCGGCCCGTCCGGCAGAAACGGCAGACAGTGCAAAAGGTATTGGGTTGGACCGTAACGAAGTCGCCTTCAAGAAAACCCTTCACCTCTGCTCCCACGGCTTCGACGAGCCCTGCAACCTCGTGGCCCAGCACTACGGGAGCCGGGGCAGGGAACTCGCCATGTAGAATGTGCGCGTCGGTTCCACACACCCCGACAGCCAGAGGTCGAATCCGTACCTCGCCTGGTCCCGGATCGGGTACAGGAAGTTCTTCCAGGCGTAAGTCTCCGGTCCCGTGGAAACGGAGTCCCTGCATTTTGCCGCCCAACGGTCGGAGCGTGGAAGCATTAGCCGAATTGGTCATAGGTAATCCTCGTCATATAGGAATGAACTCGGTTCGAAATCTGATCCGTCGCCAACCAGCCATGTCCAGATTTGCGGGAATCCGTCATACCTACTCTATGCGGCTCTGCCGTCCCGCTGTGCGGAAAGGCTTTGCCTTTCCCTGGAGTTTGTACATTTTCAAATCGCACAATCGAGAATCCCTGCCCTCGCCCCCTTGGGGGAGAGGGTGGACGGCAACCCGCGCTTTCACCAGCGGGGGCCGGCCGGGTGAGGGGGTTTAGGCCGGACGCGCTTCCTCCACACATTATCAAAGACCTCCGGCAGTTACCATACCAAGCGCAGCTCCCTCTCCAGAAACAACTCCGGAGCTTCGAGAACGATTCCGCAGATACCCTGCGGCTTGTTCGGTTTCGGTCTGCATGTGGCGAGGATCGCGCGCGATCAATCTTTGCGACGTTTCGCGCGGGGGATCGGACCTTGCGAAGGCGTTATGGAGGTCAGTCGGCTGGTCTGTATTCACGGTTTCGACCCCCTCACCCGTCGCGCCCCGGCTGATGAAAACGCCGGTTGCGCGCCACCCTCTCCCCCAAGGGGGCGAGGGCAAAGGAACTCACCGCGATGGCCGATGCATACAGGAATTATCGGCCCCAAGGTCGGTGTCAATCTCTTGATCAGAAATATAGATACTCGAAGTTCACCGGGCAATGATCCTTGCACCGGATCGTGTCAACGCCCTTCCTGCCTTATCAAAGAGATGCGTGGCCTGGGAGCGGATTCGAAACGCCGCATGGTCACCGACGCGGAGGGTGGTATCACCGCCGGTCTGCACCACCAGCCTCGATCCGTCCGACAGCCCGGCATGGATATACGCTCGCGGCCCGAGGTGCTCCAAGGCGTCGATTTCGCCTTTTAGCTCACCCTCTGCCTCCAGCGTCACGTGTTCCGGCCGAACTCCCAGTTTGATTCCTTCCCCGGGCTTCAATTCGTCCACGGGCGCGGGCACCGTCACACTCGCGCCGTTCGAGAGGACCAGGCACAGGTCGTGATCGCCCACGCTTTTTACCACGACGTCCAGAAAATTCATCTTGGGCGCGCCGATGAACCCTGCCACAAAGAGCGTTGCCGGATTCTGGTACAGCTCGAGTGGCGATCCCCACTGCTCGACTCTTCCCCCGTTGAGCACCACGATGCGGTCGGCCATGGTCATGGCTTCCAATTGGTCGTGGGTCACGTAGACCATGGTCGTCTTGAGTTCGCGGTGCAGGCGCACCAGTTCCAACCGCGTCTGCGCCTGGAGGGCCGCGTCGAGATTCGATAACGGCTCGTCAAGCAGGAAGGCTTTGGGCTGCCGCACCATGGCGCGGCCAATCGCCACCCGCTGCAACTGTCCTCCTGAGAGTTGACGCGGCTTGCGTTCGAGCAACGGCTCCATTTCCAGGAGGCGCGCTACGGCACGAACCTTCTGGTCCCTTTCGTCCTTCGCGATGCCCGCGAGGCGCAAGCTGAAGCTCATGTTCTCCGCCACGGTCATGTGCGGGTAGAGAGCGTAGCTCTGAAACACCATGGCCAGGCCGCGCTGGGAGGGCGGCACATCCTGCGCGGGCAAGCCGTCAATCAGAACCTCACCTTCGCTGACTTCTTCGAGCCCGGCGATCATCCGCAGCAGCGTTGACTTGCCGCTCCCGGAAGGCCCCACGAAGGCGATAAATTCCCGGTCCTTGATGAGCAGATCGATGCCATGGATCACCTCGTGGGCGCCAAATCTCTTGCGCACATTTTTCAACTCGATGGTCGCCATGGCTAGGACACTCCGGTAGTAGATCGATAGGATATTGTAGCGGCGAGTTTACCTCGCCATATGGCGGCGTAAAGCCGCCTCTACTTTACCGCACCAAACGAGAGACCGCGCACCAACTGGCGCTGGCTGAGCCATCCGAAAACCAGGATGGGAGCGATCGACAGGGTTGAAGCAGCCGACAACTTTGCCCAAAACAGGCCCTCGGGGCTGGAGAAGGACGCCGTGAAGGCGGTGAGCGTGGCGGCCTTCACCGTGGTCAGGTTCAGGCTCCAGAACGCTTCGTTCCAGCAAAGGATGATGGAAAGCAGGGCCGTGGCGGCGATGCCGGGGGTGCACAAGGGCAGCAGGACATGCACCAATTCCTCCCACGGTGAGGCTCCATCCATGCGGCTGGCCTCCAGGATCACCGCGGGCACTTCCCGGAAGAACGAAAAGAGCATCCACACCACAATCGGCAGCACGCTGGCACTGTCAATGAGGATCAGCCCGGAAACCGTATCCAGCAGGTGGAGATCACGCCACAGCAGGTAGATTGGGACCAGCACGCCTACTGCCGGCAGCATTTTGGTGGAGAGCATCCAAAGCAGAATGTCCCGCGTGCGCCGCGTGGGGAAGAAGGCCATGCTGTAGGCCGCGGGAATGGCCAGCGCCAGGGCCAGCAAAGTTGATCCCAGCGAGACCAGGATACTGTTTCTTGCGAACGCCACATAATCAGCGCGCTGGAGGACGGCGGCGTAATTTTCGAGGGTTGGCCGGAAGAAAAGCGCGGGAGGGGTCGCGACCGCGGTGATCTCGGTTTTAAAGCTGGTGAGAAACATCCAGAGAATCGGGAAGAACATTCCCAAGCCGACGGCCCAGCCGGCAATCGTCAAGCCCCATCGTAACTGCCACGTGCTTCTCAACGGTAATCCTCCAGGTTGCGCCCTACCACCCGCATGAAGAAGAAGGCGACGATGTTGGCCAGGACGATCGCCAGCACTCCCCCCGCCGAAGCGCGTCCCACGTCCCATCCCAACAAAGCGTCGCGAAAGATCAGATAAGCCAGGTTGGTGGAGGCCAGGCCGGGGCCGCCGCCCGTCGTCACATAGATCTCGGCAAAGAGGCTGAGGAAGAAAATCATTTCCATCATCGCCACGACCGACATGGGACGTAGCAGGTGGGGCAACTCGATATGATAGAAGAGCGCCACCGGCCCCGTGCCGTCAAGGCGGGCCGCCTCTTTCAGCTCGGGGTTCAGCGATTGAAGCGCCGGAAGCAGTATCAGCACCGCGAAGGGAGTCCACTCCCAGCCGACAATCAGGGCGATGGAGAGCAGCGGGACACGGGAGAAAAACTCAATGGTGCCGAGCCCACAGGAGCGGGTAATCCAGGCGAACAGGCCGAACACCGGGTTCATCAACATGTTCTTCCAGATCAGCGCGCTGACCGTCGGCATGACGAAGAACGGTGCAATGACCAGCAAGCGGCAGATGTTGCGCCCCGGAAAATCCTGGTCCAGCAGAACGGAAAAGAGAGTCCCACCCACCAAAGTAATCAACAAAACCAGTCCCACGAGAAACAGGGTGTTTCCCATGGCCACCCACAAAGCACGGGTGGCCAGCAGGGAGCGGTAATTCTCCCAGCCGGCAAAGGCGCTTTTCCCGGGAATCAGAAGGTTATAGTGCTCCCCGGAAAACCAGAGGGTCATCGCCAGCGGCACAATCATCCACAAGAACAGAAAGGCCACGCAGGGCGCCAGCAGCGGCGCAGCGTGAAAACGGCGGTGCGGTTTCGAGGTGCTGATCACGTTCACTTGAGCTGCCTTCCCTGCATGGCGCGTTCGGTGTCCGCCTGCGCCAGGGCCAGCGCTTGCTCCACTGTTACCCGGCCTGCCAGCGCCGCACTGATTTCCTGACCGACTTCCGTGCCAATGGCCTGAAATTCCGGAATACCCACGTACTGAATCCCCACGTAAGGAACCGGCAAGGCGCTGGGCTTCGTGTAATCCGCATGGAGAATGGCATCGAGAACGAGCGGCGCAAAGGGAGCGGCACGTTGGTATTGGGGATTATCGTAAGTGGATTGCCGCGAGCCGGGGGGGACCCACACCCAGCCGAAACGCTCGCCAACCCTGGCGATGTAGCTGCGGCTGGTAGCCCACTTGATGAACTGTTTGGCCAGGGCGCTGCGCGGGGAAGAGCCGGGGATGGCCAACGCCCAGCTCCACACCCAGGCCGCGCCGTTGGGCACTTTGGCGATGGGCGCCTTGGCAAAGCCGGTGGTGGTCGCGACGCGGCTCTGACTCGGGTCCAGTAAGTAGCTTGCCGCCGAGGTGGCATCCACCCACATGGCGCAATTTCCGTTGGCGAACAGAGCGCGGTTTTCATTGTAGCCGTTGGTAATGGCCCCGGGTGGCCCGTAGTTCCGCAGGAGGTCGACATAAAAACTTACCGCTTCGTTCCAGGCTGGAGTGGTGAGCTGAGGTTTCCAGTCGAGGTCAAACCAGCGGCCGCCAAACGTATGGACCAGGGTGCTGATGTAGCCCATATTTTGCCCCCAGCCCGGTTCACCGCGCAAACAGATGCCGTACACGCCGTGCTCCGGATCATGCAGCCTTTGGGCAAACTGGCGGATCTGTTCATAATGGGGTTCGGAGGGCATCGCCAGGCCGGCTTTTTCAAAGAGATCCTTGCGGTAATAGGTAAAACTGCTCTCCCCATAGAAGGGCGCCGCATACAGCTTTCCTTGATAGGAAAGACCCTGACGTATCACCTTAAAGATGTCGTCATATCCATAGTCTGCGCCCAGGTCATCCACCGGGACCAACCATCCTCGTTCCCCCCACAGGGGCGCTTCGTACGAGCCGATGGTGATAACGTCAAAGGTGTTGCTACCGGTGGAAATATCTATGGTTAAGCGCTGCCGCAGGACGTTCTCGCCGAGAACCACCCAATGCAGCTTCACCCCGCTCTGCTTTTCAAACTCCTTGGAAAGCTGCTGCATCAGGATCATGTCGGCGTTGTTCACGGTGGCGATGGTCAGCTCCGGCCGTGAAGGTGAGGGATAGAGCATCCACGCCAGCAGCGCCGCGCCCAGCAAAAGTCCGAGGATTTTCCAAGCCAGATTTGCGGATGCCATGCAATTGCGCTCGACAATCGTTCTGCCCGATGGCCACTCCTGCAGCAACCTGCTCATCGAATCGTGGGCGCGAGTCTACATCACCGTGAGGCTGCTTGCAAATTGCCGTTAAAGTGCTGATGATGGGCAAGGGAGAGTCGAAATGCTTCGCGCCACCATGACGAGTCCGGGGAAGATCGAATTTTCGGAAGTGCCCAAGCCAACCTTCGGCGACCACGATGTTTTGCTGCGCATCCGCCGGATTGGGATCTGCGGATCGGACATCCACGTTTATCATGGAAAGCATCCGTACACTTCCTACCCGGTGGTGCAGGGCCACGAATTCTGCGGAGAGGTTGCGGAGGTTGGCCGCGACGTCAAATCCTTCCGCAGGGGTGATTTGGCTACGGCTCCCCCGCAGATTGTTTGTGGCGAGTGCTTACCTTGCCGCGAAGGGCACTATCACATCTGCGAGAACTTGAAGGTGATGGGGTTTCAGGCCCCGGGAGTCGCGCAGGAGTTCTTTACCCTCCCGGAATCCGCCTTGTTGAAACTGCCGGCGGATTTCACTTTGGAATCCGGAGCACTTGTCGAGCCGACAGCGGTCGCCATCCATGCCGTGAGCCGGGCGGGCAATGTGGCGGGACGGCAGGTGCTTGTGTTGGGTGCGGGACCCATCGGAAACCTGGTTGCCCAAGTGGCCAGGTGGCGCCAGGCCCGCCGGGTGTTGATTTCCGACATCAGCGATCCGCGCCTGGAAATCGCCCGCAAATGCGGATTGGATTGCACGGTCAATTCCCACGCGGCATCTCTGGAAAGTTACGTGGCTAAGGTTTTTGGTCCGAATCGCGCCGACGTGGCCTTTGAATGCGTAGGGGCCGCTGAGACCGCGAACCAAGCCATCCACAACGTCAGAAAGGGAGGCATGATTGTGGTGGTGGGAGTGTTTGGAGATCGTCCCGAGATCGACTTGGGACTCGTGCAGGATCGTGAACTGGAGATCAGGGGGACCTTGATGTACCAGCGCCAAGACTACCTGGAGGCTATTCGCTGCCTGAGCGAGGGAGGCATCAAGGTCGGCCCTCTGCTGACCAGGACCTTCCCCTTCCGTCATTATCCCGAAGCCTACGCCTTTATTGAGGAGAACCG
>CAYTMD010000174.1:0-12132 GCA_964438685.1 uncultured Acidobacteriota bacterium
CTCCGGGGCTCCGCGTGGAAAGAGCTTTACGGGGTGATTGTGCCAAAAATCGAAAGGCCGCAGACTAACGCAGACTGTGCGTGAGTCTGCGCTACTCTGCTCATTAACGGTAAGGTTATTTTGTTATGCTGACCAAATTTAGAAAACGAGTTTTGAAGTACCTTGCCGAGCGAAACGAAAGAAAGCATCGACGACGTTACGTGGCTGGCATGAGAGCAACGTTTGTGAAGTGCCCGGCGTGTGGTGGAGATTTTTCCGGCCACCATCTGTGGCGGCTAGCTTCGGCAATCCTGAATTGTGAAGGCAGTCGTGCCAGCGAGCTTGACCGGTTGATCCACGCGCACGAGTGGGAACAAGCCACGCGAATTGACGAATGGGAAGGAACTAAGGACGAGCGAATGTACTACATAGTTCGGTGCCCCCACACCTCGAATCTCACTATGATGGTACTCATTTCGGTGTTTGAGATGTGGGACGACGACTATTTTGAGTACACGGAGCAACTCGATGACGAATCCACAAGGACCATATCGCGGCTAGCCAATGGCCATTGGGAAGCATTTCCGCCGGCTGGCGCATAGAGAGGATAAGGGTGCAGGTACGCTTTCTTTTCCAAAAAAGGTACCCACGTTTTCTGCCACCTTTTTTCCTGCGCATCGACCGCGTTCCGCTTCCCTTTGATGTGCGCACGCGGATCTGGACCGGATGGCGTAATTCCGGATGAAAGGCCGCGGACGTTGGAAAGCAGGTCCGCGCTACGTCTTGTCAGCTTGGCTGGCGGGCCGCGCCTCCGGTTTCCTACCGGTAGTAAAGCGGAAAGGCATTTTGTGAATTTCTTTCCTACCAGTAGGAAATAGGGCAAGAATTCTGTTGACAAAACAGGTGGGCTCTGGATTAGGCTAGTAGAGAAGGGACGAGAGCGGTACGCAGCACCCCCACCGGGTCGCCGGGGGAAAGGACGAAGGCCCAGACCGATGCGAAAGAAACCAGACAAACATCCAACGCAGGGGGCCGTTCCATGGTTGCGGCGGAGGGAGAATAGTGGCGTTGGGAGCGGGCATGAAAAAAAGATGTTAATAAATGACGAACGAAGCCGGAATGTGTATGAAAACAAACAAAAAGATGACACTTTTACCGAAATAAAAAGCGACATTTCTACACAATTAAACGACATTTTATACCGCCGTATACAAATCGGAAACCCAAAGAAACCACAGAAACCTGGAAACCCGGAAACCCGGGGACAGGCACCACGTTACACACGTTTCGGTGTCCAAGGAGGACCGCCATGCAAATCAATCGCGATGAGATGATTGAGGAGTTCGAACGGCAGATTCGGACGTTCGGTGGTGCCTGGGGCGGGTGGTGTGTGGGCACGGCCAAGGACGCTCGCGGGCCGTTTTCCCCGATCTAAAGCATCGGAGAGCAGTGACAAGTGACAAGCAAGAACAGTGACAAGTGAAAAGTGACGAGTGACAAGCAAGAAAGGACCGGAAAGGGCAGAATGAGTGACAAGTGAAAAGTGGCGAGTGACAAGCAAGAAAGGACCGAAAAGGGCAGAGCCCGAGCAAGCCGCAGTGGCCCACCTGGTCAACGATCGCGGGCTTCAACTGGACCTCGACGCCGTCCAAGAGGCCGAACGCTGTTCGGCCCTACAAAACCGGTCCGGCGGAACCTTCCTACGGAGTGGCACTCCGCGACCGCCGCTACGCCGATTAACCAAGACCAGTGACGAGCGGCAATGGCTTGCTACGCGGCAGGTTGAAAATGGTGAATAAGCCAGAAGCACAAGGCTGCAAATGCTCCGGAAACGGGGATGGTCAGGATCCAGGCCCAGAGGATTGTTCTGGCCACTCCCCAGTGGACGGCAGTGAAGCGCTGCACGCTACCCACACCCATGATTCCCCCGGCAATGGTGTGCGTGGTGGAGACTGGGATGCCCGCCAGGGCCGCGCTCAGAATGCTGATGGCAGCAGCGGTTTCTGCGCAGAACCCCCCCACGGGCCTCAGCTTGGTGATTCTCATTCCCATGGTTTTCACAATCCGCCACCCCCCCGCCAGGGTTCCCAGGCCGATGGCCGCGTGCGCCATCAACACCACCCAGAACGGGATGAAGAAGTGCTCCAGAATCCCAGCGGTGTACAGCACGCTTGCGATGATCCCCATGGTCTTCTGAGCATCGTTGGTGCCGTGCCCGAAGCTGTAGGCGGCGGCGGAAAGCAACTGGAGCTTGCGAAAGTGCTTGTCCACCTGAGAGGGGGACCAGTTACGGAAAATCCAGTAAACCGCGATCATCAGAGCTGCGCCCAGCACCAGGCCGATGAGCGGAGAGAGGAAGATGAAGAGGAGAGTCTTGGACCACCCACTAAGAATGATCGCGCCCCATCCCACCTTGGCAACAGCGGCTCCGGCATATCCACCGATCAACGCGTGAGAGGAGCTGACCGGTAACCCGAATAACCAGGTGATGAGGTTCCACAAGATGGCGCCGATGAGCCCGGCCAGGATGACGTAAAGGTTGACAGCCTTCAAATCAATCATCCCTTTGCCGACGGTGGTAGCCACGGCTGTGCCAAAAGTGAACGCAGCCACGAAATTAAAGAAGGCGGCCCAGATCACCGCTACGCGCGGCGACAGGACGCGCGTCGAAACCACGGTGGCGATGGAATTGGCTGCGTCATGAAATCCGTTCAGGAAGTCAAACGCCAATGCGACAAAGATGATGGTGATGGCAAACCAGAACATAAGCCTCGTTTCGCGACTCTTCGCCCTCTGACTTGCACTCTCCTCGCTGACAAAGTCGGCGGGGATGCCGTCCTAGGGGGCGTCGCTCTTCGGAAGTCCCTCCGCCAAAGTCAGGAGGAATTCCATGTTTGGATCCGGCCGGTCGCTCAACGCCATCTTGGCGATCAGGAGCAGCAGCGCCAGGAGAATCGCGAGGGCAAACAGAGTCTCCGAGTATGGAAGGAGTTCTGAGGCCATTTTCAGCTTCAAGACTGGTGCCCCATTGTTAAGGAAAGGTTACGCCAAGGTTAAGTCCAGATGAAGGCAGCATTACAATCCGCCCACCCGAAGCAAAATGTACGATTTAGCACAAGCTTATGACATTGCGTCTCTCAAGTCATTCCCGGACGCGTGAGTTCATGATACTTATAGGAATCTGGAAGGAGAACAAAGATGAAGAGCAGCGATGCACCTTTTCTTCCCGGCCGTCGGGCCATGGCCAAAAGCGCTTTGCTGGGTGGCGCTTCATACTTGTGGGGCGCGACAAGTTTCGCGCGGGCGGACGATTCAACCCCCAGCCGCGAGCCGATCAACGTGCGCGAATTTGGCGCGACAGGTGACGGCAAGACTGACGACACCAAGGCCATCCAACGTGCTCTTGACGCTGCGGGCGAAACGAAGGGGGCAGTGTTTGTGCCGGCCGGCGTCTACCTTTGCGCGGATCTCCAGATGCGGTCCAATACCGCGATCTTCGGGGTCCCGACGTGGAATTACAGCGGACCGGGCGGAACCGTTTTGCGCCTCGCCCATAACGCTGCCAGGTGCCTGCTGAACATCGCCGGGGCGGCGGGAGCCACCGTTGATGGGCTGGCATTCGATGGCGCGGGCCTGGGAAAGGGGGTTCACGGAATCTTTCTCGACAAGCCGGACTACGGGAAGCACGAAGACGCCTTCCGCATCGAGCGCTGCCAAGTGGCGCGGTTCACCGGCGACGGCGCAAACCTTGCGCATGCGTGGTGCTTTTCCGTCCGGCACTCCATGCTGGCCTATAACCAGGGCGACGGCCTGCTCCTGCGGGGTTGGGATGGATTCCTGAGTGACAACTGGTTCTCCGGAAACCATCGCGCGGGTTTTGCGGCGCGCGACGAAAATGCTTCCGTAACCTTCACCGCCAATCGCGTGGAGTGGAATGGGGAAGAAAATATGTTAATCACCGGGGGCGACGGTTACCAGATTACCGGCAATTTCTTTGACCGCGCGGGCACCTGTGGAATCGCCCTGCGCACGGGCCGCCGGAGCTGCTTTCAGATGACCATAACGGGAAATTTCCTTAAGCGGAGCGGCAAGCGCGCGGCTGCCGATAGTTACGATTCAGCACATATTCTGATTGAGCGCGCGGAAGGTGTGACGTGCGTGGGCAACAATTTTCAGGCTTGGCGCGACGATGACGGCAAGGGAGTGTGGAGCCCGGCCTACGGCATCGTATGCAAAAACCTTCAGAACTGCGTTATCACCAACAACGTTCTGCACCAAGGCGCGCTGCGCCAACTCATTGTTGACCAGGGCGGCCACGGTGAAGGCGTGGTCTTGAAGGATAATCCCGGAAGCCTGTTCAAGGTACCTTAGCGCGCCAGCTTGTAAATTTCGCTTCCGGCGAGCATAAACGCGCCGGTTACATATTCGTGGGTGTTGTCACGCGTGACGGCATTCGGTTCGAAATCCACGAGCTGGCCCCACAGCACCTTGCCTTCCGGGCTGAGGCTGCGGGTCAAGCCGGCCCAGGCCCTCTCGGTGGCGGGGAGATGCTCCCGGCGGCTCAAGACCCCATGATTGATTCCCCAGGCCAAGCCAAAGCAAAAGAAACCTGTGCCGCTGGTTTCGGGGTTGGGAAGCTGGTCCGGGTCGTCGAGGTTAACGCGCCAAAGGCCATCCGCCCCTTGCCGTTTCACCAATTCCCCCGCCATCCGCCGGAAGATCCGGAGATAACGCTCGCGGCTGGGGTCATGTTGGGGCAAATAATCCAGAACCCGCGGAATTCCCGCGAACACCCAGCCATTGCCCCGCGACCAGAGAATCTTTTTCCCGCTGGGGTTTTTCTGCCCAATGAAACTCGTGTCGCGATAATACAATCCGGATTCTTCGTCGAACAAGGCGGCGGTAACGTCATCGAAGAAGGCGTTCAGGATGCCGATATATTTCTTGTCGCCAGTGGCTTTGGCGAGCATGGCAAGCGCCGGCGCGCCGTACAGGGAATCCGCGTACGGGAGGGGAGGTTTGCGGGTATCCTGGGCGTCCAAATACCACTGCCTGGAACCGGCGGGTGAGAGCGGGTCGGGCGTGGCCAGCCACTTGATCGAGGGTTCGATCATCGCCCGGTCCCTCCTGGCAAAGTAGATTTCCGTCCAAAGCTCAATGGGAAATAGCCGGTTGGGTCCTACCACCTCCTTGCTCACCTGCCATTGGAGCTTCCGGCCATACGCCAGCGACTGTTCCAAGAACGAGGGGTCTTTAGTGGCCTCCCATGCCGCCATCACTCCCGTGTACCACGTCACCCGCGGCCAAGGGTGAAGCAACGGGTCCTGTGCCTCCGCGGCATCCAATACGGGGTGCGCGAGTTGATAGGAGTTCACCTTCCGCAGAATGCCCCGTATCTCGTTCTTTCCCGGAATCGTTTCAGAGGCAGTCGCTTCTACTGCCTGCGCCGCATAACCTTTGCCGATGGCTGCGGGGTCGCCCATTGCCACTCGCGATATCTTTGCGCCGGGCGCGGCAGCCAGCCCCGGCCAGAAGATCAGCACACACGGGAACCATATTTTCCACATGGCAGTCACTCCGCTTCCGACCACCCCTGCAGTTACCAGCAGCAGCCTGCGTACCCGCCCCGTTGCTTTTCGTCACCCTGCCATACTCCCTCCGTTGCCGTCAAGCCAGCTCTACATGGTCAGCACGGCGCGGAAGCGGGCCTTGCCTTCGGCCACGCGCTGATACGCCCTGGGAGCCTCGGCGAGGGAATAGGTCTCCGCGATAGTCTTGACCTTTCCCTTGGCGACGAAATCGAGCGCTTCGTAAAGATACTCGGGAGCATTCTGCTGGCTCCCGATCACCTGAATCCGCTTCATCAGCAGCTCCATAATTGATAGGGAAATCGGCTCGGCATCGGCACCCATGGTGACGATGCGCCCATCCGGGCGGAGCCCTTGAAGGCTGTCCACCATGGATTTGGTTGAGTTCGTGGTGCTCAGCACGATGTCCGCGCCGCCGACTGCCGCCAATCCCTTGCCATCGCGAACGATTTCGTCGGCACCGAGTTCGCGAATCAGCTTGTCCTTATCGGGCGAGTGTGAAATCGCGATGGTGTCAAAGCCTGCCGCTTTGGCGTACTGCACGGCGAGGTGCCCCAGCCCCCCGATGCCCAGCACGGCGATGCGTTCATGAGGTTGAGGGCGGGCCCAGCGCAAGCCGCTCCAAACGGTGTAACCCGCGCAGAAAATTGGAGCCGCCTGGTCGTAAGCAACACCGTCGGGAATAAGAAAGGTTGCGTCCGCGTACATCGGCATGTACTCGGCGTGACCACCCTGCAGGTCCATGCCGGTACTCTTTTGTCCGGCGCAGAACATCTTGCGTCCCCGCGCGCACCATTCGCAGCGCCCACAGGTGGCTTGAATCCACGGCACGCCCACGCGGTCGCCGACTTTTCTGCTGGTAACGTCCGGGGCCACCGCCACCACCTCGCCCACCGGTTCGTGCCCCAAAATGCGCGGAAATGCGCCGGGAATATGTCCCAGGGTTTGGTGGACGTCGGTGTAACAGACGCCACTGGCGTGCATTTTAACCAGAACTTGATTCGGGCCGGGCTCCGGCCGCGGAACGTCTTTGACCTCCCAGGGCCCATTGATAGCAGTCACCACCGCAGCTCGCATATGATCTCCTCCATATAATTTGATAGGGATGACCCCACTAATTCGATGTGGAGGAGAGGGAAGAGGATTCAACCGGAATTTACGATTTGGGCCTGGTGACGTGCGTCAAGCATGTATCATCGGGGCCGCAGCGAACCCGATGCGCCTTTCTCCCATTCTTCGAGCATCCGCTCTCCGACTTCGGCAAACTCAGCGTTGTGCGTGATGTAAAGGCGCACCTCGGCGGCGGTCTGGGAAATGGCGTCGTCGACGCGCTCCAGGATCTGTTTGACCCTGGAAGGCGAGCCTCCCATACGGGTTTCGCCTAACCTGCGGAGTTCCTTCGAGCCCGGCCAGCGAGTGCTTCCATTGAGCGTAAGAGCCAAGCTGTCTTTGGAGAGGTAGGCGGCAGTGGTCACAAGATCGTAAACGGGGGCAAGTCTCGCCTCGCCGAGAACATGGTCGTAGACAATTCCGAAATTTTTCAAATGCGCATCCCCGTTGCGTAGGGCGCAATTGAGCGCAATCAGGGTGAATAGTCGTTCCATATCCTCGTTCACGTGGGGGGAATTCGCAAATTCCTGAAAGCGCTTCATGATGGAAGTCTCGTAGCTGCCGCGATATTTCTCATCGGTCCTTCGGGCATTCAGAACGCAGAAATCCTCGAAGCCGCAATAGGTGCCATCCGGGCGGAGGTCGAAACGATCGATGACCAGCGCCGCGCCGTCTTCCGCCAGCCGGTAGGGAGGCACATTGAGCCCGCACTTCCCGGCCACGGCGAGGCAGAAGTATTCATTCGCGGCAAGCTGCGGATATTCGTTCGGCTCCCAAAGTTTCACAATGTGCGTAGCGCCCCGGTAAGTTTGCGAGATGCGGGGGGCCAAGCCTTGCAAGGTAGCCGAGGATTTCTCATCGCGCAGCAGGAACTTCGGCTGCACGCCGCTGATGCCCGAAAAGGACGCGAACTTGTCGAGCAGGTAGCGGAACAGGTCCCCGTCACGCCGGCGCGCCAGAATTTCGTCGACGGACTGAAAGGGAACGTCCTCGCTCAGTTGCTCTGTCTCCCCCGTGTAGCGGATACGGCCCACCTGGGAACGACCGACAATAGAGAGCAGGTCAAAATCGTCGAATGTGCCGGTGGCCTTGGCGAAGGCAAGGCGGAGCCGCTCCCGCAGCACGCCCTCAGGAAGATTCATCTCGAAGACGGGGAGTAAGCCAAAGGGGATGTCCCACGAGGGCAGCCTTACAGGCATGCTGACGGAGACCGCGCGCTCGGTTGCTGCATTCGGCAGATAAACAAAAGTGCTACCACGGTCGCCACGCCTGTCAAGCAGGCCTGACTCAGCGGCGTCGGTCCAGACTTTGATCATTGCGATCCTCTTCCATGAGTTCGTCCAGAGTGGGCCGCTGCGAGCCCGACTCGTAAAGCTTCAGCCCAAGCCCGAGCGCGGACAGAAGTCTGGTGATCTTGGCAAAGCCCAGTTCCCCGCTGCGGCCGTTCTCCAGCGCATCGAGCGTAGCCCTGCTGATGGAGGCCCTCCCGGCCAATTCGGTTTGGGTGAGGCGCAGGCTTTTACGCTTGGCCGCAATTTGCGCGCCGAGAGAGGATAAGGTGAGCATGTGACTAATATATTCGTCATTCTGTTAGTTTTCAAGTACTTTGTCTAGTATATTAGGCATATGAAGGCCGCACCTTGGACCTACAGAACAGGTCGGTACACGCCATTATCCGAAAAGATCGTCTGTCACAACCATATACAGGATTGCTTGATCCGCGCTGAATCGCAAAACTGGGTCTGCGGCCAGCCTGCTGTCGCCCGCGGAAGCACACAAGCCCGACTGACAATTGCGTTCAGCGGCGGTCAAGTGTAGGTTATCGGTCGGGTCGGAGGTCGATAATAAGAACTCCAGTCCAATTGAATGGATAAGGGGCTTGATCCGCAAGGAGGGTCAGACGTGAAAAATGAAAGGTTGTCTCGACGTCAGTTTTTGTATCGGACTTCCGCAGGCACAGCCGTTGCCGGTGTTGCCTGTCGTCGCGAGTTCGCATCCAGTAATACCAATTTGGTTGTCGATGGCGGGTCGCGGTCTTCCGCTCCTTCTCCTCCCTCCGCCTCCCCGGCTGCGGGATTGGTGGACATGAACACTCTCAAGTCCCTTCGTATTTGGGATGGACATTGCCACCTGCTGAGCTTCGAAGGCTCGACGCCCGCGGAGCGGATGCAGAACATCCTCCGTTACGCCGACCGCATGGGCATTGAGAAGATGTGCATGTTCCTGGGAATGGAGTTCAAGTTCCACGCGGGCCCGGAGAACATGCGCAAGCAAAACGATGAGATCATGGAGGCCTTGAAGCACTCGCATGGGCGTGCCCTGGGTTACGCCTTCATGGATCCCTACTACGTTGACGATTGTCTGGACGAGCTGAATCGGTGTGTCCGCGACGGTCCCCTGGTGGGCTTAAAGTTTGAGTTTGACACGCCGGCGCTCGCCAACTCCCCCGAACTCGACCCCATCATCGCTCGCGCCGGTGAGCTGAAGGCCGTCGTCTTACACCACACCTACATCAAAACCACCGGAAATATGCTGGGCGAATCCACGCCCGTGGAACTCGCCGAGCTCGCCCGCCGCCATCCCTCCGTTACCATCATCTGCGGGCACACCGGAGCCACATGGGAGCTGGGGATCCCTCCAATTCGCCGATTGAAGAATGTTTACGCCGATCTGTGCGGGTCTGATCCCACTTCTGGGTTCACAGAAATGGCGGTTCGTGAACTGGGCGCCGACCGGGTGATGTATGGCAGCGACATTGGCGGCCGCGGCTTTGCATCCCAACTTGCCAAGGTCCTGGGCGCCAACATTCCTCTCTCCGCGCGTCCTCTCATCATGGGCGAAAATCTCCGCCGGGTGTTGCAAGCGATCCTTAAGGCGAAAGGGGTGCAGGCATGATTGATACCAATGTGAATCTGTTTCGTTGGCCTTTCCGGCGTCTGGCGGGCGATGAACCGGCGGAGCTCGTTGCGAACCTCCGGAAAAAAGGTGTGACGCAGGCCTGGGCCGGCAGCTTCGAAGGCCTGCTGCATCGGGACGTCGCTGGCGTGAATGCGCGCCTGGCTGACGCTTGCCGGCGGCACGGACCGAATTTCCTGGTTCCCTTCGGCACTGTCAATCCCAAGCAACCTGACTGGCAGGAAGACTTGCGGCGATGCGCGGAAGTCCACAAGATGCCTGGCATCCGCTTGCACCCGAACTATCACGGCTACACGCTGGATGAACCGGCTGTCACCGAACTGCTTATGCTCACAGAGAGCCGAAAGCTCTTGGTCGAAATCGCACTGGCCATGGAAGACGAACGCACCCAGTATGCCTTGATGCGCATACCGCCCGTGGATCCTGCTCCGCTGCTCGATCTTGTGAAGCGCATGCCTGATCTGCGCCTGGTGCTGATCAACGCCGGCAACCAGGGCGTCCGCAAAACCGAGCACATCCCCGAACTCGGTAAAACCGGCAACATCTATTTTGACATCGCCAGGATGGACGGAATCGGTGTGGTGGCACGCCTGGTGGAGCAAACTTCTCCCTCGCGCGTGGTCTTTGGCTCCCACTATCCTTTCTTTTACTTTGAGTCCTCGTTCCTGAAAGTCCGGGAAGCCGGCTTGCCGGACTTTCAGGCCAAGGCAGTGCTGGAAGGAAACGCCCGGGGATTGCTCCAGGGATGATTGAACCCACCGGGCGTTTGGGATGGGATGGGGCTCGTTCTGGTTTTTCCCCAGGTTCTACCCACTGGGTTATTTGCCTGGCGCCCCGGATTTCTGCGTGCTGCTTCCTGCGTCCGCCTTCGCGGGAGGGTCATCCGGGCGGATGGGTTTGCGCGGAAGCATTTCGTCACACATCGCGGCGTCATACACAAAGCCGGCAATGATGATCGCCGCCTGCTGCAAGTCGCCAGGGCGAATATGCTCGTAGGAATCCTGGTTCGAATGATGCGTCAGGTTGCCGTAGTCCATGTGGTCCTGGTGGAACTGAAAGGCCGGGATCCCGACGGCATCAAAGGCAATGTGGTCGGTCGAACCGGTATTGCGCATGGTAATCATGGTCATTCCCATGTCGCGGAAGGGCTCCATCCACTTTTCGAAGAGGGGCCGCAGCGCGGCATTCTCCTGTAAATTGATGCCGAGAATCCTGCCCGGCCCGTTGTCGAGGTTGAAGTAGGCGGAAATCAGTTTCTGCTCCGGCTTCAATTGAAGCGGACCTTTGGTGGGGCGATGCCATGATGGAATGAGCTGGTCGTCCGGATCCGTGGATTCCTCGCGTCCGCCGAAGTGGTCTTTCACGTACCCGCGCGAGCCGAGTAACCCTTGCTCCTCCCCGGACCAGAGCCCAATGCGGATGGTTCGCCGCGGCTGGACGCCGAGCTCTTTGAGCAGGCGGATGGCTTCGATGGTCACCACTGCGCCCGCGCCGTTGTCCGTGGCGCCTTCCGAGGCGTGCCAGGAATCCAGGTGCCCTCCCAACATTACGACTTGGTCCTTCAGGTTGGGATCGACGCCGGGAATCTCGGCCAGGGTGTTGTAACCCATGTTGTCGTCATCGTAGAACTTGGTTTCCACGTTCATCTCGACTTCTACCGGCACATTCTTGGCCAGCAGGCGAGCTACACGGCCGAAATGCTGCACCGACAGGGTGACGCAGGGATAGCTGACTGTCTTGCCGGTTTCATACGGTCCGCCGTCTTCCACCTCGATAGTGCCGTCCTCTTCGGGCCGGTCTGTGATATCCAGAACCGCCGCCACGTGTTCGTCGGTGAAGAACCTGATTAAGGCAGCTTGAAACTTGTACTCCTTTATCAACTGCGGATTGCGCGCGTAGGGCCTGCCCGAGGGTGCGAAAAGGGCGATCCTGGCCAGGTCGGACTCGCCTTCACGACTGAATAGCGGCTTGTCACTGGGTTCGGGTAGGCGCGCTTCGCCGAACAACACAATCTTGCCCGCCAGCTTGCCGCGATATTTTTCCAGGTCGGCGGGGGAGGTGGCAACGACCTGCACCACTTGACCACGCAGCGACCCGTTGGTTCCCGGTGTCCAGGCCTCGGGAAGCGCCAAGAATTGCATGTAGTCAGGTGAGACCATACGGACTTCGCAAAGTTGATAGGCCCAACCGCGTCCGAAGGGACCCCAGGACTCCAGATGGGCATTCGCCAGGCCCCACCGCGTGAACTCATCGCGTGTCCATTCGTTCGCCAATTTCATCCTTGGTGAGCCCGTAAGCCGAGGACCGATTTCGTCAGTAAGGTGACTTATAAGTTCCATCACCTGGCTGTGGTTGTAGCCTTCCTGCCGCAGGCGGGTAATGAATTCAAGGTCGGGAATCTCCGGCCGGGTTACGGCAGGCGCGGCGCTGGAAGATGCCGTCGCCTCTTTCGGTTTCTCGCCTGGCTTCTTGCCCGCGGCAAGATTGACCGTTAAAAAAAGGATGCTAACAAGGGCCGCGGTTACGGCCATCGAACTAA
>CAYTMD010000175.1:0-12090 GCA_964438685.1 uncultured Acidobacteriota bacterium
TGGTGTCAAGATATCGCACGTGGTCTTCATAGCGCGCGGAAATCGGCTGGGCGGCCGAATAGTTGCGGGCAATCATAAAGATGAATGGCGTCATTACCAGGTTCAGAGTGCGGAAAAGTTGGGGCTGGCCGGAGGCTTTCCAGACCGCCTGGTGCAGCTCCATGTCGGCGTAGAAGAACTTTTCGTCGTCAAGGCTGGAGGCGGCTGATTTCATCTTGCGCAGTGCTTCGTTGAGGGCGGTTTGGATTTCCGGTTTCATTGCCTCGCGCATATACCGGACGCACAAACCTTCCAGCTTGCCGCGCATGCCAAAAATGGCCTTGAACTCGTGCGGGGAGATGCCACGAATATAGGTTCCCCGGCGGGGCGTGGTAACCACCAAGCCGTCGCGCTCCAACCGCAGCAGGGCTTCCCGAACGGAGCCGCGGCTGACTCGCAGACGGCGTGCCACATCATCCTCAATTATTCGCTCGCGAGGGTGCAGGAGGCCTTTATAGACCGCCTGGCGAATGTGGTCTTCAACCTGATGGCTAACAGAGGTTCGCGGGGCGCGAACCCCTTTGGTAGATTTCGATATTGCCATTTCACTTCCGCGCGATGTTTTCGGGATTAGAGCGGTTCCGTGAACCGTAGCAGCTACACGGGCAGCATAATTGCGCAAATTCCGTATACTCCGGCAGTCTCGCATCCCGGCGCGCTTATGTCAAGAATTCGTATATAACTAAATACGATTGGGCGAGGCAATAGTTTCAACGTAATCGCCCCGCCGCTTGCAGTCTTTTGGCGCCGGGGATACCATCTCGGGGAAAATTCCGGGGCGGAATATCGCCCGGCAAAAGGGGGAGGCTCATGAACATGAAGAATGAGGGGCGTCTGGCTGGAAAGAAGACTTTGGTGACGGGAGCCGGAACCGGGATTGGCCGGGAAATTGCCTTGGAGTTCGCGCGGCAAGGCTCCGATGTTGTTTTGCATTATGCCGTGGACACCGGCGCGGTGACTGCCGCGGAGGAGATCAAAGCCATGGGCCGGCGCGCCGTGGCCTTGCAGGCTGATTTCGACAGCGTCGATGAAGTGTGCGCGATGGCCGACAAGGCCACGGAATTCCTTGGCGGCATTGACTTCCTGGTGAACAACGCGGGAATCACTCTCAACAAACCGTTCCTCAAGGTAACGCGGGAGCAATTCGATCGGGTCTTCCACGTCAACTTCCGTGCCCAATTCTTCCTGGCGCAGCGGGTCGTGGAGTCCATGCTCAAGACCGGCGGAGGCGCCATCTGTAATCTCACTTCGATCCATGGCTTGTCTGGCGCGCCGGAGCATACTCTGTACGCCGGCACCAAAGGCGCGATCATCGCCTATACCCGGACGCTGGCGGTGGAACTTGCGCACAAAGGCATCCGCGTTAACGCCATTGCCCCGGGCTGGATTACCGTGGACAACTATTTCAAAGCCGTACCGGGCTTTACGGAGGAAATCGCCAACGAAACAACCCGGGACAAGATCCCAGCTGCCAGGCCCGGAAAGACAATTGATGTGGCGAAATTAGCGGCATTTCTGTGCGGCGATGAGTCCAGCTATATCATCGGCCAGACTATTGTAGTCGACGGGGGAACAACGTCACTGATGTCGCTGATTTCCGATTTTCGCCATGAATCAGCCAACCGATTTGGAAAGGGCTATCTGCCCGGAGCGTAGTGCTCATAGGGGCGCGGTCCACCTCCGGCAAAATTGAAAACTGGGGTGGCTCCTCATCAATGTGAGGGCGCGGTTTAATGCTCGCGGGTACCGGGACGCAGGATGCGGCGGATTTCGTTGCCGTATTTCTCCGCGATGCGAAGCCCAATGCCCGGGACATCGAGCATTTCGCCATTGGTGGCGGGTCGAAGTTCAACCAGGCCGGTCAATGCCCGGTCGGTGAATATACGGAATGCTGGCACGCCGAGCCGCCGCGCCTCAGCAAGTCGCCACGCTCGCAAAGCCTCTTCAATACCCAGGTCAGGCATGGGGCGGGGCACTTTTGGTTTCCTGCCTGCGACTGCCGCCCGGGGTGGAGCCAATATTGCGAGGGATTTTTCGCTGGCCGTAAGCCTGCCCTTTTTTCGGCGCTTGGGAGGAGCGGAAGGCGGCTCGCGATCTTTCATCAACAAGTCCAGGGACGTGCGGCCATCGACTTCCCAGCCCGCCGGAGTCAGCCGGGCGGTGCGATAGGGAATCTGCCGCCCGTTCTTCTCAAACACCGCGTCAGCCAGGCTCACAATTCCCGCGCGCGCCATGCCTCCCAGCATGTTTTCAAAATCATCGCGGCTCATCTCGTTTTGCGGACACAGTTCGGTATAAAGCCTGCCCGTGGATCTTGTCCCCACGGCCCGCAACTCCGCCGTCACCCGGAGTAGTGCGGCGCGCTCTGCCTCCGTTGCCGTGCGGAAGCGTTGCGCGGTGCAGTTGGCCGGTGCGCAACAGTCGCAGATGCCACAGGGCTTCTCGCTGTCGGCGAGATCGCCGAAATGACGCACCACGCTGGCCATGCGGCATTGGTTGCTCTCGGCGTAACGGATCATGTTTTCTATCTGCTGGCGCTTGTGCTGACGCTGAGCCAGGTAAGGTTCCCGCCAGGCTTCATTGCCGCGGCTCACATTCTCAGCGAAATCCACCACCGCGCCGCCGTACGTCCAAAGCTTTTCCAGCGCCCGGTCAAACACATCGGGATCCGTGAGTAATTGCTTCTGGAGTTCGTGCTTCTCCTGCGACTGGGGCTGAAGCAAGGCAAAGATTCCATCCAAAACAGCCACGTCGGGATAATTCCGCTCGAAGAAGAAATCATGTGTGTGACGGTCCGCATAGGAATGCATCAGAAGCGCGCGACTGGGTTTGCCATCGCGCCCCGCCCGTCCAATTTCCTGGTAATAAGCTTCAATGCTCCCCGGCAAGGCGGTATGGATCACGGTGCGGACGTCGGGCTTGTCAATCCCCATGCCAAACGCGATTGTGGCCACAATGATCTCAAGCTTCCCGGCTTGAAACTCCTCCTGCACTTGTTTGCGGCGCTCTGCATCCAGTCCGGCGTGATAAGCGGCTGCCGGATGATAGGCGCCGAGTTCATCAGCCAGGGCTTCCGCTTGCTTGCGTGTGGGGGTGTAGACAATCGCCGGACGGCGGTGAGAGTCAGACAAGAGCTCGCGCGCCAGGGGTGATCGCTCCGAAGGCGCAACTTCCACAACTTCTATCGCGATGTTGGCGCGCCGGAAGCCGTGGATGAAACGCTTCGGCCGCACCAGGCCAAGTTGTTCAACAATGTCGTCCTGAACGGGGGGAGTCGCGGTGGCCGTGAGGGCGATAACCGGCGTCGGCCGCAGACTCGGCACATACTTCCCCAGGCGGCGGTAATCGGGGCGGAAGTCATGCCCCCATTGCGAAATGCAATGCGCCTCATCGACCACGATCAGGGAAACCTGCCGTTTGGCCAGCATTTCCGGAAAGCCCGTTACGCGCAGACGCTCAGGCGCAATGAACAGGAATTGCAATTTGCCGGACAGGTAATCGCGGCAAACCTCTCGCAAATCCATTCGACGGCGTCCGGAATGAATGCTCTCCACGGCGAAACCATGAGCCTTGAGCTTGGCGACCTGGTCTTCCATCAGTGCGATCAGGGGGCTGATCACCAGGGTCGTGCCGCCGCGCGCGATAGCCGGCAACTGATAGCACAGCGATTTGCCTGACCCGGTGGGCATGACCAGCAACACGTCGCGGCCTTCGATCACCGCCTGGCAAACCGCTTCCTGATTGGGGAGGAATGTGTTGAATCCGAAGGAGCGGCGCAGAAGCACCGCGAGGTCACTGGGGGCCGGAGGAGGGGGGACGACTGTCATAAGGACAGCCGCAAGAGCAAGTCATAAGGCAAAAGGCAAAGGGCAAAAGGCAAAAGTGAACAGCCCAGTGGTGCAATACCGTAATTGCTCGTTTTCGTTACAAACATTTTGCACTCAGTGTAGGGCCGAACGGCTTTCGGCCTCTGGAGTTCCTACAATTTGTTACGCCCGAATCGCCCGCCGGAAACCACCCCCGGCGCGAACGCACCGCCCCTCCTGATTCAGGAGGGGAGCATTAACGGCTCCCCTCCTGCCATGAAAATGGCCGGAACTCATTGAAAACAATCGATGGCCAAATTCGGCTATTTCCATTCATTGTGGCGAGCCACACGCTCATGGGAATCTCAGATGAGGAGGGGCGGCGCCCCTAGCGACAGGGTGGTCCTGAGCAGGAGATGTTCAAACTCGGGGGCCAAACTGCACTCGGCCCCGGACTAGCGCCGCTGGTCCCCCCACATCTGGCTGCGGCTCCGCCGCCCTCTGCATATAGACTATTGCCTTCTGCATACTACCTACTGTCCTATGGCCGGGTTAGGAACAGCGGCAGGCCAACCTTGCCCTCGTACTTCGGCAGGTAACGCTGCGTGTCGTACATATTAGCCACGTCCACGCGGCGCGGACCCAGTTTAGGATCGGGGATGGGCTCCATGGCAAAGCATCCCTTGTTGATTGCCGTCATCATGCCGTGCTCGCCCCTGGCAATGCAATCCATGGCCATGCTGGCGAACGTGGTGGCCACAAGTTTATCGATAAAGTCCGGGCTGCCGCTGCGCAATTCGTAGGTAAGGTCGCTGACCACGGTCTCCTGCCCGCTCGCCTTCTTGATCTCGTCGCTTAAGTCTTCGCCCACATTGGCCTTTTTACGATGACCGAAGGCGTCGGCCTCGCCGTACTCGCGAACCTGGTATCCTTCCCACTCGGCGCCTTCCGACAGGACGACGATGGAATAATTGGTGGGATTCTCTTTCTTATCCTGAAGGAGCAATTCAATCATGTTCTTCAGATCGAACTTGTACTCGGGGATGGCACAACGGATGCCGGAAACATACGCCGTATAGAGCGACGTGTAGCCGGCGTCGCGGCCGAAAACACGGAACACGCCGATGCGCTCATGCGAGCCCACGGTGGTCCGCTGACGGTCGATGGCATCCATGGCGCGAGTGATGGCGGTGGAGAATCCGATGCAGTACTCGGTGTTGCGAACATCGTTGTCCATGGTCTTGGGAACGGCGATCACCTTCACGCCTTCCTTGTCCAGCCGCGCCGCGTAGCTCAACGTATCGTCGCCGCCAATCGCCACCAGGTAGTCGAGACCCAGCGTGCCGACGTTCTTCAATACCTGGCTGGTAATGTCATAGACCTGCGATGTCACACCCTTTTTGGTGAATTCCGCCTTGGGGAAGTCGCCGCCCGCGCAAACCGGTGGAAGCTTCTTCATCTTCTGCGGATTGGTGCGCGAGGTGTGCAGAAACGTTCCGCCGGTGCGATCGACGGTGCGGGTGTTCTCGCGGTCGAGCGGGAGGATGTAATGCGCGCGGCTGGCCGGATCGTTCAAATCAACGTGCGTCAGACCTTCCCACCCGCGTCGAATGCCAACGACCTCACAGCCAGCGTCGCTGGCCCGGTAAACCACTGTCTTGATAACGGAATTCAAGCCGGGAACATCGCCGCCGCCAGTGAGAATCCCTATACGTTTTGCCGCCATGATTGCTCCTTCATGTAAGAGGTTATGTTTCCCCGGAGATATGAATGCAGATTCAGGGGAATCTAGAAGTTTACACCGTGGCGGGCCGTTTGGGAACCTTGACCGGCGTAATGAGGCGCCCGCCGTGATCACGTTGGCCAGGCGAAATCGGCTTGAAGTCCTCGCCCGCGCTGGCTGCGCACGAAGTCCGGTGCTGAAATGCGTGGGCAGCTTGACCCCGGTGTCCTCAGGGGGTTAAACTCCTTTGTGTGTGCGCCTGTAGCTCAGATGGATAGAGCGTTTGCCTCCGAAGCAAAAGGCCGCAGGTTCGAATCCTGCCAGGCGTACCATTTAAATCAAGGGCATGGAAAAGCAGGCTCCCCTCCTTCCCGGCAGTTGACTCACTCCAAACTGATTTTCATAATCACCTCGACCTAATGCGCGGTGCGGTAAATGCCCGTCCCAAAAATCAGATGAAGTTTGGGGATCAGGCCTTCAGCGTTCGAGCTTGCGCGCCCATTCACTGGAGGCGAACAGGAAGGATGTGATTTGGGGGAATTGCGTTGGCGCCCTCGGCAATCGAGGGCGCCAACGCGGTTGAAGTGTTTACACGGTCAGAATCGGATCCTGATCGCGAGCTGGATGATTCGGTAGGCGTTGGTGCCAGCAGCCGTGGTTATCAATCCGGCAAGCGGTTGGGCAGTTCCGCCGTCGCGGGTATCCGCGATCGTGGCGTTCGGAGTGCCGAGGTTAAAGTGGTTGAAAGCGTCAAACCAGTCGGTCCTGATTTGCAGTTTCAACGATTCCTTAAGGGCAAATGTCTTCAAAAGGCTCATGTCCCAATCCGCGGAACCCGGCCCGAAGACGTTATTCCGAGCAGAGTTGCCATAGGTCCATTCCGCGGGAGGAGCGAAAGCCGCTGTGCTGAACCAGCGCACGCCCGAAACGATGTCATGTGAACTGCTCGTCTTTCCGGCATACAGCGGCAACCCGGTTACATTCGGCCGGCCGCCCTGCCAACCGACAACGCTGGAGGGTACACTGAAGGCAACGGAGAGGGGCGCTCCGGTTTGGTAAGTGGTTATGCCTGAAAATTCCCAGCCACCCAACACGCCGTTTACCACTCCCTTATGGTTTAACCAACGCTGCCCCCGGCCAAAGGGCAGTTCGTAGATGTAATTGAAAACCAGATGGTGAAAAGGTACGTACTGGCTGTTTGAATATTCCGCGTTGATATTGTTCGGATTGTTCAAACCTCCGGTAATCTGGTCGTCATCGAGGCTGTGGGTCCAGGAGTACTCCGCCTGGAAAGCCATGCCGTTGGAAAGCCGCTTGATCAACTCCAATTCCAACTGATTGAAATTGGCCTTTCCCCCGCTCCAGTTGTCATAAATGTTGGACCACGGCTGGTAGGGGCGCTGCGTCTGCAAAGGAACATTGGGTTGCTGGACGTTCGGCCGGTTAATATCCATCCCGTTGATCAGCACGTCATGCTGCGTCTGTGACCCCACATAAGAGAGGCGCGTCATCCAGTTCTGTCCTAACTGCTGCTCGATCGTGAAGTTCCACTGCATGGATCGCGGGTTGCGGAAGTTCCGGTCGACATTATAGATCAGGGGGTTCGATGGCGGCGAAGAGGCTGATGTGGTGGGAAATGGGTTGGACAATGTGAGATCGGGCAAATATGCAGTCGTAGGGTGGCCGGGCAAGCGCGAGGAGAAGGCCGGGCCGGCGCGCCAGGGCGGATTGAATGTCACATCTAAAGTTCCCACCTCGGCAGGAATCCAGTTCGCGAAGACACCCCATCCACCGCGTATGACGGTCTTGCTGCCGCCAAACGGCCGATACGCGAACCCCACCCTGGGTCCGGGATTACCCATGCCGGGGGAGGTAAAGTACGACATCGGCAGACCGGCCTGCTGCGTGGTTTCAAAGGGGTAGGCTGTGATCAAAGTACCGACGGCGGTGGGCGGCGATGTGAGAGTACTGGAATTTTCCGGGATGATCAGTTTGCTGTTGGTCGGATCAAAGTAGCTGACCCGATTGTTGACTTCCCGCCAATACCCCTGGCGCATGAAGCGAAAGCCGTAGGTGATGGTTAGCTTCGAACTGGCTTGCCAGGTGTCCTGCGCGTACCAGTCCCACTCACGCGATACCAGGAGAGTACTATTAACAACGGTGGCATAGTTGGACGTGGAAATATCACCGAGCAGAAAATCCGCGAAGGCATTTCCCTGCGAGGCGGTCACGGTCGGCCAACCCTTGCCACCCGTCCATGAACCACTGGTTCCAAATCCCCCGTTCGTTTGGCCGAGGGGGGTGGTTAGACGGCCATTTCCTCCCGGGACGTTGAATTTGTATCCGCTCTCCAGGAAGCCCGCCTTGAAGGTATGGCGGCCGCGGATCTTCGTGAAGTTATCCGACAGTTCAATGTCATAGGCAGGAAAGGGAAGGCCCGTACCATAGTCGCTCAACACAGCGCCATTAGCTCCACCGGTACCGTATCCCGTCATCGTCACCGTGGGTAGCCCCCCGGTGTTCTGGACGGGTATTGCCGGGATGAAAGTCCACGGTTTGATGTTGAAATTCTCGCCGCCGCGGGCGCTCGCGTGATCTGTCCAGGCGGCACGGAATTCGTTGATGGCCGTCGCTCCAAAGGAGTGAGTCTCCGTGGCGCTCACCGCATAATCCGTGTAACCATAGTTCGAAGTGTTGCCGTAAGACTGGGGGCTGGAACCAGAAGCCACAAAGGCAGGGCTTTCCTTCGAATAGCGGTAGAAACCATTCAAGCTATCGGACTTGGAAACCTGCCAGTCCATGCGGTAGTCAACATTGTAGATACCGTAGTTGTTTTCAACCGCCGCCTGGTAGTTGTTTTGCCCACTCGGCAACGAGTTGGGGTTGGCGGACAAATTCGGAAGAGGCAAATACGGCAGCAGAGAAGTTGATTGGGATGCAAACGTGGTGGGGCTGATGAAATTGTTGGTGAAAGGCGCCCCCGTCTGCGGGTTATACAACTGCGTCCCGGCGGTACATATCCCACCAGTGAAAGTAGTGCACATCGCAGAAAAGTCACCCTGACGCATCGCCTGCGAGGGGAATAGCAAAGAAACCGACGTTGGCACTTCCTGCCGCACATGGAAAAAGTCACCGAAAAAGAACAGCTTGTCTTTCTTGATCGGTCCCCCAATCAACCCGCCCGCCTGGTCGCGGTCGTAGTCGGGGCGCGGTAGGCCATGGGCGTTGTTGAGGAGAAGGTTGCCGTTGAAATTCTTGTTCTCAAAGAAACCATAAGCTTCGCCGTGGAACTTATTGGTCCCTTGCTTCAGGACCATATTAACCCCGGTCACGGCACGGTACTCGGCGTTATTGGCCCCCGTGTCAATCTTGAATTCTTGCAGGGCGTTGGAAGCCGGAAGGTTCACCATTCCCAGACCGCCGCTGTAGACCGCGCCGGCGTTTCCGGGATCGTTCATGCTGACCCCGTCCAGGTTGAAGCTGTTGCCCCCGACGTATTGGCTCCCGCCGATCAGGGGGTTGGAACTTCCATACAGAAATCCAGGCTGGATGGTAACCAGCGTGTCGATGGACTGCATCGACATGGGAAGGTCAGCAATTTGCCGCGCTGTAACACTACCGCTAATCGTGGACGAATCAGTGTGAACCAGTGGGGCTGCGCCGGTGACGGAGATGACCTGCGTGACGGCGCCCATCTTCAGTTGCACATCCACGCGTACGGTCTGGGAACTCAGCACTCTGAGGCCGGTCACCTCGTAAGTTCGGAAGCCAGCTTTCGTAACGGCAAGGCTGTAAGTTCCTGGTTGAAGTTGTGGAATCGAATAGGCCCCTGACGATTCTGTAATGCCCTGGGTGGAGATCCCTGTCTCGGAGTTGGTAACCGTAATTTGAGCTCCAGGCACCGCTCCGCTCGAGGGATCATTTACCTGTCCCACGATTGTGCTGGTAATCGTCTGCCCCCAGGCAGAAATAGCCAAAAGGGAGCTTATGATTAGAGCGCCTACAAGACACAACAACTTTGGCGTTCTCATGCGTATCCTCCATTGCCCTTGGGATTTGGAACCTGCACAGTTCTGACCCCACCCGACAAATTCAAGCTTGCAGAGAAACACACCAGTGATATTTACCGCTGACTTGGTGAGCAAAGGAAGCGCATCCGCCCAAGTGAGCGCTTTTCGTTAGGGTCTGCAAAAAACATTGCCGGCAACGCCGCTGCGTGCAGGCGTCACCTTCAATAGCAAACCCAAATCTGTTTTGATGCGAAAGGATGGACATCCCCCGCCCTGGCTCTGAATATAAGGAGAGCCGCAATGGAAACTAAACACCATTGCCGACCCTCGAAATCCATGTTTATTTTACTGTTCGAGTTGAATGGTAGTTGAAGGTGGAAGGCACGTCAAGAGACAAATGTTCACAAGGAATAGTACATAAGAAGTACTTATAGCTGCCAGAATCAATACTTTCATGTTGAGCGGGGGCAAACCTCGGCCTAGTAGTCCTGGGGCAGCATTTGCAATTGCTCCATGGTAAAGACGGGGCCTTCTTTGCACACGTAGACGGGGCCGGCATTGCAGCGCCCGCACTTGCCCACACCGCATTTCATCCGGTTCTCCAGGCTGGTGTAAATCGAATCCGGACCCATGCCGAGCTTTTCCAAGACCGGCAGGGTGTTCTTAATCATAATGGGCGGACCGATGACGAGGGCAACAGAGTTCTCCGCCGCCACCTTGGAGCGTTCGAAAACGGTGGGCACAAACCCCACCTCACCCTTCCAATCCGGAGTTTGGCCACCGGGATCGACACACTGGATCACCCGCACGCGGTCGCGCTTGGCCCATTCCGCGAGCTCATCCACATAAACCAGGTCCGCTACGGTGCGCGCGCCGTAAACAATGGTGATGTCGCCGTACTTCTCCCGGTTCTCCAGTGCGTACCAGACGGCGCAGCGGATGGGGGGCATGGCAATTCCGCCGCCCAGGAAGATCAGGTTCTTCCCTTCCCATTTCTCCACGGGATAGCCATTGCCGTAAGGTCCGCGGAAACCAATGGTATCGCCTTCTTCAACCCGCCAGAGCGCTTCCGTGACGCGTCCCACCTTGCGGAAGCAAAACTCCAGAGAGTCCTTCCAATTCGAACTGGAACAAATATTGAAAGTCGACTCTCCCGAGCCAAAGGCCGAGAAGATTCCGAACTGCCCCACGCGAAAATCAAATTGGCTGGCACGCGCCTTGTTCTGAAATTGGATGCGAACGGATTTTACGTCCGGCGTTTGCTTCCGAACGTTGACCACTTCCATCAGGTCGGGTGTGTAAATATCAGGCATGTTCGATCCCCGTTAGCAGCGTCAGCATTCCCTGCCCCTCGGGGCAATTCCGCGTGCAGTTCCCACAACCCGTGCAGAGAATCTCGCCGAACTTTTCCGGGTAGATGGAAAACTTGTGCAAGACCCGCTGCCTTTGGCGCGAACCCTGATCGGGGCGGGGATTGTGTCCAGAAGCATGCAAGGTGAATTGCGCGAACTGGCAGGAGTCCCAATTGCGCACGCGCTCGCCGTGCTGGCTATTCCCTTCATCCACGATGTCAAAACAATGGCAGGTGGGGCAATTGTAAGCACAGGCCCCGCACCCGAGGCACGCAAGTGTCGCCTCCTGCCAGTAGGGGCTGGTGAACTGCCCGTCAACAAACTGCTTGACCTGCTCGGGATTGAATCGCGGATCGGGTCCCATGCAGGTTGGCGCGGTGCGTTCGGAGGGTTGCGTCTTGCCCGCAAATAAGGCCCGCCCTTTATCCGTAAGGCAGCGCACCTCGTACTCTTCCCCAAGGTCAAACAGCATTACGTCGCTGCCACGCTCCGCCTGGGGGCTGAGGCCCACCGAAGTACAGAAGCAGGACTCATCGTGCGATTCGCAGGCCAGAGCAATTACCGTTGTCGCTCCGCGCCGCCGGTTGTAGAGCTCATCGCGGCAGTCCCAGTTGAAAACATGGTCCAGAATGGGAAACGCAGCTGCGTCGCAAGGCCGGACCGCAAGCAGGATTTGCGCGGGAATCTCCGCTTCATCATTCGCCAGTTCCACCCGGTTGCCTTCCATCTTATAGGTGCAGAGCAACTCGTGCCGGGGAAACACGAACTCTTTCACAGAGTTGGCCGGGCGCACAAACCCTTTCCAAACGATCTCATCGGCAGACGCCAACTTTGCATACATCACCAAGCCGGGCTTGGTTTGGACAGGTCCCGCTACCGCCTTGCCCTGGGCAATCCACTCCTTCGCCAGTTCGCGCAGTCCAGCTTTGGAAATGATTTCGCTCATCGGATAAATTCCTCCTTATCCGTAAGCGCGTAGGTGCCAATCAACGGCTCGGCTTTGGGATCCATGCCCGCCTGATATCCAAAATGCTTCTCGGCAGCCCGGGCCAGACTGAGATTGAGCAGCCCCAGGGGGATGCCTGCAGGACAGGCGCGCGTGCATTCGCCGCATCCCACGCAGCGGACCGCCAGGTGGAAAGCCCGCGAAATGTGCCAGG
>CAYTMD010000176.1:0-12088 GCA_964438685.1 uncultured Acidobacteriota bacterium
AAGACCTAAACCAAGTCTACCGGTTCTTGGGAGCCGACGACTTTATAGAATCAAGGCGCTTCGCGCAGGCGCAAACCATGACTCGTCTTAAATGGCAGGAGGGCCGCTTCACATAAACCTGAAATGTTTGCTAAAAACGAGAATTCACAATCCTGCAATGCAGGGGCAAGCGCCGTTTGCTTTCCCCTGCGGCTCGTAAAAGCGGAATCTCGATCTGTTCACCGCCAGGCAATGAGAAAGGGCCGCGGAGGAATTCGGCTCGGAGCCAAATCCCTCCGCGCTACCCCGCTTACCGTTGCGGGAGGCCGCCAAAAAACCTCACCCGTGCCGCCGGAACGGCGTCGCGGTGGACGAGCCGCCCGTCAGTCGACGGACCGGAGAGCGGGCCAAGGCTATTTATTATCTATTGACGAGACGGGAGAAGTACTTGACTAGGTGCTCTAATTGTGCTAAGAGATTTGATCACCCACAGGTATTAAGCAAGAATAGGTCGCACAGTTCCGACTGAGGTTCGCCCCCATGGCTGAGAACGGGCTAGGGGAGGAACAGAACGTAGCGCGCGTGGCGGCAAATGAGCCGGAGGCCTTGCCGCCCGGTTCGGAAAACACGGGTGACGAACGTCGCGCCGGGGAGCCAGGCGCTGAGAAGGCCCTGGTCGAGGCGCTTCGGGGCTTCGTTCGGCGCGAGGCCGGGAAACCGGAGCCATCTCCCCCCGAGAAGATCGGAAAGCGCCAGGCGATCGTCCTGCTTATATTCTCCATTGATATAGCCCTCGTCTATTCTCAATTCAATCATTGGCTGCAAGGGATTCGAGACGTCTTTTACCAGGAACTCCTGAAAGTGGTGCCCTGGATGCTCGGCGCCACTGCCGTAAGCTACGCGGACAGGATGCGGCAGTTTCTGCTAAAACAGGCCCGCCACTGGAAGTGGGCCATGGTGGCGGTGGCGCTGCCGGTGCCGTTGCTCATCATTCATCTGCCCATATTCTCTTTCCAGGTGCACTTACCCTCGGCAGCGTTCAAGGTGAATGCCGAGGACCGCCGCGTGGAGCCCACGGATGAGGGAAGCGGACTCTACCGGCTGGTGTTCCCCTCGCTCGGCGTCTATCACCTTACGGCCATGGGTCCAGAGGAAAAAAAGGACTATTGGGTGGCTTACCCGGTGACGCTGGGACGAATGCGGATTCTGCGTGCCACGATAGCCGCGAGTTTGTCCCATATCCCGCTGGTAAGAAGGGCCTTCCGGCAGGAGGTGCTGCCGATGGGCCCTTTGTACAACGTTCCCACAGAGTCCGATAAGGATGCCGACGTTCACGTCGAGGGGCAGCAATTCCCGGAAGGGTTCTTTGAGGATGCGTCGTTGAAGGCCGCGGGGTGCCTGCGTGCGGAGCCCATCATAAAGGGCCGCCAAGCCGCAAGGTGTCCGGTGGTGGCAGGGGGCGGTGGATTTTCACTTCCCCCCGGGTGGTACGACTTCACGTTGGCCCGAGCCGCCGACAATTGTTCGTATCACTGGCCGAATGATTATGAGGTAAAGGCGTTGGCGCTTTTGGATGTGGTGAACCCAAAGAACGAGTTGGTTGATTTCGACAAGCGATGCTCCAAGTAAATAAAAAGCGGACAGGATTTGGCGCTTATCTGGCGCCCCTCGGGGCGGCGTTGCTGGCCGGAGTGTGCCTTTCGGCAAGCTCCGGGCACGGGGCGACGGCGACTTCCAGCAGCCTGGGCTTGACGGTCGCCTCCATTGCCGGCACCTCCCTGTCGACCGTCCCTTTGCCGCCGCGCAACAAATTCATGATCATCTACACGCTCTCGAAGCCGGACGCAGGGGACGTTAGCAGGATAAGAAAGGACCTCATCCGCGACTTCAAAAAGGCCCAGGCGAGCGAGGACGAGGCAAGGCGGAGCTTAATCGAGGCTTCCGCCCAGGACGTATCGACCACGGAAAGCGCATGCGAAACTCAGAATGCCTACTGTGACGTGGTTTGGGCGAACGAGAAGGATGGGGACGAGCGCATGACGATCGAACTGTCGGTCACCCCGATCCCTCCCAATGAACACCATCACGGCCCCATCGATAGTTCCCTGCTGCCCGTATGCAACCGGCGAAGCGACTGGCCCGACTGCCGCGACCGAAGGATTGATGCGATCAGGACGATGCTGCTGGGCCTGGAGAGGGCCCATCAAGGTTCAAGGTAGGCCGATGCTAAAACCACACACAGCGCTGTTAACCTTTTGGCTGTTCCTGCCTTCCGCGATCGCCTTCCCTGCCGTGGCGCCGCAAGGGACCCCGGCCGCCGGCGCCGAGGAGTCGACGGTTGTTTACATCGAGGACTTCCGCCAGACTCAGTCAAGCGTCAACCCGGGCGACTTGCGCAGCGTCCGTACAGTCGCCCCCGGGGTCTTTCAGCTTCGGTTGCTGGAGATTCCCTCGTTGACCGTTCGCCGGGTCAGCCAGGCCCCGGCTTGCGGAGTCCAGCCGTCCCCGGACAAAGGCCAAGGGCCGTCTCCGGCCTCCCCGCGCCCCGAAACTCTGCGCCCCCTTCCGCGCCAGCCCGAGGCGGCGCCACCCGCCCACTTTTTTGTTTTGCAGGGCTCGTTCGAATTCCGGCTACCCGACATTGCGCTGGAGTACTCGGTGAAAGAATGCGACGGCCAAAGCTTTAAACCTCTTTTCCAGGACACCTTGCCCTTTAGCGCCGATCAAGCCCTGGAGGGGCTCACCATCGCGGCTCACGCTGTCGCCTCCCAACTAGGGCGGGCCGCTCCCCGGACGCGGGTGGTGCTGGTGATCAACATCGACGGCGATGCTCCTGACCGGAAGATTGTCCAGGCCGACCTCCAGCATCGAATTGCCGAGACGATCGCCGAGTCCACAGACCTTGAGGTGGCTGCCACCGGTGACTATCAGGTAGGCGCCTTGGTCACATTCAAGAGAGGGAGTTCCCAATTCCCTCCCACCCAACTCCTGAAACTGATGAAGGGATGGGACACGGTGGAAACCGAGGAATTCTACATCCAGGTACGCGGCAAGAAATATCCGTTGCCGCCAGTGACAAAACCCAAGGCCGCGCTGGCGGATTTCTATGCGGAGGTAGCGGAGGCGGTACAGCGCGATCTCACCGTGGTGGTGCTTGCGGAAAAGCGCGGGTGGCCCGAACTGCTCGGCAAAATGAAGATCGCCGCGTTACTGGCCCGGGGCAAGCAGTTGCTCGATGGCTGTGGAAATGACGCACGCGCCTGCAAGTCCGCGCAGGATGCGGTTCCCCTGCTGGCGGAGGCCGCCAGCCAGGCCAGGGAGATGGGAAAGGACCCGGAAGCCCGGGAAAGCCTGCGGTTGCTGAGCCAGGCGCAGACGCTGGCGGGAAACTACCCGGATGCCCTGGCATCACTGGACGCGGCGCTCAATCTGGTGAAGAGCGACCGCGCGGCGGGCAGAGCCGTTCCGCCGGAGGATGAAGCAACGCTGCTCAAAATGCGGGGCGATGCCTGCGTTGGACTCAAGGATTATCGAACGGCCGTGTCCGCGTACGACGATTCGCTGAAGATATTGCCGTCACAATACGATGTCTACGCCGGCAAGGCGCTGGCCCTCCGCTTTGACGGCAAGCGGCCAGAAGCACTGGGGGCCGTCCTGGAAGGGCTCCAGGTTTCCGGCGCCGGCACGGGTTCCCAGTCCCTTCACGCTTCGGCCAAACTGGTCATCCGCGACCTTCACGCCGAGGAGTTCACCAAGGCGGAAGCCGCCATCAAACTCGCCGAAAGCAAGGGTGTCCCCCTGGCCGATGAGCACGCGCTGCTCATATCACGGAGGGAAGGGCAGCGCCTGGATGCGATGTGGACAGTCCAGACGGCCGCGCAGACGCAAGTTCCCTTGCAAAAAGCGCTCGATCTTCAGCCTTCGGACCCAAATGTTCAGGTGGAAATTTACGCCAATCTGGCGCGGCTGCACTTGTTGGACGGGGACCTTCAGAAGCTGGATAATTACCTGACCCAGGCCGAAAAACTTCCCACTGACAAAGTCGCAGGTGAGAACCGGGAGTGGATCATCCGCATCCGAACCCGTTACTGGATAATGAGGAAGGAATACGCCAAGGCCTATGCGTCCGCGGACGCCGCCCGGCAGATCATGCAATCGGATTACGGAGACTTTTCGGCTGCCCAGGCAGCATTATTACTGGCGCGGGAGAAAGAGCATGGAGCACAATCGCCCCAAACACCCGGGCAGAAGGCGGCAGTCACCAAGCTGTACCAGCAGGCTTTCGATCTGGCCATGCCCCTGGTGGCCAAGCGATACTCGGATGCGGATTATGTGCTCGCCGACGCCGGCCATCCGCTGGGTCTTGACGGCAAGACCCGGGAGCAGTTCGAGGGCGTGCTTCGACAATACCCTCAAGACGACTCCGCACTCAACGCGCTTATCCTGGTGTGCTCGCAGTACCTTTTCGATTTTGGCTGCGCATTTTCGGCAGCGAAGCAGGATGCCACGCTCCACAAACCCAACGGACCCGACGCGGCCGAGGCTTACGTCAACCTGGCTGAAACTGCGATGCTGGTTGGGGACGGCGAACAGACCCGGAACTGGCTGGATATCGCCTTGCAGCAGCCGAACGCCCGACCGCGCGACAAATCCCTGGCCTACTTTTATCATATGTGGCTCGCCATGCGGCAAGGCCAGACCGATCAACTCCTGACCGATTTTCAGTCGTGGCAGACGGCCACCGAGCAGTTCCGGCAGACCCATGAGGATCTCAATTGGCTCTTTATAGGCGCCAAGAAGGCCTTGCAGGACTCACGTATCGGTGAAAAACGAAAAGAGCTGCTCGCCGCGATGATGGACGCTCTCGAAGACAACCAGCACCCGCTGCCGTCCTTCCCGGGATCAGGAGTCCTGTGACCCCCGCCCTCGCAGCACGCAGGTAGCGCGGACAAGGTCCGCGGCTTCTCGGCTTTTAATCCGCGTATGCACATCGCAGGGAAGCGGACCGCGATCGATGCGCAGTCCGTAAGACCGTTCCTGATCCTCGCCGCTACGGCGCGTTCGGCCTCGGACCGGCGCCGCTGGTCCCTACGCCTTTGGTCGTGGCCAAGTTGCGGCGCCATCCTCTCATCCGGTCCTCAAGAGAGATGGCCGGGCGCCCACGGCAATCCAAACGCTTCACTGAACCCGCTGAGCGAGTACAAACTGTCTTCCGTCTGCCAAAGATAATTGGAGGAAGAAACCAAAGTGTTTTGTGACCGTATGGGGAAACGGGGCTGCGTCACTGTCGGCCTTGTCAAACACTGCCTCTTTCAGGTCCAGAGGTTCTAATTTTCCACCGCCTCCAAGGTCAAAAACAGCTCCAGCGGGCTCCATCGAAACGTCCACAATCTTCACTACGGGTCCCTCCAATTCATCCAATTTACGAATGGCCAGCCACAATGGCGTCTTTTGCGTTTTCCAATTTCCCAATATCCTGAACCCCTCCGCAGATGAAATCATATTTCTCTCCCTCTGCCAAGATTCCGGCTACGAGATCGTAGGGTGTCTAGCGTCCAAGCCTTACCGCCAAGCCAGTGCCATTACGAAGCTGTCTCGTTGTCGTCCTGTTGAGGTGATTGTTGCAACCTTCCCGATATACCGGCGGGAAGGGAACGGTGCATAACCTGCCACCCAATGCATTGAAGCTGAGCCCAAGCTTGACCCTAGCAGTTCAGGCATTTACCCGTCTGTTCAAAAGAGCACACTTTTTCAGAGTTACTTATCCCGGTTTTTGAAGGAGAACTACAGTGTGGTGCCGGTGGTCACATGAAAAGGGGGCGGTGCGCCCCCTCGGTCTCGCCATGATGATTGACCTTATGAACCGAACGGTGATATACGACTACCCTGTCGACACCGTTACGAAAGATGATGCAAAGTTAACTTGCGAAGCGTGTGCAATTTGGAACATACAAGCGACATTCCCTTCATTAACCTGTAATCGGTAACAACACGGAGGCAAGGTTTGAGTCCCGTGGTCGATAGGTATGGTTAGAGGAATAGGAGCATGGTTTTGAACATCGAAACGAACCGTAAGCCTGATGGGCAATGGATTGCTGAGGTGCCGAAGCTGCCAGGGCTGCAAGTCTATGAACATTCCCAGGAAGCGGCGCTGGCATCCGCCAGAAGGCTGATTGCGATATTGCTCTTCAGGGGCGCGGAGAACCAGAGGATTCTGGCTTTCTACCCTGGGCGCATCCCGGATTCCGCCGCCGTGGCGATGCAGTCGTAAGACAGGTCCACTCCCAAGGCGAGGCGGGCAATACTGTCATCGCCTTGCCTGCGCTTCATGTCGTCGAAACTCCGGCCAGTGGCGCAGAGTCCTGGAATTTAGTGTTGATCCCAAGCTGGGAAGAAATTGCGGTGGGTGTTAGCGCGCCACTTCAAGGCCTGCGTTGGTAATCGTTCCATAAACCCAGGGCGTTGCCCGGGGCCAGGTTAGGTCGGCCCTTCGGGGCTTGAAAGCAACTTCGGCCAAAAGGAATCGCGGGGGTTGGTGTGAAGTCCGGGTTAAGCCTGACTGGAACGCCCGGCACTGTGGATAACTTGAACCCTGCCGACTTTCCCGTCCTGCAGCCTTACCTTGATTCCGTGCGGGTGAAACGGGGAATTCGTGAGAAGGTCCTGGACGATGCCACGCGTCTGTTTCCCCGTACGCTGGTCCTCCTTGAGGACAATTGAAACGTCTGCTCCACGCACCACGTCACTGCGGTTCCGTCCATCCATGAAACTCACCCCCTTCACAGCTTCGTCAAAAGCATCTTTTGGATTCCATATCACAATAATCCATGGGGACAACAATATCATCCCGGCCTCGGGGCTGATGGTAAATCCCCTACCCATAAGCTGAAGCAAGTAGTAGCGCAGCGCGGCGGAGCCGCAACCAAATTTCCGCGGGGCGGACGAAGAGACCCCTCATCCGCATTGCAATGCAGACCTTGCACAGCAGGTCCGGGTGACGATCCTTTTCAGCTCGAATCCCTGACCGGTCCGGAACCACCTGAGCGTCCACACGGATTATGTTCACGGACAGCGATTCGGCGGATGGCAGCAAGAAAAATATGCCTCATCGCTAAGGAAAAAGTGGGTTTATAAGGTAAGATATTGTCATTCAGGGATCATCAGCAAAAGGTGGGACAGAGGCCATGTCCTCAGGCAGAGATATCAGCCGTTTACTTGCCAGACTGAGGCAAGTCAGCGGACGCGCCCGAAAGAGTTTTGAAATCGCCATGTGATAGGACTGTCGATGGTGACCGACGGACATGACGGTGCTGAATTGACCTCCGAGTTAACAGAAGGAGTTTTTACCGGCAAACTGGTCCAGGGCCGGTTTCGCATCCGTGGCAGGCTGGGCGCCGGCGGAATGGGAGAGGTGTTCCTGGCCGACGATCCCAAGCTGAAGCGACGCGTGGCTCTGAAGCGGTTGCCTCCGCAGATGCGGTCGGACGAGCGCTACCGAAGCAGCATTCTCCGCGAGGCCCAACGCGCTTCCTCGCTCAATGATCCCCACATTGCCCATGTCTACGACGTTCTGGAAGAGGACGGCGAGGCCTTCCTGCTGATGGAGTACATTGAGGGAACCACCCTGCGCCACAGGATCGCGTCTCCCCTGCCGGCCGCCGAATTCCTCGATATTGCCATCCAGTGCGTGAGCGCGCTACTGGCAGCTCACCGCAAAGGCGTCATCCACTGCGATATCAAGCCTGAAAACATTATGCTAACCCCCGCAGGGCAGGTTAAGGTCCTGGACTTCGGCATCGCCAAACAGTTGCCATCCCAGACTGGAGGGAACACAACTTCCACTCTGGAACCCGCAGTCCTGGCCGGAACGCTGAATTACATGGCTCCTGAGGTCCTGGCCGGTGCCGAGCCGGATGCCCGGTCCGATATCTATTCGCTTGGCATCACCTTCCATGAAGCTTATACCGGGAGACGTCCGCAACAGCCCGGCAACCCCGGTGCGGGGGCGGTCGCCATCTCCGAGCGCCCCGCGCCGCCGCCAGCCCTTGAGCTCATTATCAAGAAGATGCTCCACCCCGACCCGGCGCAGCGTTACGCAGACGCGGCGGAGTTATTACGGGACCTGCGATCAGTGCAAGAGACCCGATCGTGGGAGTCAGCGTTGCGACCGGTCCGTGTCCGCTTCCGCAGGGCATTCGCCCTGGCCGCCGGCCTGCTGCTGGCGATACTGGCCGGGGTGGCCGTAACGCAAGTGGCCCCTTGGGTACGCCGGGCGCTGCACCCGGTTCCGGGACAGAAACAACTTGCCGTGCTGCCCTTTTCGGTGGCCGGCGCGGATGCGGGCACCATGGCATTTGCCGATGGCCTCAGTGATGTGTTGAGCGCCAAACTGACTCAGCTCACCGAGAGGCCGGAATTCCAGGTTGTTCCGGTAAGTGAAGTGCGCGCCAGACACGTGGCGACGGCCGCCGACGCGCGCAAGGAATTCGGCGTAAATCTTGTGATCGAAGGAACGTGGCAGCAAGCGGGGGGAACAGTTCACGTGGTGCCGGTTTTGATTGATGCGGCAACCAGCCGCCAACTCCGGGCGAACGAGTTCGTGGCCGCAGCGTCCGATCCCATTGGCCTCGAGGCTCTGGTGGCCTCCGGCGTGCTTCGCATGCTGGAAATCGAGTTGAAGCCGGCGGAGCGCCAGTCGTTCGTCAATCAGGGGACTACGGAACCAGACGCCTACGCCTACTACCTGCGCGGTCGCGGTTATCTGGAAGAATTCCAGAAACCGGAGAGCGTCGAGAGTGCCATTTCGGTTCTTGGACATGCACTTACCGAAGACCCCCACTATGGACTGGCTTACGCGGGCCTGGGTGAGGCGTACTGGAGGAAGTTCGAACACACCGAGGATGCAGAGTGGATCTCCAAGGCGCGCGAGGCCTGCGCGAAAGCCACTGAGTTGGGAAATGCGGGAGCGGCCGGCAACTATTGTCTGGGACTTATCGACAATGGCACGGGGAAGTACCAGGAAGCCTCGGAGCAGTTCCTGAAGGCGCTAACCTTGGAGCCCACAAGTGATGCCTCTTACGTGGGCCTGGGAACAGCCTACGAGGGCTTGGGGCGGATGGATGAAGCGGAAAGAACCTATCAACAGGCCATCAACCTGCGTTCGCAATATGCGGCGGGCTACAACTGGCTGGGAGCGTTCTACCATCGCCACGCCCGATACGCGGATGCGATTCGGCTCTTTTCGCAAGTCGTCAAGATTTCTCCGGATTCCTACATCGGTTACAGCAATCTCGGTGGCGCGTATGTTGAAACCGGCGATTATGAACACGCCATACCCATCCTCAGCCACTCCATCGCCATACGGCCTACCTATCTCGCATACTCCAATCTGGGCACGGCATATTTCTTTGAGGGGCGATTCGAGGACGCAGTGAGCAGTTATGAGGGCGCGCTCAAACTCGATGACCGCCACTACGACGTTTGGGGAAACCTCGGTGACGCGTACTATTGGGCTTCCGGCCGACGCGACAGGTCCGGCGCTGCCTACCGTCGTGCCATCGCTCTGGCCACCAAGCAGTTTGAAGTCAATCCCAGCGATGCGGTCTTACTCAGCTATATTGCCCAGTATCACGCCATGCTGGGGGAAAAAGAACCTGCCCTGGATTGCCTGGGACGGGCGCTGCACCTTGATCCCAAAAGCGCCGAACTGGCCTTCACCGCGGCGATAGTTTATGACCAGGTCGGTGATATGCAATCTTCACTGACAATGCTGAAGAAAGCGATGCAGGGTGGCGTTTCGGCGGAAACCGTCCGCGCCACGCCCAATTTTTCCAACCTGGTGTTGGATCCGCGATATCAGGATTTGCTGAAAGCGCCAAGTTCCACAATCCGAAGCGGGACTCCCTAAACCTCTGGCGCCGGACACGGGCTGACGATTGCCCAGGGGCTTGCAGCAATTCTCACTTGACTCGACAAAGGAGGATTCCCCATGAAGTCTACTGCGCTCGTTCGAACCCTCTCGATCATTCTGGGAGCAGCCGCCCTGGGGCTGTTTGTAGGATATAAGGTAAAGGCTTCTCCGGATAAGGGATCTCGCGAGAAAGGGTTCTCAGGTGCTTGCACCGGAGGCAGCAGCGCTACACTTTACGTCTTTAGTGACGGCATTAGCGATAGTCCATCCGGTCCGGTTAATGACCATCACGTGAGGGCTGTCTGCGTAAATGATCAAATCACATGGCATGTTGCTGACCCGTCGGTTTCCGCTTATCACCTCTTTTTTGAAGAATCACCTTGCGAGGGACCGACGACATTTCCTCCCGTTCTTTATCAACCGTCCAACTCCGCGACAGGCGACATAACTTGCAATGTGTATTCGGGAGCCCCGGGTGGCAAGGTCGGCCTCCGGGTTCACAAGTACGAGTTGTTCGTAGATTCAGTAGTCAGCGGCAAAGCGGTTCACCGATACGTCGACCCCCATGTCGTTGTGGCTGGTACCGGCAATCTGCAATAAGGCAATCGCGTAGCTGGCTTATGCTTTGCAGAAACACAAAGGAGGACTTGCAATGAAGCTGATTGGGCGTCTTTCCGTGGTTGCGATTTTTGTCCTGATCGGTATTGCCATGGGGTGGCCGTTGAGACTTTCGCACGCGGTCGGCCACCCCGGCCAAGCCTCGTGCGCAAAACCCCATCGGGCGCATTGCGGCGACAAAACTGTTATCGTGCATGCCGATGGCTTGCACGGAGAGGACAACGAGATCTTCGTGTGCCATGGCGATAAGGTCGACTGGCAGGTGGATGACGCGGAAGGAAAGGTGACGGATTTCACCGTCCACTTCGATGAGTCTCCTTTCGATCCCAACTTTGGCGGCGGGGATTACTGCGCGGGCAAGCATTGCTCCGGTCACCAGCACGGCACCGACAAACTTGAGGCTCACGCCAAAGCCCAGGACCCGGACTACGTTCGATGCCACCCCTACAAGATAACCGTGGTGCTGGCCGATGGTTCCAGACAGCCTATCGACCCCCATGTTATCGTGGGAACCACTGGCAGTGCTCAGTGACTTTTGATTGAAATAGAGCAATCGTACGGAGCAAAGCCATGGGAAGCATCGGCGGAGGCGCGGCTCGGCCGTTCAGCAAATCTATTTCAGTGTCGGAGTCTACCCTACGTCCAGACATGCGCCTAGATCTAGCCCGAACTGCGGCTTCTTATCTCGCCTGTTGTTTCTCTTCGCGCCTCAGGGTCTCCGGAAGAGTCATCCTGCCTACGCCGTGGCAATTTGGGCGGCATCTTCCAAGCCCATTTCCTTAATGGAAATTTCGCGCATTTTGTATTTCTGGGTTTTGCCGTTCATGGTGGTGGGGAAGGAGTCGGTGAACTTGACGTAACGCGGAATTTTAAAGTGGGCGATGCGTCCCTTGCAGAATTCTCGAATGGCCTCGGTGCTGGACGTGGCGCCCGGCTTGAGCTTGATCCAGGCCATAACTTGTTCGCCATACTTGCGGTCGGGGATCCCGATCACCTGCACTTCGCTGATGTCGGGGTGGGTATAGAGGAATTCTTCCGTGTCGCGGGGATAAATGTTCTCACCACCGCGGATGATCAGGTCTTTGGAGCGTCCTGTAATCTTGCAGTAATCGTTGTCGCTCATGGTGGCGAGGTCGCCGGAATGCAGCCACCCGCCGGCGTCCATAGTCTGGCTGGTGGCCTCGGGATTCTGGTAATAGCCTTTCATTACCGCGTAACCGCGCGCGCAGAGCTCGCCAGGGGTGCCGCGCGGAACAATGCGGCCCGTGCGCGGATCGACAATTTTGATTTCCGTATGCGGCATCGGTTTGCCCACCGTCGTCACGCGCAGTTCCAGCGGGTCGTCGGGAGTGGTCTGCGTAATGCCCGGTGAGGTTTCCGTCAGGCCATAAACAATGGTTAGCTCGGAGCAATGCATCTCGCGCACCACGCGGCGCATAACGTCAATGGGGCAGGGCGAGCCCGCCATGATGCCGGTGCGCAACGAGGTTAGGTCGAACTCGCGGAAGCGCTCGTGCTCCAGTTCGGCGATAAACATTGTGGGCACCCCGTGCACCGCCGTGCAGCGTTCCTCGGATATCG
>CAYTMD010000177.1:0-12084 GCA_964438685.1 uncultured Acidobacteriota bacterium
GGAGAATTCGAATGGAGACAGCCAGGATTTCACCGCAATTTCACGTGGTAATCCCGAAGAAGCTTAGAGCGGCGCTAAAGCTGTCCCCGGGCCAGAGGGTCCAAATGGTTGTTTATGGCGATAGGATTGAGATGATGCCGCTGAGAAATATCTCCGAGATGAAGGGCTTCCTGAAGGGGATTGACACGGATGTGGAAAGGGAACCTGACCGGGTATGAATACGATCGATTCCTCGGGCTGGCTTGAGTACTTCGCTGGCGGTCCCAATGCCGCATTTTTCTCCCGGCCCCTTCAGAACACCACCGGGCTGATCGTGCCCTCCATCACTATTTACGAAGTTTTTAAAACCGTTCTTCGCCAGCGCAACGAGTCCGACGCCCTTCAAGCGGTGGCCCTGATGATGCAGGGTTCTGTCGTTGACCTCACCCCAAACATTTCCATTTTAGCGGCAAAAATCAGTCTTGCGGAGAAAATGCCGATGGCCGATAGCATCATTCTTGCTACCGCCCGTCTTTACCAATCAACTGTATGGACCGAGGATGCGGACTTCGAAGGGATCCCTGGGGTTCAATATATTCCTAAGAAATCTTGAGGGTAACAAGGTTCTGCACTAGCTGGTTTCTGGATATTTTCCCAAGTCGGCGGGCTGGCGCAGGGCGAGCGCAGCCCTACGGTTGTGAAAAAAAAGCAGGTCCGCGCTACACTTCACCTCAATATGACAATCTGCTGAGGCGCAGAAAATGGAGTGAAAGATTCAGCGTAGCGCCAACCCGTCCTCCTGCGGTACAAACTCGAGTGTAATCCCCACTCCACGGAGTCCAGCTAACGGCAGCGCGGTTTTCTTACACACGGAGGCACGCCAATGAAAAGGGATCCAATTTCAGATTTTGCTCTGCATGTACCCCCACTTCGATGTAGGGCGTTCTATAAGCCTACGATCGCTGCCTCTTTACGCAGACGCGGCGTTCGCACCCGTGCTCTCGGGTTCTGCCGGGCGATGACAGTCGTCATTTGGCTGGGAGTGCTAGTTCTTGATGCAAGCGCACGCGTGTCCCATTACAAGTCAAACAGGCTCAGCTGGATACAGGGATCAGCATCTGCCGGCCCTTCGGTGAAATCGGAGAACCCCTGTAAAATCGGGGTTTTTTGGAAACTCGTGACGCTGAGAATTTGGAGAATTTGGTAGAGGCTCAGGTCGAGCCCGAGCCGCCTTTTGACAATCGCCACCAGGACGTAAACGGAGAGCGCCACCCACACCTGAGTCTTGACGGCGTTCTCCGAGGTGCCGTAAAAGGTTTTGATGCGCAGGTGCTGTTTGATCCAGCGGAAGAACAATTCGACCTGCCAGCGTTGACGATAGAGTTGGGCAATGGTCAGGGGGGGCAGGAGAAAATGGTTGGTGAGGAATACCAGTCGCAAATTCTTCTCGGCGTCGAAATAGGCGATGCGACGCAGAGGGGCGGGGTAACGACGGGTGGTTAACGGTCCGCTCAACCGCACCGTCTGATCGCAGCGCACTCCGGTGGAGCGGTCGACCGGGCGCGAGGTCTGGCGCTTGAACTGATAGTTCTTTTTGGCGCGCGTGACAAAGAAGGCGGAGGCTAGAGTGAATCCATAAAGACGGGCGAAGTCCACGTAAGCGCGATCGAACAAGTAAAAGGCGCCGGCCTCCAGTCGGAGTTGGTCCAGAAAGTTGACATCGTGAACGTGGCCGCCGCTCAGGTAAACATTGGTCGGAATGATGCCCCGCAGGTCCAGCAGGGTGTGCATCTTGAGTGAACTGCGGCGGTGGCGAAAGGCGGCCCAGGGGAACAGCGACAAACACAAATCGATGCTGGTGGAATGGAGCACGTAGACGGCCTCGGACAAGTCGACAGCGAAAGATTCGTCACGGTAGAGTTCGCGGGCGATGCCAATCAGTACGTGCGCAAAGTCGGCGTAAATTCGCCAGTCGCGAACCTCGTTGGCGTGCGCCAGCGTGTTGCGACAAATGCGTCCCCGCCAGCCCATGTGGTAGAGTTTGGACTGCTGAGTGCGGAGACACGCTTCGATATCGCGCAAACTCTCGCGATAGGCGAGTTGAGCAAAGACCAGACAAAGGAACTGATCCCAACAGGAGAAGTTTTTGACATAGCGGTTGCCTTGGTAGCGGTCAACGCAAACCTGAAACTGATAACTCGGAAGGTAGTCCAACAGCTGAGCGAAAACGGTTCGGCCAAGATTCATCTACTGCCTCCTGCAAAGGTTGGAAAACAGTAGAATGATGCCAAAACGGATGCGAAAAATTGAAATCGAAAAAACTCATTTTCACTATTTACCTTTGGTGAATTAGCAGCTTACCGCCAACCACGTGCACTTTCTTGGGGCACGCGTGATGCAAGCGGTCAAACGAAAACCAAGCCCTCCTTCTGGACGGGCCAACTGGAAGTAACGGTTTTGCGCTGCGTTGGGGAGTGCGGCTCCTACGAAATAAGTGACACGGGCATTGCACACCACGACCGCAAAGACTTGGTGAGCATGTACTCCTACAAGGTGTCCCAAAACGAGACAGGAACGGTGAGGCACCAACTCATCTTCGCCAATACAGGGGGAACCAATGAGCAGGGTCGCGGAGCGGAAATTGTGAGTTATGCTCAGGGGTATGTGTTGGCTTTCGACTCGGGCGCCTCGCAAGCGCTCCGCGTGCCGCTTGTGTACCCAGGGACAACCTCAACCGCGTTGGAGAGCCGTAAAATACTCGGCTTCAAATGCGATGGCGTCCGGAGAAAATGGGTGCAGCAGCGGAATAAGTATCGCGATATGCGGGAGATCTGGACGGCAAGCGAAATTGGCTTTAAGGATCCTCTTTTTCAGGTGCTTTATGGACGCGACGCCAGCGGCCGGCTAGGCATTGTGGAGGTCAGGGCCATTCGCTCCATTAAGGCCTCTCCTACATTGGAACCATCGACCTTCGAGTTACCTGCGGGCATGGGAGTGTTTGATTTTAGCGAGTAGCCACGGTCAGTGCAGTCCTGACCGTGGTTCTTCCGTCGCGGTGGTCGAGTTACAGCAATTTAGCCTTGGACAAAGCAGATGTCGCAGCCTGCCCCATTCAAATTGATTACGTGCGACTGCCCTTGGGGTATCGTGCGTGAGAAAAGCCCACGCAGGAAAGCACTGTCCGTGGCTACCGTGGCAATTTCGATTGGGGCTGCCAACGATGAGAAAGGGCCACAATAAGAAACACGATGAGTGTGGCTACCCACTTAATTATGAAAGGCATCAACTAGGATTCAAAAACGGACCGCGGCGAGAGGCATGAATCGGTCTCACGGTCGGCGCCGTGAAACACTCCATACCGACAACCACCCCGTCCGTCGGCTGACGGACACCCCTCCTCATCTGGGGAGGGGTGCCCCCCCAAAAACTCCCCGCCTGATTCAGGAGGGGCCGGAGCGGAAGTGACGGGGGTGGTTACCGGAGGCGCCGGGGTGGTTACGCGCAGTGCATTCCCCCGAGTTGCTCTCGACTCCGGGTGCTAAGATCACAAAATGAAGGATTTGAACAAGAAAGCCTTCGCCGGACTCCTAAACATCATCTGCACCTTGGCGGTGCTGCTCTTTCTTCCGGCACGGACCTTCAATTACTGGCAGGCGTGGGTTTTTCTGGCAGTATTCTCCGCGCCGGTGCTGGGGATCACGCTCTACCTCATGCGGCGAGATCCAAAGCTCCTGGAGCGGCGGGTCAAAGCCGGTCCGGGCGCAGAGAAGGAAAAGAGCCAGAAGATCATACAACTCTTCGCGATGATGGCATTTATCGCGGTGATTCTTCTCCCCGCCATTGATCACCGTTTTGCCTGGTCGAAAGTCCCGGTATCTGTAACAGCAATCGGCGACATTCTCGTTGCCCTCGGACTCCTCATCGTATTTCTTGTATTCAGGGAAAACACCTTTACCTCGGGAATTATCGAAGTCGGGGCTGAACAAGTAACCATTACCACAGGACCCTACGCGCTGGTGCGTCATCCAATGTATATCGGCGCTCTGGTCATGCTTCTTGGCGTACCCCTGGCGCTGGGATCGTGGTGGGGATTGTTGACCCTCATTCCGATGACGCTGGCCATTGTGTTGAGACTTCTTGACGAGGAAAAAATCCTGGGAAAGAAGCTCCCCGGCTACTTGGAGTATAAGGATAAAGTGAGGTGGCGCTTGCTGCCTTTCATTTGGTAATGGCCAGTTTTGTGGTGTCAGGTTGCATACCGTACGGGGTATGGTATACTGAAAAAGGACCGGGGACGATGAGCCATACGATCAAGGATAAGAAAGAACTGCTTCTCAGGGCCAAACGGATTCAGGGACAAGTTGATGCTCTCGTGCGGGCTCTCACCGAAGAACGTGATTGTTCGGACGTTCTGCAGCTCATGAGTGCGGCAAGAGGGGCGATGAACAGTCTGATGGCCGAACTCCTGGAAGGCCACATCAGGAGTCATGTGCTCAGTGGAAAGCAAAAGCCCACGGCGGACCAGGAGGCGGCTGCCGATGAAGTGATCGCCATGGTCAAGACATACTTGAAGTAGTCAGCCTCCGGTTGACGGCAGAGGAGAGTGATATGGGCGCTCCTAACCTGTTCGAAAAAGGCCGGGAAATCATTCCTCTCCCCAACAAGGGCCGAAGCCCTTCCCCTAAAATGGACCCAGATGAGAGCCCGGCGCGTGCGGAACACGGCCATGGGATCGCATGGGTGGAGCTTATTCGCATCGCTTTTGTGGCACTGGCCGCCACGGCCGTCTGGTTACACTTGTGGGAACCGTTTCCGCGGGTCAGTGTAATCGGCATTGCGGCCACCCTGATCGGCGGGTATCCGATTTTCAAGGAGGCCATCGAAAACGTCGTTGAACGAAAGATGACGATGGAACTCTCGATGACCATAGCTCTTCTCGCCGCTCTGGCCATCAGGGAATTCTTCACTGCGCTGGTTATCACCGGCTTCGTACTTGCCGCCGAGGTACTGGAAGGCCTTACCGTTGGCCGGGGCCGGCGTGCAATTCAGGACCTGCTTGATTTCCTACCCAGAACGGTCCTTGTCCGGCGTCATGGTCATGAAACTGAAATAGCCGCCGACCAGGTTCAAGCCGGTGAGACGGTGATTGTAAAGCCGGGCGGGCACATTCCTGTTGATGGGATTGTCCTGGCTGGACACTCGTTTGTGGAACAGGCGGCAATTACCGGTGAGGCAATGCCAGTGGAGAAAGCTCCTGGCGACCTCGTCTATGCTGGAACAATCAACCAGTCAGGCGCCCTGGAAATTGAGGCGGAAAGGCTGGGCCGTGATACCACGTTTGGAAGGATCGTTGACGCGGTGGAAAGGGCGGAGAAGTCGCGGGCTCCGATCCAGAAAACGGCGGACCGCCTGGCCGGCTACCTGGTGTATTTCGCACTGGGGGCAGCGGGCCTGACCTTTTTCGTCACCCACAACACCCGATCCACTATTTCGGTTGTAATCGTCGCGGGAGCATGTGGAATCGCAGCCGGAACACCTTTAGCCATACTTGGCGCCATCGGTCGCGCCGCCCATCAAGGGGCGATCATTAAGGGTGGCCTCTATATGGAAGCCTTGGCAACCGTGGACACCGTGCTGCTCGACAAAACCGGCACATTGACATTCGGAACTCCTCAGATTCGGGAGGTCGTCCCCAACGAGGGTTTCACCGTGCCGCAGATCATCGCGACGGCCAGCATCGGGGAATGCAAGTCTGAACACCCGCTGGCTAAAGCGATTATGGCGCGGGCTGGCGAGCTTGCTATGCCGGTCGAAAGGCCGGATGAATTTTCCTATACCCCGGGGAGGGGAGTCAGAGCGACTTCCAGAGGCGAGGAAATTCTTGTCGGCAGCCGGACACTCTTGATGGAGCGTAGTGTGCAAGCCATACCCCCCACCCAAAACGGCGGCCATGGAGACGTCTCTGAAGTCTTCGTCGCTCGCGGCGGAAGATGTTTGGGTGGCATCCGCATTGCTGACATTCTGCGCCCGGAAGCGAAACAGGCAGTTGTGGCCATGAGAGAGATGGGTTTGCGAACAGTTCTGCTGAGCGGAGATACGCAGGCTGCCACCACCGCCGTGGGGCGCGATCTCGGTGTGGATGAAATGGTTGGAGAACTCCTGCCAGACCAGAAGGCCAAATGGGTTAGTGCGCTGCGGAGGAAGGGCCGAAAGGTCGCTATGCTCGGGGATGGCATCAATGACGCACCGGCCTTGGTGGAGGCCGATGTGGGAATCGCCATGGGATCAGGGACCGATGTTGCCAGGGAAAGTGCGGATATCGTGTTGATAGGAAACGATCTTTCCCGGTTCGTCGAAACCCTCCGCGTTGCTCGACGTTGTCGCGGCATCATCATGCAGAATTTCGTGGGCACGTTGGTAGTGGACAGCGTGGGAGTTGGAATGGCCGCACTTGGTTTCCTGAATCCGCTGCTGGCGGCAATTATTCATGTGGTTTCGGAGCTGACATTTATTCTGAATTCTACCCGCCTATTACCACGTCGCTCCCAAGCTGGGGTGTGAATCCTGAATTTGCAACTCGCAGAATGACCGAGCTTGAGATTATCTGGGGCCTATCAGGTCCAGGCCTGCCAAACCTCAATTTCGTGCAACTTCCCCTTAAGCGGGTGCATCAGTAGTTATCAATAGATAGCGGTGGGCTACTTAGCGGTTGTAAAGCAAAAATTTTAGGGACTTCCTCCGGGCGGGATATTTGGTATTATAGGCACTGGGCAGGGTCAAACTCCCAAGTGAGTCCAAGCAAAGAAAGAGCAGAACCAGGGTGAGACACTGGCGGAAATATCGGCAGGAATTCTGGGTGCGCGCCCTGATTGTGGGCTTGCTGCTCACGGGCGAAGTCCATCTTTTCTCCGCCGAAATTTTTCACCACCATGAAGAAGTCGCAAGGATCTGCCAGATCGAGCACCGGGGCGGACCTTACCTGCACTCCGGCCAACAAACCACGCCGCTCTGCCCCATCTGCCAGATCGTAAGTAACGGCTCGGTTCGCCCCGCGGTCCAATCCTACATTCAGAAGTCCGATCAGGAATCCACTTTTCGGCCTGTAACACGACAGGTGCGATATTCCCTTAACCTCAATCAATCGCTTCTCGCCCGCGGCCCTCCCCTCTCCTGAGAACGTTGCCTCATTTTCAATTCACCAAGACAAATTCTCAAAAGCCAAAGGAGAGTTCCATGCATTCATTTTTGTATGGGCGGTGCTCGCAAGGGCCAGTTTCCGGCAGTGGATCCCGCAGGGTGTCTTGCCTCCATGGCCGGACGGTAATGATCGCCGCCATTTTGTTCGGAGTGTTGCTCGGAGTGGCGCGCCTCTCGAAGGCGCAAGGAGCGAACTCAACCTCGCTATCGGGTACGGTTCTAGACCCTTCGGGCGCCGTTGTAGGTAATGCGACGGTCGCTATCCACGATCCGGTCAGCGGTTATGCGCGGTTAGCTACGACTGACGCTTCCGGTAACTTTCGTTTCCCGAACGTACCGTTCAATTCGTATCATCTGGAGATTACGGCCAGCGGATTCGCTCCGCTTGTACGGGATGTTAACGTCCGGTCCTCGGTACCCGTCAAGCTGAATTTGGGCCTGAAGATCAGTACCGAGGCCACCAGCGTGACCGTCACGGGCGAAGCCTCGGACCTGCTTGAGGTTACGCCCACCAACCACACCGATGTCGATCGCGGCTTGTTCAACAAGCTTCCGCTGGAAAGTCAGACATCGTCCGTCAGCTCACTTGTTACGCTTTCCACGCCGGGAATCTCGGCGGACTCGAACGGTCTTTTCCACGGCATGGGCGATCATGCCGAGAACTCGTTCTCGGTTGATGGCCAGCCCATCACCGACCAGCAAAGCAAGGTTTTCTCCAACCAGATTCCCATGGATTCCATCCAATCGCTGGAGGTAGTCCCCGGCGCTCCGCCTGCCGAATTTGGGGATAAGACGAGCGTGCTGATCAGGGTCACGACGCGGTCCGGCATGGGCAACACAACGCCTCATGGAGAATTGACCGGTTCATACGGCACCTTTGGCTCGGCCACCGGCGGCTTTCAGCTTGGCTATGGGGGCCAAAACTGGGGAAACTTCATTGCCGTGAATGGGTTGAACACCAGCAGATTTCTCGACCCTCCTGAGTTTACCGTAATGCACGACAAGGGGAACGAAGAGAACGTGTTTGACCGCGTGGACTACAAGCCCAGGGAAGCCGACTCGCTCCAGCTGAACCTCGGCTACACTCGTTCCTGGTTTCAGAATCCCAATTCCTTCGACCAGCAACTTCATGTAGGTCTCACCAACCCTCTGACCGGTAGTCCCCTGGGCCCGACGGACGAGCGCTCACAAATCGGGACCCTGAATGTTGCCCCAAGCTGGACGCGCCTGATCAATGCGAACACTGCGTTTACGTTGGGCGGTTTTGTACGGCGGGACCAGTATAACTACTACCCGAGCCGTGACCCTTTTGCGGATTTGGCCCCAGACCTCCAGTCCGAGACCATTGGCCAGAGCCGTACGCTAACCAATATGGGCCTTCGGTCCGACGTGACCTACGTGAAGGGCATCAACAACCTGAAAGCGGGAGTGGTGTTCCAACACACATTTCTCACGGAGAATGACAGCATTGGCATCGTCGATCCAACCTTTGTCCCTTCACTCGGCTGCCTGGATGAGAGTGGCAACCCCAATCCTGGCACGGCGTGCGCGATTTTGGCGCCCTACGACTTGACGACTGGAGGAGGTCTCTTCTCCTTTCACGGGCGAGCGGACGTGAAGGAACTCGCACTCTATATTGAGGATCAGATGACCAAGGGGAATTGGTCTCTTAACCTTGGACTTCGCGCCGAAGCGTATAACGCCCTCTCGACGGCCAAACAACTGGAGCCCCGGCTCGGTATTGCTTACAACATCAAGCCGAGCACCACGGTGCTTCGCATCTCATACGCCCGCTCCCTGGAAACTCCATTTAATGAGAACCTGGTGATCGCCAGCACCGGCTGCAACTACCCGTTCCTTGCCACCCTGATACCGCCGCCGGGCGTTGACTGTAGCCTGGGACCGATCCATCCAGGCTGGCGCAATGAATTTCACGCTGGTCTGCAGCAGGCCTTCGGGCGGCACTTGGTCGTGGATGGGGAGTACGTCTGGAAGTACACCCACAACGGCTACGACTTCGGCACTGTGGGTGCCTCGCCGATTTACTTTCCGATCGAATGGAGCCGTTCCAGCATCCCGGGATGGGATCTGCGCGCTACCGTGCCGACCTATCACGGCTTCTCGGCATTTGTGGTCGCGTCAAGCGTGGCCGCACGCTTCTTTGCGCCGCAAGTCGCTGGAGTGCCCATTATCCCCCCGGTCAGCGGCGTCTTCCGTATTGACCACGACGAGCATCTGAACCAGACGACCCATCTGGAATATCAACCGTGGAAGCGCGGGCCGTGGTTCGCATTTAACTGGAGATACGACAGCGGGCTAGTAGCCGGTGCGACGCCCTGCTATAACCTCGACACTGCAACCTGCCAGCCCACATCGACCACACTGGATGGCCAGCCTGCGGTGGCTATGCTGAACACCATAACGGGCGCGTCGCTGACTGCCGACCAGGAGTTCCAAGCTGGGTTCACGTGCAACGGCATAGGCGCAACCCCGTATCAAGCTCTGCCCCGCACGTGCCTGGCATCTAAGTTCGGGTCTACGTTCATCAAGGTGCCAGCGCCAGGGACGGAGAATGACGACCACAACCCGCAGCGAATTCAGCCGCGCGGCCTTTTTGATCTCGCGGTGGGCGATGACAACCTCTTTGGCGGCGACAAACATAAGTGGAGTTTGCGCTTTACAGCCGTCAACGTGGCCAACAAGGTAGCGCTCTATAACTTCCTTTCGACTTTCAGTGGGACCCATTATGTGACGCCGCGAACCCTTACGGTCGAAGTGGGGTTTCACTTTTAACAATTACTGCACACCCTGATTTCAGGCCCCGGACCTGACAGACCTCCGCCGGGGCCTGACTTGATAGAGCAGCGCTGATGATTTTCCTTGGGCTTGTAACGCGCATCATTCCAAAACTGCGGCGTAATAATCCTGGCTAGGTGGTAGACGATTCCAGCGCCAGGAAAGAATTGGCTTTTTCTTCCATTTTCCGTGCTTTTCTGTGTTTCCCCTCGCGCTGATAGAGAGCGGCCATGTTGCTGTAAACCCTCGCCATGGCGGGTGGATCCGGATTGGGTTGCTTGGCGATAATAGTCATCGCGTCAGAATAGGCCTGCTCCGCTTCCGTGAACTTCCCCTCGCCCGTGTAGGCGACGCCTAAATCATTCAAGGATGCCGCAACCAGCGGGCTTTCCGGTCCGTACACCTTCTTCCTTATTGCGAGGGCTCGCAGGTAGAGCAGATCCGTATTGATTTGCTTGCACTTCAGGACTAATACTGCGGCCAGGTTGTCAAGGCTTTGGGCCACATCAGGATGATCCGGTCCCAGGGTTTTTTCACGAATGGAAAGAGCCCGCTTGTAGAGGGGTTCGGCCTCGGCGTAATTCTTTTCCGATCGATATAATTCCGCCAGATTATTCAGGTCAGAGGCAACGTCAGGGTGGTCCGGCCCCAATGATTTTTCCGCAATGTAAAGCGAGCGCTTGTACATCGGTTCAGCCTCTGAATATCGACCCTGGAGGCTGTACAAAGCTCCCAGGTTATTGAGCGAATTGGCCACATCAGGATGCTCGGATCCGAGGGTTTTTTGCCTTATTGCCAATGCCCGCTTAAACAGCGATTCGCCTTCCGTATATTTGCCCTGGCGGATCTCAAGAGCTGCCAGGTTGTTCAGGCTGGAGGCGAGTTCAGGATTTTCCGGCCCTAAGTTCTTTTCCCTAATGAAGACAGCCCGGCGGTAAAACGGTTCGGCTTCTGTAAATTTGCCCTCTTCCCAGTAGAGGGCGCCCAGATTGTTGAGCGTGCTCGCCACACTCGGATGGTCCGCCCCAAGACTCTTCTCACTCAGAGTGAGACACTGCAGATAGATCGGTTCCGCTTCCGCAAACCGGCTCTGGTAAGCGTACAATGCCCCCAAATTATTGAGTGCCGTGGCCCTGTCGCCGTTCGTGGACTCACCACCCTTTTCCCAGATCACCAGTGCCCGTTTAAAGAGCGGTTCCGCCTCGGCGTACCTCGCCTCCCGAAGGTAAAGTCCGCCCAAGTTGTTCAAAGTCATGGCCAATCGATGATCGGAGGGCCCAAACGACTCTGCCTCCTTTTCCGCTCGGACGAATTGCACCTCGGCTTCGCGATAATGTTGGTCGCCATAAGCGCGCTCGGCGGCATTAATCGCCTTATCCCAATTGCTGTGTTGCCCAAACACTGCCCCGGGTGCCATAACCAGACAGAATGACAGTAAGATAAAATTTCGCATTCGGCGCTCCAAAAGACCGCTTACTAGCGTGCCCTTTGACAATGGGAATCGGGCGAGGTCAGAATGGGAGGGAGAGGATTAGTGCTACTCCCCACGGTCAGGACTCAGAGGGGGTGAATCCAGCTCATTGCTGGCTTGCTCACAATCACGCACTAGTTTTCACCATAGGCAACTTTCTTGCCAGTTAGCGCATCGTGCGTTCCCGCGCGGACGGGGGGAATATGGGGCTATTTGGCGTTATTGTCCGGCCGGATGGGGGATTTATCACATTTCTGACTGGGGCAAAGCAGGTGGACCCTCCTCAGTGGCTACCAGAGTCTCTTAATTAGCGGCTTTTTTCGCAAATTAATTTTACAAAGTAGGTGGGTCGGGAGTCTTGACCCAAATTCAGACCGGGGCCCAGACCTCTGGGAACCCAATAAGCAAGCCAAAACCAAAGTAGCCGAATTTTGAACTGGAATGGGCGAAACTTGCCTATTTGCCGCCCGGCGGGGAAGGGTCCAGTGTCCCCGTTTCCTAAAATAAATGGGCGGACATTTCCAATTCCCGAAGTAAGGGCAAAAGGCCTTCACTCGTGTCCAAAACAGATGTCGTCAGGTTGGGAATGAGGAGCGGCACGAGCGCTGGCTATGCGGGGAAGCTGCGGGTCTTTCTCACGC
>CAYTMD010000178.1:0-12057 GCA_964438685.1 uncultured Acidobacteriota bacterium
TATTAGATGCATCAACACCCGAAAACGTTACATCCGTTTAGGGCCGAATCAGTAGATGCATCAACACCCGAAAACGTTACATCCGTTTAGGGCCGAATCAGTAGTCTTCTGCCTATCCTGTATATTCTGTCTATCCATGTATGTAGTCCTTGCTTCTCGTGAAGCGCTTGTATTCGAGTTTTGGGTTTCCGAAGTTGATCAGCAGGCCCACTTCGATTCCGGTGGCGTTCAGGTAGTTGATGACCTGTGCCTGATGTTCAGGGGCGATGGCTTTGACTGCTTTCAGTTCGACGATTACCTTCTCTTCAACGAATATATCCGCGTAAAAGTCACCCACACATTCGCCCCGGAACATCACCTTGACCGGTTGTTGGGAAACTGCTGACAAGCCTTTTTGCCGCAACGCCAGAAGCAAAGCGTTCTCATAGACCGATTCCAGAAAACCCGCGCCTAATTCGTTGATGACTTCAAAGGTGCAACCGATCACTCCCTTGGTGATCAGCTCATGCTTCAATCCCGTAACCTGTTCACTCTGGATAGCCATTTTTAAAGTCCCTTTTTTTACATGGATGGACAGAATAGACAGGATGAAAGAAGGGAACAAGACCTACGTCGATGCGGATTCCGTGATTTTCGACGTTGGTGTTTTGCCTTTAACTCTCTGTCTTTTGTCTATCCTGTCCATCCTGTTCATCCATGTTAAGTCCCTAACACTTCATCTACCGCTTCTTCGAAAACCTTCAACGACTCGCGCAGCGCGTCTTCAGCGATGGTGAGCGGGGGGGCGATTTTCAGGCATTCGCCGCTGGCAGCCACGGGCGCGAACATCAGCACGCCTTTTTGGAAACAGGCGATATTGATCAGTAGAGCGGTGTCCGGGTCGGGGGTCTTCGTACCGGGCTTCACCACCTGAATTCCCGCTACCAACCCTCTGCCCTGAAGGCATCCCAGCCTCTGGGGATACTTTTCACGAATGCGCTTCAGTTCCGGCAGCAAGATTTCGCCCATGCGCGCGGCGCGATCTGCCAGGTGTTCTTTCTGGATGATTTCCAGGCTGGCGATGGCAGCGGCCACCGGCAACGGCGAGCCGGAATGGGTGGAAGTCATCGAACCAGGCGCGTAGAGATCCATGATGTCCTCGCGTCCGATGACCGCGGAAATCGGCAGCGACGAGGAGATGCCCTTGCCGCAGGCGATCAGGTCAGGACGAACGCCGTAGTGTTCATACGTAAACATTTTGCCGCTGCGGCCGAAGCCCGCCTGCACTTCGTCGTAACACATCACGATGTCGTGCTCGCGGCAGAATGCCTGGAGTTTCTGCGTATACTCGACCGGCAGGAAATCCGGCCCGCCACCTTGGAAGCTTTCCGTCATCACCCCGGCGATGTCCTGAGGTTGCACGCCCTTTTCCGCCAGCGTCTTCAGGAAAAGGTCAAACGACGTGTCTTCATTCTTATAGCCATCCGGGAAGGGAACTTGCACAAAGGTGCGGTCGCGGTCGACTATCCACGTCTTTGCCTTCTCCGAGCCACCGGCAAGCTGCGCGCCCATGGTGCGTCCATGAAAGGCGTAGTTGAAGGTGACGAAATACTTCTTATGAGCGCCGTGTTTGGCCAGCGCGTATGTCTTGGCCAGCTTGATGCAATTTTCGGTGGCCTCACTGCCGGTGCTCATCAGGAAGACCCGGTAATTCTTCGGGTCCGGCGAAATGGCGCGAAGCATCTCCGCCAGCCGGGCGCGATTCTCGTGCACGAACACATACGACGCCAGCAAGCCGCGGTCAATCACCTCGCGCAGAGCCGCGCGGACCTCCTTGCGCCCGTGCCCGGCGTTGGCGATCAGCACGCCGCTGGACCAGTCGATCCAGCGATTGCCCCAGCGGTCACTGACGGTAAAATCTTCCGCCTTGTCCCACACAATAGGCGGCTGCCCCATCATCGAGCGGGGTTCCGACTCCAGCAACGAGGCGAAGATCGGTAAAGACTCCGGCACTGGCAGCTTGGTCTTGATGGTGCGGTATTTCGTTTCCACCTTCGGGACATCCCGAGGGGTCAGGTCGTAGATTGCCATTTTAGCCTCCAAAAGGCACTGGATAGTGGCAAGTGGGTAGTGGTTAGTGGCTAGCCACCAGCCACACGGCACTGGTCTTTTCTAGCCACTGTCCACTAGCCACTCGCCACTTTACTTTTCAATGTGCGGCTTATCGCCGTAGCTAATTCGCACTGGCGCTGCGTCCGCCAGGATCGAGGCGCGGGCCGCCTCCACCACCAATTCATTAATGTAACTGTTGGCGGGAGTGGCGATCAGGCCCTGGGCATCAACTTCATGCATCAATTCCCGGCGTTTGGCGAGCGCTGCATCAGGGGGCAACCCCGCCACGGCATTTTCCAGTCGATGAATTGCGCTGGTAATTCCCGCCACGGATTCATACCCGTAGCCAATGGGTTTATAACCCTTGCCCTCCCAGGGAACGAGGCGGTAGAAGTCAGGGCTGGAGTAATTATATTTCGATCCTCCCGGGCCGATGCCTTCCAGGAATGAATAGGCAACCCCGCGATTGTGGTCGTCGTGGAAGATCAGTCCCGTCTGGTCATTCCCCTCGCAGTACAAAACCATTCCCTGGTCGTTGCTGCCGGCGGCGGCATCGGGATAGCCCAAGCCGTTGATCACGGAAAGCAGCGCGCCGTTTTCCCACGTCACGCGGCCATGCGACCACAGAAAGGCGTCGTTGCCATTGGGAAACTTTCCCTTCACTCCCTTAAGAGAAACTTCCACCGGCTTGAGTCCCGTGATGAAGTAAACCAGGTCCACGTAGTGGCACCCGATGTAGGTAAAGGGGTCGGTGCGGTCGCAGGTAAACCAATTCTGAAAATTCGAGTGGCGATAGTAGTAAGGCTCAATCAGCTTGGCCTCGCCCATTACGAACGAGCCGAACTGCCCCAGGGCATAACTGCGGCGTGCCACCAGCGACCGTCGATCAAAGCGCTTGTGATACTCCACGCCAACGAAGCGGCCTTTTTCCAGCGCCAGCTTCTCAATTTCCACCGCCTGCTCATACTTAAGCACCAGAGGCTTCACGCACAGCACGTTCTGGTCGTGCTCCAAGGCATATTTCACCACCGAGTAGTGAAGATTGTCGGGCATTGCGACCACCACCATGTTGCCCGGCGCCATCCCCGCGATGACCTCTTTATAAAGGTTGGGAAACGTCGCGTCAGCCGGTTCGGAAAACGACGGATGCGGCGTGAAGGTTTGTCCGGGAAAAGCTTCGTGAAACTCCGGGTTCTCCGCCAGAGCTTTCAAAGGAGCGGTGTTCAAAGCGCAGATGTCGATCTTGCGGATTACCCCGGTCCTTTCCAGGTGGTATAAGGACGGCAGAAGGAGATCGTAGGTAATCATTCCTCCGCCCACAATGGTGACGTCAAGACTTACCGTTTGTGCAGCCACAGGCATTTCCTCCCATTTGGGTTCAAAGGCGCATGAGACAATAAAGAACGATATTATGAATTCGCGGGAGGAGTGTCAAACGGGTCGGCTGCCGCGTGGGGGCAAGGTGGTTTTGTGGCAGCGAGTTCACCCCGCCAAGTGGCGGGGTAAACCCGCCGCTACGCTGCCGGATGCAACTTCAGCTTAAGCGTCTTGATCTCAAAGGGACGCAGGTCAAGATGCAGAGTATCGTTGGCGGCAGGGACAGGCCTGATATCATCGCCCAGCAAGTTGGTTTCAGAAGCGCTACTGACAGGAACATGGAACCTGATCTCGACCCCTGTCGTGGGCTTGCCGGAGGCCTCATAGATTCTTAGCATGACGCTGCCATCGCGGCCGGGCATTAACGCGGAGGCGACAACGTTGGGCTGAGAGACGTCCAGCAATCCCCAACGACGGGCCAGGCCGCCTCCGTGCGCGGTAACTTTATGTACCAAAAGGGGATGGTTGAACTCCCACCCCGCCTTGTAGACCTCGGCCTGGCGCCAATCTCCGGCGTGCGGAACAAGGGCGTAATCAAACGTCCTCTCCACGCCAAGCTCCAGTCCTAAGTCTGATGAAACACCCGGCTCGTATCCGCCAAAGAACGGGTAGGCGGAGATTCGGGCCGAGCGCAGCAGCGAAAGCAGTAGTGTTCCGCCCGCCACATTGTTGCCCGGCAGACCGCGGTTCAGAAGTGCAAGACCCTTGGTCCCGTCGCTGTAGTCCATCCAGTTCTGTGCCGGGAATTCCTGCTCCGCGGGCCGCTCGATTGCCCCAAAGGGAATTTCGTCAAACCGCCGCCCGTTTTCAATGGAGGTGGGGACAAGGACACGGTACCGGACGAACTTATCATTATTAATAAGCCGCGTGTGGATGTCGATGCGGTGCATTCCGGGGTACACCCGTACGGTGGTGGCAAAGTTGCCGTCGCCAAAAGGATGGGAGAGGGTAAACTGGGAATACACCGGTCCGGAGAACGTGGACCCCGCGCCACCTACCTGCTCGCTGCTCAAGTGCGTTCCTACCGAAGGTGGAAGTCCCTGTTTGCGGGTCATTGCCGTAAGTCTACCGCCGTTCAGGGTGCCGTAAAGTTCCCAAAAGTCGCCGCCATCCTGCTCTCGCGCCACGACATTTCCCGGCCGGCCGCCCAGCACATCCCAGTGGCCAGCCTTGTCGTATAACTCCTTCATTTCTCCCGTCCAGAGATCAAAGGTCATGCGGTAGAACTCATTTTCAATCGAGCCAACGTCCTGGCGGCTTGACGATGTGGCAGCGGGGCTGCCCTCTGGTTTTTTGCCTTCGGAAGTATCTGATTCCGAAGGAGTAATCTGATAAAGGGCGTAACCGAAGGCAGGAACATCGCGGGCAATAAAGGCGACTTTCGCATCTTTGAGGCTTCCATCGTCATATCGCTGCGTGGTTAGAAACTGCAAAGGGACGTCCGTGCCGGAGGAATCGCGCATGTGCAGTCCATGGACGTTAGGCCCGACCGAACCCACCTCAATTTCTGCCAAATCCGTCCGAGCCCAACCCAGTGTGTTAAAGACTACGATGGGAACGCCAGTCACACGCGTGTCCATCCGGGCAGTGATGGCGTTGAGTTCGGCATCAATCTGCTCGTTACCCAAATCTTGCGAGGATTGATATCCACGAATCGTCTCGTTATAGACCTTATCGACCATCGTCCCAGACATTAAGTCATGCGCCTGATTGAAGAGCACCGGTTCCCAGGCCTGCACGGAGTCCATCCAATTCGAGGCCGCACCCACTGAGCTCGCGAGCGCTGTGAGCTTTTCCGCGTTGGTCAGGAGATCTTCGAGATGCCGTACCCACTGTTTCAACTCAATGCGGCTGCTGTAAATTCCCTGAAATACCGGATTGAGCTCGCCGGAAATAACCGGTTGGTCTGGCCGCTGAGCTACCACCGCGGCAAAGTCCGTTGGCACGCCGAAACGCAGTTGAATCTGCTTTCCGTTGGCTTGATTGAAATCCTTCACTAAGCCGGGAAGGGCCTCTTCCGGCTCGCTGACATCTGCCCCGACCAGGGCCACGCGATCCGGCCAGCGCGAGTATTGGCCGAGTGCGTCCCACTTCCCTAAGGCGTAGCGCGCAAAGCTGTAGGGGTCCTTGGGCGCGGGCATGAACATTCCATAGGACAGCGGGAGCCAGAAAGCGGGAATCTTAGAGCCGTCCAACCCTTGCCATAGGAATTCAGAAGGAGTTTCGTTTCCAGGAACGCCGCGCTGGAACCAATAGGATTGGTATCCCGCCAGTTTCAAGAGCTGGGGCATTTGCGCGTGATGGCCAAAGGTATCCAGACCCCATCCGACGGTGACGTCCACGCCTAGCTTGTCGCGGTAATAACCTTTACCGTAAAGCACTTGCCGCACCCACGACTCGCCGCTGGGCATGTTGACATCCAGCATTACGTCATTCCCACAGACAATCTGAAGCCTGCCTTCCGCCACATACTGCCGGAACGCCGCAGCCTGCTCCGGGTACCTCTCAAGGAAGGGCCGGACGTAGGCCACCTGGTCAAGAACAAATCGGTATTCCGGGTGGGTGCGCAAAAGGGAGAGCGCGGTGAGGATGTGCGGAAGGCCGATTTCAAGATACTCCTCGCGGGTCTTGAAGACGGCGCCTTCCCAGTGCGTGTGGGGGATGATCCAAAGAGTCTTTTGCCCCGAACCGTTTTGCGGGATCGCGGAGGGAGCCTGCCCCGGCCATACTTGCGCTCGCTGGGCTTGCGCAAAAGTGAAAAAGCACCAGCCCGCCAACACGGTGAAAACCAGCCTCATTCTGAGTGAAGTCATAATCGTTTGTGCCTCGGGCATACGGGTTCCCATGGGGATTAACCCGGATTTCTCCTCACACCGGAATTCATTCCGGGGAAACTTCGGGAGCCCGCGCAATTCGCGGATCGGAGAAAACGTCCGCCTCATCGGTGCTGCGCGTGGAGAACTCGGAGACAACCGCGCCCTCCGGCCCGGCCTGAAACCAATGCCAGGTGCCCGGCATCATGGTGTACTGATCCCCTGGGCGCAGACAAACTTCGTGCTTCACCTTGTAATGGGGCTCAGAACCGGCAGGCGGATGGCAGGACGGCGGCATTGTCGCGGGCCCGGGCACGTAAAGATACACAGTTCCCCACCGGCAGCGAAAGGTCTCTTCCTTTCCCAGTTGGCCGCCCACCGGAGGATGGAGGTGTTCAGGACAGGTTTGATGAGGGAACATCATGATTTCCTTCGCGCACACCCGGTCCGTGTTCACATAAGTAATGATCTCGAGCCCGGTCTTCTCCAATTCGCCCAGCCCGAAATCCGCCACTTCAATGCGGTCCCTCTCCTCAGGCGTAATCACGATTCCGGCGCATTTCAGTAGCTCGATAGTCCTCTCAACCGCTGTTTGGAATTGTTGTTGATTGATCACGCGTTTCTCCTTCTCAGGCGTTGGCGTTTGGAACAGAACGAAACCCGGCGACGATTCTACCTCAGGCTTGTCCCTCTCGGGGTTGATTTGATATCCAGATCGGCACAAATGTTTGCGCATCCGGTTGTAGCGGCGGTCTCCGACCGCCGTCGTCCCGATAGATCGGGGCGCCACAATTTATGTCGCTCTGTATGGTTTGGGCAGCTCGTAAGTCAACGGAACCCTCATCAACCCCCGATCCCTAAAGGTGCGACCAAACCAAGCCCAAGTTTTTGAGCCCCAAAGGGGCGATCTAACAAAGCCCAGGCCAACGGCCTGGGTCAACGGAACCCCCATCAACCCCGAGCCCTGCAGGGGCGACCTACCCAATCTCCCCAACCAATCATCACCGCGGAGGCACGGAGGCGCAGAGGCCGCGGATTCACGCGGATTGCCACGGATCACTTCGAATAATCCGTGATCACCGGTGTCCATCTGTGGCTCAAAGCTTTGACCACGGAGGCACAGAGGAAAACCGGCGGATGCTCCGCGCCACAGGCTGCCAGGGCGGACGGACGACAGGCTCCCCTCCTGATTTAGGAGGGGCTGAGCGTAGCGAAGGGGGGTGGTTACGAGATTCAGGAGGGGACGGAGCGCTAAGCGCCGAGGGTGGTTACAGGCAACCGCGGAAGCGTTCGCATCAGGTTCCGGCATCCGGCCGACCACCCCGTCCGTCAGTGGACGGCCACCCCTCCTAAGCTAGGAGGGGAGTTCCGCTCAGCACCGGGGGTGGTTACAAGACCCTAGTTCCCAATCCCCAATCCCCAGTGGCAGCCGGCGGGAGCCATGATGTCGGTAAATCGGAAATAAGGTGCCTGTCCCGCATTTTCCTGTCCCGCATTTTCCGCTAAACCGTATATTGTGTAATTACACGGTTCAGCGTATATTCTCTTGTTATGCGGTATGCCGCATAACAAGGAGTTACCCATGGAGCAAATCACGCGCACACCCAAGCAGCTTGGTACGCTGCTACGCCGCCGCCGCCGGGAACTCGGCCTGACTCAGGAGGCGCTGGCCTCACGCATCCATCTCCGCCAGGCAACCGTCTCCGCGCTTGAAAACTCGGCCGCCGACAGCCGCCTCGCCACTCTCTTCGGTACGCTTTCGGCGCTCAAACTTGAACTTCTTGTTCGCCCTCGGAGCAAAGGGTCGGTTCGGGAAATTGAGGAGTTGTTCTGATGCCCAGACCCCGCCATCCGGCAGAACAGCTTCCGCCTTGCCATGGCGGTCGGCGATAGCCGACATTACCGTTTCAACACCATTACACCGAGACATTTTCTTCAAAGCGCACAACACGCAGGAGTGGGCGAGGAAATCGTGCAATCGATCTTCGGGGAATTGCGCGAGACGGGTCAAAAGGCAATCGCACGAACCCTCAACCGTCTCCCAGCCCGTTTTCCCAAGCAGGTCTCGGCCTCGATACGGGACGGGTTTCTTCGCCGTCTCGAGTTGATCGAGCGGACGTGACCACCTCAATCAGCAGGATATCAGGAGGCTGTATGAGCGATCATGGTGAAAAAGGTTCCTAACACCTTTTCCGATCTGACACCTTTTCCGATCACCTTTTCCCTCACCCCGATACCTTTTCCCTTCACCCATGTTGCCTTCCGCCCGCTATGACGGCGTCGGCGCCCGGAATCAGCGGATTTCGGAGCTGGATACCCTGCCTATGGATGCCCCTATCCCACGCTTCAAGTGCGGCCTCGCGACCGCCCTCGCAGGGCTGGGGGCCCCTGTACGACTCTTTCATTCGCGACTCCATGCCGGTTTATCCCGGCGCTATCCATAGCTGAGCTCGCTATGCGCCAGCCTGCGTGGGAAGGGGATTTCTCGCCAGTAATCGACCCGGCGGGGTCGGATGTCCCAACAGGTTGGCGCAAGCGAGCCCGCCACATCCAGCTTGGGTGAAGCGACAGAGGCTTAGCTGTCCTATTATGGGCCTAGGTATGACCGGCTGATTATGAGGTCCGTTGGCGACCATACCGACGATGGCGTTTTGAAACCAAGCTGGTTGTCAGACGGAACAATCCCGCGCGAGCGCGTTCACTTGGCGATAGATGATCGTAACCGTGTAGTGAAGGCGTGGCGTGATGCTGGCATCCCATGCCTCCAGATCGCAGAGGGGGATTTTTGACTACAACTTTATTGGTGGCAAATCCTTGAAACGAGGGAAAATGCCATAAAATGGCGCTTGCTTATCACTACCGCGCAGGATGGCCGGAATGCTATTTGGGGCATTCCTGTAAAGCACCACCATCGTCGCAAGATTTTCATACCCGAGACCGGTGTTGGGCCGGATTTCCTTGCAAATCTCAATGAGTCTCCGTCTCCCTTCCCCGTGCATCAAGTGAGAGTGCTGATGAAGTGGACGCTCCGCCTTAGCGTGGATGTGGCCTGTATGCACTGTAACGCCCATCCCATTCAGTTTGGCATAGCCTTCTTCGCATATGCTTGGGACAAGAATGAATTCCGAGAAATTGCCCACCACGCTTTGCATTAGGAAGTTTCGGGATTTCTCAATCTGATTGCCACTCCCAACGAAATCATCGATGTAAATAATCGCCCCCTCTTGGAGCTTTTGCGTCACCTTGTTGATCCCCAGGGCATCGCGGCTATCAATAAACTTGCATCCTTGCTGTTCCAGTCTGCCTGCCGTCTTCAACATCCCGAGCATTACGGGACTGCTACTGCCGGCATCATCAGTCGAAACATAAATAAGCTTGTTAGGCTTCAATCCGGCCTTTTGAAGGTTCTCCATCAAGGCCACGTTCTGATGAAGCAGAATTTTCTTGGTTTCTGCCTCAGACAAATAGATCACCTTATCGAGAAGCATCCACGCAAGCTTCTGGTCATCTTTCGTTTTGATCCCTTTCATCCATTTCCCAACCGATGCCATCGACACGTGTTGTGGCTGATAGTCGTGAAAGCGCAATACTGCATGCAATCGCCTTAGCCAGCTCCACATAGTCAGTCGTTCGGGACCTCAGGATCATCGCTTCCCGTAAGTGATTGTTCAAGACTGTCACAGTAATCCCTTACCTGCCGCAAAGCCCCGCGAAGGTTATTTCTCTCCTCGTCATCTGCTGTGTACTTCAGTTTGAACTTTTTCAGTTGGGCCAAGAATCCTTCGCAGGCACTGATGGCGCTTTGGACACGCTTCTTTTCCACAATGAATTCATCGAACGCTTCACGAGTCTCGGTCTTTGGGTTAAGGAAGAACTGGTCGATGCGCCTTACAACCTTCGCCTGCAACGCCGGGTCCTCTTCCGAAAGATCGTAGCTCTCCATGATCCGACGGAAGTGAATAACGCTCTTAATCTTCTTGTTGCGGTATTTTTCAACCAGTTTATCGGTTGCGCCATCACGACCCAGCTTTTTGGTATTTTCAGTCGTCTCCATCGCCAAGTCGATGACTGGAAGAGCTTCTATCCAGAAGTTGGATGGTATTCGCGTGGCTGGATCGGGATCAAGCGATAGCTTTTGAAATCGCTCGGGGAAATTGAGTAGTGACTGGCATCTCTCGACCTGACGTTCGCTCAAGCCCGTCAGTTTAGATAACGCTAAACTGTCCCTCGTTCCAAGTTCTTCCATCACGATTTTCAGGCTCAAAGCTGTGGGCATAAGCTCCCATTGCTCCCTGAAGTTGTGAATAGAGAACATGTACAAGAGCCCGGCAATCATCGTCGGCGGTTCGACGATGTTGGCGGGGATCTTGAGGGGCTTGCCATCTTTCCCCGTGTGTCCCTCGTTCGTCAAGTCGAGCACACACTTATAACGGCGCTCGCCGTCGAGAATTGAGAACTTTTGTTGACCCTTCGGCTGGTAGACCGTAATCGGTACGAGCACTCCATGCGCGCCGATGTTCTTCTTCAGCTCCGCAAGCTGAGGTTTATCGAAGAGAAGGCGTGGGTTGTTTGCGCTCGGCTTAATCTCATCGACACTAAGACGACGCAGTTGTCCCGACGGGACCACAGGGGCGACTTCAGGGTGCGAAGGATTCAGAGTCGGCATAAGACTTCAGATATTCGAGATCAGCAATTCGTTCGTCATTGCGCGATGAGAGGCGAACCCGGCGATGTGCCGGTGAACGGCCACTGTTTCGTGAGAGAAATTTTTCTTCAACACGTCCGCTTCATCTGATTCGGCGTAACTCACCACGAAGTTTATCTTCGCAGCGTCCAGCCGTTCCATCCATCCACGCAGCCTTGAAATATCCTCGCTGGTGAACGTTTTGGGATCATACTCTCGAAACACGCGTCGCGCACGAACTGCAAAGGGAGGGTCCATATACACCAGATCACCCCTTTTCGCATGCTTGAGCACCTTCTCGAAATCACCGTTCACCAACCGCGCAACCCGTAGGCGCCTAGCGCACTTTTCGAACGCCCCATCAGCCGGCAGATTCCCACATCGGACGCCGCTGTAAGGGACGTTGAACTGGCCGAGCAGATTCGTTCGGTAAATCCCGTTAAAGCAATATCTGTTCAGATAAATGAACCGCGCGGCCCGCGCCGACGGCGTCATCGTCGAGATGTCGATCCCTCGGAGCCGCTTGTATTCTTCCCGGTCCTCCGGCGGCAATGCCTTCAACTCCCCCAAAACCGCACCGATCCTGTACTTCACCTCGATAAAAGTTGCTATCAGCTCAGAGTTCAGATCACCCAGGATAGCCTTTGGCGGCTTGATGGCGAAAAACAGGCACGCAGACCCTGCGAACGGCTCAATGTATCGTTTGTGCTTTTTCGTCCAAAAGCTCTGTAAAACGGGCAGCAGTCGGCGTTTGCTGCCAGCCCATCGCAAAAAGGGTGCGCAGCCCTGCCTAGGCGTCGCTGGGGCATCGGATGACATTGTAAACTGATCCAGCATAACACAAATCGCACGCAAACCATTGACGGAGATGGGGCGATGGGGACTGGCCGTGTCCCGGGTTTCCCGTGCAGCGGGTAGCCCGGAGGTCGGGTAGCGAGCGAGGTAGCGCAGGTGCGCGTTTTGTACGTTCCTATGCGGCTCTTCCCCGCGCGCTCGCGCGAACCAGCAGCAGGACGCGAAGACAGGGACAAGTGGCGAGTGGCGAGTCGACAGCCCGAGCCCCATGTCCCGTTTCCCGTCCTTAGCCCCCCT
>CAYTMD010000179.1:0-11940 GCA_964438685.1 uncultured Acidobacteriota bacterium
AACCGCGGCTCATTTTTTGGGAGGTGACAAAGGGGTGTAACCTGCGTTGCATTCATTGTCGCGCCACCGCTACGGAACTCTCATCCATAAATGACCTACCTACGACCAAAGCCCTGAACATAATAAAGCAAGTCTCTCAGTTATCCCTACCTATCCTAGTTCTAAGCGGTGGCGAACCTCTTTTTCGTGCAGACATTTTTGAATTGGCCAGCTACGCGCGCGATTGCGGATTGCGTGTAGCCTTGGCGACGAACGGAACGTTGGTGACTCAGGAAGTTGCCCACAAGATCGTGGATGCCGGCGTGCGCCGCGTCTCCATCAGTTTAGACGGAGCGGACGCCGCTACCCACGATGCCTTTCGAGGCATCCCGGGAGCATTTGAACAGGCCCTGCGCGGCTTGCGTAATTTGAAAGACCTCGGCATGTCCGTGCAAATCAACATGACCATTGCGCGGCATAACGCCCACCAACTTCCCGCCGTACTGGAAATGGCGCGCCAGTTGGGCGCCGACGCTCTCCACACTTTCCTGCTGGTTCCGGTGGGCTGCGGTGTGGGCATCGCGGAAGAGCAGATGGTGCCTGCCGACGAGTACGAAAAGATTTTGAATTGGTTTTACGATCGTGCGCAGGAAGGCGGCATCGAGTTAAAAGCCACGTGCGCACCTCATTACTTCCGCGTCATGCGCCAACGCCGCGCGGCGGAGCGGCGTGCCGCGTCGCTGCCGGAGCCTGCATACAGCGCTGGACCCGGAATTGGCCCCACGGATATGACCATGCCCGGCTCGACGGGGATCTCCCTTAACCCCCAAGCCCGGCCTTCCGCGGCGCCCCACCCTGATAGCATGCAGGCGATGACCAAAGGTTGTTTGGCCGGAACGGGCGTCGCGTTCATTTCCTATCAGGGTGAAGTTTATCCCTGCGGTTATTTGCCTGCCCTGGCCGGCAATCTCCATCAGCAGAGCTTGCAGGAAATTTGGGAAAACGCCCCGGTATTTCAGCAACTCCGCGACACCGGCAACTTGAAAGGCAAGTGCGGCTACTGCGAATTTCGCAATGTTTGCATGGGCTGCCGCGCACGGGCGTTCGCTGCTACCGGAGACTTTCTTGCCGAAGAACCTTTCTGCGTGTATCAGCCGCACACGACGGCTGCGGATGCAGGGCCGGACAGCGTTCGGCATCCGGAGCGGAAGGCCGAGGAGGAAGCCCATGCTTCAATTCACTGATCTGGTACGCGGCGGGGAAACAGTGCGCGACATCAAGCAGAAATATCCCGAAACCACTCCGGTCTTTGAGCAGTTCAAGCTGCGGCCTTCCTGTGACGACTGTTCCCTGGAAATGTCGGCCCGCAAAGTGGGCGTCCCTTTGGAAGATCTGCTCGTTGAAATAAATAAAGCAATCTACAAAAGCCGGGGAGTGACGGCCCGGGCGTCCTGAGGTTTGACTGCCATGGCCAGCGCACCCCGTATCCTGCCCATCCTAAACAGCTCCCGAGGACAATCATTCTTCCTGCCGCGTGAACACGGTGCCTGGGGAATGCTTTTGGTTCCCCTGATTACGGGCGCCGCGGCCGGCAATCCCCGCGGGGAGCGAATCATCTGGATTTTTTTATTTGCCGTGGTCGCGCTGGGCCTTTTCTGTTTGCGAACACCCGTGGAAGCCCAGTTGGAACTTTCCGCCCTGCGTCCACAAAACGATGCCGAGCGGAGGATTGTTCATTATTCAATTTATCTTTATTCCTCCACCACCGTCCTGGCCTTTGCAGTTCTCCTAAAGTGGGGGCACGCCTATGGACTTCTGCTGCTGGGCGCGATCGCGGCGATAGCCTTTCTTCTTCAGGCGGTGCTAAAACAACTTGGCCGGGAAACTCGCATGAACGCCCAGTTGACGGGCGCCATCGCGCTCAGCTCCACTTCCGTGGGGGCCTATTACCTGGCCACAGGTCATTTCGGCCCGACGGCCGCAATCCTATGGCTGGCCAACTGGCTGTTCGCCGCCAACCAGATTCATTTTGTTCAACTCCGAATCCATTCCGCGCGAGCCGTGACACCGGGGGAGAAATTTCATCAGGGAAGAGGCTTCCTCGCGCACCAGATGTTTTCCCTGCTGCTCCTGGGATTGATGTGGCGGGCCGGATGGTTCCCCGGTCTCATCCTGTTGGCGTTTGGACCCTTATTCATCCGCGGGTTTGCATGGTTTTTCGAATCACCCCGGCCACTTCAGGTGCGCCGGTTGGGTGTCAGAGAGTTGCTTTATGCAGTCGTCTTTGGATTGTTTTTCATCGCCTGCTATCACCACTAAAATGGCCAGCGATACATCTCTATTTATGAGCGAAAACACCAGCACGGATAATGCCCGTGCTCACAAGAAATCGCCATTAGGCGTAGGGCCATTGTTTCCCCGCTTCAGTGAGCAGGATATTGCCGACGATTGCCTGCAACACGTCATTGATGTGGCCCGCCATGCCCCCTCCGAATGGAGTCTGCAAACCTGGCGCTGGATTGTAGTGCGCGGAAACGCCGCCAAGAAATATCTCGAAGCCGCCACAAATATCAAGGCGCCGCTCAGTTCCGCTCCCGTCATCCTGATCTGCCTGGCCGATACCATGGCCTGGAAGTCCGCGCCGCAGTATTTGCAGGAAATGATCGCCTGCCGGAAAATCACGGAGGAGGATGGCCGTGAGGCGCTGCGTCGGCTGCGCGAGTATTATTCTTCTTCTCCCGACGTGGCCAAACGCACCGCCATGGCCAATGCCCTGGTGGCCGTGCACCATATCCTTATGGGCGCGGCGGAAGGTGGCTTGTCGGCTCACTGGGTGACGGAATTCGACGAAGCCAAGATCAAGACCCACTTTCATATTCCTGACAATTTCCTGGTGGCCGCATTGATCCCCATGGGCTACCGCCAGGAAGCTCAGCCGGTCCCTGCTTCCAAACTCCTCCAGACCACGTACATCTACAAAGAGAAATTTGGCGAGATCCTAGATCCCATCCTCAAATAGAAATTCCCTATAAAGTACTTGCAGAGCAGACCTTGAGGTCGGCACGCGCTGACCTGAAGCCCGGTGCCATGGAGAGGTTTAGCGACATCATGAACCTCGTAAGTAATTGAAAAACATGAAAAAATAAATCTTGACATATATACGCTCATATTTTATTATCTATTTGCACTAAGAAAGTGCTAGATAAACAGACGGAGGCAAACTACCATGGCGATTGTTAGATTTGAACCATTCCGAGGCCTGACGGCCACACAGAACCAATTTGACCGCTTCTTGCGGGAAGCGTTCTCGCCCGTGTTAGAGGAGGGCGAGCTTTCGACCCGAACTTGGGCGCCGCCCGTAGACATATACGAAAATGCTGACGGTCTGGTACTGAAGGCAGAACTGCCCGGCGTCAATCCTGACGAAGTGGAGATTCGCGTCGAGGATAACACCCTTTATCTGAAGGGTGAGCGCAAGTTCGAAAAGGAAGTGAAAGAGCAGAACTACCATCGTGTTGAGCGTTCTTACGGAACCTTCACGCGCACCTTCTCTTTGCCCAACAGCGTGGACGCAGACAAAGTGTCGGCCAACTACAAGGACGGTGTTCTGACGCTGACGATGCCCAAGAAGGAAGAGGCGAAACCGAAGACGATCAAGATCAACGTCAGCAAGGCTGCCTAACCCGGCTCCTGCGTGCGTGCGGGGCTGGGCGGACTTCTCCGGCGCCACCCCCGCACGATGGGCTTTCAGCCGCGTCCGGAGTCCCGGGACAGATGGATAGTCCCAGGAATCTCGGACGCGGTTTTTCTTTAGGAATAGCTGTCAGCCATCAGCTCTCAGCTATCAGCCAGAGTCGGCGGCACCGCGGACTGACTTCATCAATGACCCTGGGCGAAACGATACCAGGGCCCTCTTTGAAGGCTTGACGTCAAAAAAGGGCAAGCCAAGCAGGGAAATACAGAACTATCAAAAGGCATTAATCATCCAACGATATAGAATCCAGAGTGCGTACGCGGTTTTTGAAAGAGTTGAAAGCTGACCGCTGACAGCGAGGGGTTTTCATATGGCTACACGATTTGACAAATTCACAGTTAAGGCGCAAGAAGCGCTCCAGGCGATGCAGGAAGTCGCGAGTCGCAATGGCAACCAGCAGATGGAGCCGGTACACCTGCTGCTAGCCTTGGTTGAACAGCCGGAGGGCGTGGTTCCCGGGATTCTCCAACGGCTCGGCACCACGCCTGCGGTGGTAAGCCAGGAAGCCACCAAGGTCATCGAAGCGCTTCCCAAAGTGGGTGGGACGACGGACCAGTTTATCTCCCCCGCCCTGAAGGAAGTTTTTGACCAGTCGTTTAAGGAAACCGAACAATTCAAGGACGATTTCGTCTCCACCGAGCATCTGCTTTTGGCTCTGGCGAGTAAGTCGAGCGATCCGGTGGGGCGAATCCTGAAGCGATTGGGCGTCAACCACGATGCCATATTGCAAGCGCTGGTAGCCGTGCGCGGCACGCAACGCGTTACCGATCAGAATCCCGAGGGCAAGTACCAGGCGCTGGAGAAGTACGCGCGCGACCTGACGGAACTGGCCCGCCGCGGCAAGCTCGACCCGGTGATTGGCCGTGACGAGGAAGTTCGCCGCGTCATCCAAGTGCTCTCCCGCCGGACCAAGAACAATCCCGTGCTGATTGGCGAGCCGGGCGTGGGCAAAACGGCGATTGTGGAAGGGATCGCCCAGCGCATCGTGGCTGGCGACGTTCCAGAATCCTTGAAATCAAAGCGCATCGTGGCGCTTGACTTGGGCGCGATGGTGGCGGGCGCAAAGTTCCGCGGGGAGTTTGAAGACCGCTTGAAGGCCGTGCTGAAGGAAATCGAAGAAGCGAGCGGCCAGATCATTCTCTTTATCGACGAATTGCACACGCTGGTGGGCGCGGGAGCTGCCGAAGGTTCCATTGATGCTTCCAACATGCTCAAGCCGGCGCTGGCGCGCGGCGAACTGCGTTGCATTGGCGCCACCACGCTCAATGAATACAAGAAATATGTGGAGAAGGATGCAGCGCTCGAGCGGCGTTTTCAGCCGGTGCAGGTGGGCGAGCCTTCGGTGGAAGACTCCATTGCCATTCTGCGCGGCCTGAAGGAGAAATACGAGGTTCACCACAAGGTGCGCATCAAGGATTCGGCCATCGTTGCCGCGGCGGTTCTTTCCAACCGTTATATCTCGGACCGCTTCCTGCCCGACAAGGCCATCGACCTGATTGATGAAGCCGCCTCCGGCCTGCGTATCGAAATCGATTCCATGCCGGTTGAAATCGACCAGATGGGGCGCCGCGTGACGCAGCTTGAAATCGAGCGCCAGGCGCTGCGCAAGGAAGACGACGCATCCTCCCGCGAGCGCTTGCGGGCCCTTGAAAAGGAACTGGCCGGGCTTAAGGAAAAATCCGACCACTTGAAATTGCGCTGGAAGGCGGAGAAGGAAGTCATCGCCAGTATCGGCGAGCTGAAGGAAAAGATTGAGCAGGCGAAAGTTGAGGAAACGCGGGTCACGCGCGAAGGCGACCTGAACAAGGCGGCGGAGATCCGCTACGGCAAGCTGGTTTCTCTGGAGAAGGAACTTACCGCCGCCAACGCCAAGCTGCAAGGTATCGACAAAACAGGCCGCATGCTGAAAGAGGAAGTGGACGAAGAAGACGTGGCGCGAGTGGTCTCACGCTGGACGCGGATTCCCGTCTCCAAGATGCTGGAAGGCGAGGTGGCGAAGCTCGTCCGGATGGAAAACGGTCTGCGCGCGCGCGTGGTGGGCCAGGATGAAGCCCTGCGCAATGTGGCCAACGCCGTCCGCCGCAGCCGGGCGGGCCTTTCCGACCCGCACCGCCCCATCGGCTCATTCCTATTCCTCGGTCCCACGGGTGTGGGCAAGACGGAACTGGCGCGGGCGCTGGCGGAATTCCTTTTCGACGACGAGAAAGCCATGCTGCGCCTCGATATGTCAGAGTATATGGAGAAGCACGCCGTGGCGCGGCTGATCGGCGCTCCGCCGGGATACGTTGGTTATGAAGAAGGCGGCCAGTTGACCGAACTGGTGCGCCGCCGCCCATACTCTGTTCTGCTCTTTGATGAAATCGAGAAGGCGCATCCTGACGCGTTCAATATCTTCCTGCAAATTCTCGATGATGGCCGGTTGACCGACGGCAAGGGCCGCACCGTGGACTTCAAGAATACGGTCATCATCATGACCTCGAATATCGGCAGCACCTATATTCACGAGGCCATGAATGGAGTTGACCATGCCATCGGCGTGACCACGAGTAAAGCCGGAGCGGTCAGCGCAGCAGGCGCGCTTAGCGATGGGCTCAGGAAAAGAATTCACGACTCGCTGCTCCAGCACTTTCGCCCGGAGTTCCTGAACCGCATCGATGAAATCGTGATCTTCAACGCCCTCGGCAAACCCGAGATTGAGAGGATCATCGACTTGCAACTGCAAAACCTGCGCCGGCTCCTCAGTGAGCGTAAGATTGAGCTTACGCTGACGGAGAAGGCTCGCGAATTGCTGTTCCACGAAGGTTACGATCCGCAGTTCGGGGCGCGGCCCTTGAAGCGGGCCATCCAACGGCTGATCCAGGACCCGCTCGCCATGAAATTGCTCGACGGCGAAGTGGCTCCGGGCGATTCGCTTACCGTGGACGCCGATCCCAAGCACGCTCAAATGACGTTTGTGCGCACTGCGGCGAAGGTTGCACGGCAAGCATGAAAGAAGCGTAGCGCCTGCTTTTTAGGTCCGCGGCTTTTCCTTGCCCATAGTGGACGAGCCGCGGACAAAACAGGTCCGCGCTACACTCGCTTTTTGGTACACTTGAACCGATGCCGAAGTTTGCAAGTCTGGATAGCGTCCATAAACTCGGAGAGTGGAAGGGGCAGTTCGAGAGGGTACTCCGCTGGAATGAACGCGTCCAGGGGAATTCCCCTCACCTTAGAGATAGAGCCTTTGCCACAGAGGATTTGGACGATATATTTGCGTTTTTCATGAATTGCTACCACCTCCGGGACTGGCTAAACAACTCGAAAGTCGTTGGACAGATCAAGTTGGATGAGTTTTTCAGGAACAATCTGGAAATGCAGGTGTGTCAGGACATTTGCAACGGGTTGAAGCATTACGACCTTTCGAGACCTAAGGTCGATTCTGAATTCAAGATAGGTCGCCAGTTTGAGTACACATCCGGATTGCTAAACAAGCCCTATGGGGGAGTCGGCTTGTTTGTCATTGCAGGCCGTGATAAATACAATCTTTACGAGTTGGCTGAGAAATGCACTCATCTTTGGACTGAATTCCTCGAAATGAACGGATTGGTATAGCGCCACCGCGGAGGAGGCAACTTGAAAATCAAAGTCGTGGTTCACGAAGCGGAGGAAGGCGGCTACTGGGCGGAGGTGCCGGCGATTCCCGGCTGTGCCACGCAGGGCGAAACCATCGAAGAGCTGATGGCAAATGTCCACGAGGCCATTGAGGCCTGTTTGGACGTTGAAGTCAACCCGCCAGAGCATGCCCCCAGCGACAAGATACTGGAAATCGGCCTATGAGGTCCCTCTCAGGCAAGGAGCTTGCCCGCCTCGTCGAGAGTCACGGCTGGCAACTCCTCCGGATTCATGGCAGTCATCACATCTTTGGCAAGTCGGGCAACATCGTCCGGCTTTCAATTCCTATCCACGGGAACACGCCTTTAAAACTCGGACTCCTGAAGCATCTCCTGAAGATGGCGGGCCTCGAAGAAGCGGACATCCGTTAAGACAAAATCTAAACCGAAAGGAATCGCCCCATGAGAATGCCCGTTCTTTTCGTTGGCCACGGCTCGCCGATGAACGCGATCGAGCGAAACCAGTTTACGGAGACACTCGCGGGGCTTTCCCGGAAATTGCCGCGTCCAAAGGCGGTGTGCGTGGTGTCGGCACATTGGGTAACGCGCGGTTCGGAGGTTCTGGCGGTGGCCAAGCCGCGCACCATTCATGACTTTTACGGCTTCCCCCCTCCCCTCTATGAGGTGGAGTACCCTGCCCCGGGCGCCCCCGCCGAGGCGGAACAAGTTGCCCGTGAACTTGAAATCAAATCTGATGAGACGTGGGGTTTCGACCACGGCGCGTGGAGCGTACTGCGGCATCTCTACCCGAACGCCGACGTGCCCGTGTTTCAGATCAGCCTGGACGAGGGTCGCAGCCTACCTCGCCACCTCGAACTGGGCAGTGAGCTCGCCGGAATGCGCGACCGTGGCGTGCTGATTCTGGGCAGCGGTAATATTGTGCACAATCTGCGCCGCCTTGAAGGCGATAAGGACGCGCCGCCTTATCCGTGGACCATCGAATTCGACTCGAAAGTGAAAAACGCGATCGAAACACGTGACACATCATCGCTGGCCGCGCCGGATTCATGGGGCAAGCCGCTGGCCGCGCTCGCGCATCCCACGCTTGAACATTACGTGCCGCTACTCTATTGCATGGGCAGCACCACAGAACATGACACAGTAAGCTATCCATATGAGGGGTTTGAATACGGCAGCCTCTCAATGCGCATGGCTTTGTTCGGTGGGTCGGGTAAGTGATCCGATCTTGGGCGATTGTCAGTCTGTCGCGCAGTGATATCACTATGATATCATTGTCAGGTGGAGGAACCATGCCCAATTTTACGGTGCGCAACATACCGGAAGCTGACTACTCCGTACTGCGGCGAGATGCCAAGCGCCACGGCCGCAGCCTCAATGCGGAGCTTCTCGCGATGCTGGCCGACAAAAAGGAGGTGGCCCGCCGCCGGGCAGGTGCGGTCAGGGCAATGAAGAGGATCGATGTACTCTGGAAAAGGATAGGAAATAAGAATCCGAACCAACCGGACAGTACTGCCCTCATTCGGGAGGATCGGGACAATGACCAGCCTTATCGTTGATGCCAGCGTAGTTGCCAAACGGCTTGTGCTGGACTCCGACACCGACAAGGCAAAGGTCTTATTTGCAAATTGGGGACGCGGCGCATTGGAAATATATGCTCCTGCCATACTTCCTGCGGAAATTGCAAATATGCTCTGGAAACGGGCGAGGCGCGCTCTCCTTTCGGCTGAGGCCGTGGAAGAGCTCTATCGTGAATTCAGCGCATTCCATATTCCCTTGTGGCCGATAGAAGATTTGGCAGAATTATCTCTGGCCTTAGCCTTGAAAAACGGCCACAGCGTTTACGATGGCCTCTATGTGGCTCTCGCGATCAAGACGGGGTGGGACTTGGTCACAGCAGACGAACGACTTTACAACATGCTAAGCCCTTCAATGCCGGAAATTCATCTCCTTCGAGACTATGCGTGAGCCTCACACCGGAATCCCTGTGATCTGCATCTAATCAGAATGTTGGCACTGAATTTGGGGGGAATGTAAATGTATGTGGAATAATTTCAAAACAACGATTTTGCTGGCGGCCATGACCGGCCTTGTGCTGGGTATCGGCGAGGCGTGGGGCGGACAACGCGGCATGATGTTTGCCCTGGTGCTGGCCGCGGTCATGAATCTGGGCAGCTATTTCTTCTCTGACAAGATTGCGCTGGCATCCTCCGGCGCGAAGCCGATTTCGCGTGAGGACGGCCCACGGATTTACCAGATCGTTGAGCGCCTGGCGGCCAAGGCCAACATTCCCGTGCCCAAGATCTATATGATTCCAACTGACTCGCCCAATGCTTTTGCCACCGGCCGCAATCCCAACCATGCTGCCGTGGCCGTCACGCACGGCATCCTGGACATCTGCGATGATGAGGAAATTGAGGGCGTGCTTGCGCATGAACTCGCGCATGTGAAGAATCGCGATATTCTTACCAGCGCGGTGGTGGCCACTCTGGCCGGCGCCATTACCCTGATTGGGCGAATGCTTTGGTACGCCGAACTGTTTGGGGGATTTGGGGGCGGTGGCGGCCGTGACAACCGGCGGGGTGGCGTGTTTTCTGCCCTCGCCATGATGATTCTGGCGCCGCTCGCAGCCACGTTGATCCAACTCGCCATTTCCCGCTCGCGCGAATACGAAGCCGACGCTACCGGCGCGCGCATCACCGGCAATCCCCAGGGTCTTGCCCGCGCTCTCGACAAGATCGACAAGTGGTCAAAGCGCATTCCCATGCAAGTCGCACCCTCCATGGCGCACCTTTACATCCTTCAGCCACTCACCACCGGTGCAGTGTTTTCCAGTCTGTTCTCCACGCACCCTCCCATTCGCAAGCGCATTGAGCGCCTCATCGGTCGCGACGTTGTTTAGAGCTTGCGGTTCACCACCAAGACACTTAGACACCAAATTTTCTGCACGCCTTGCGGCGCCGCGGTAGTTCATCAGTTGCCGGACCAACCATAATTTGGACGAGCTTGGCTCGCGAGCCGCGCCTGCAAGATCCGGCCGGCCCCACGAAACCCGTGCCGCCCCAAAGGTCGGCGCTGCAAGGGCGAGCGCCGCTCGCCAGAGGCCGAACGCCGTTCGGCCCTGCACGCCAGGACAAATTGCCATCTTGACAATGTAGCCCATTATATATAGGCTAGAGATGCGATGAAGGTTTGGCGCACTGGGGCCCCGGCAAGACACTCCCATCCTGACGCACGCCCGGAGAAAACCACCGATAAAGATAACAAAAATGAGCCTCCGGTACGATGGCCCGCTTATAGCGGCCTTCCAAGATATACCAGAAACAAAAGGAGTTAGTCGTTTAAGGCGCAAATGTCCGAAAGCCATATCTCATTCAAATTAAAGATAGTTAACTTGAAATAGGAGAACCGGGGAGAAAATGAGAGGTGTGGCTTTCCAAGATATACTAGAAACAAAAGAGGTTAGCAATGAATCGCAAAAACCTCGCAAAATTTGATGTCATTGAAATTAAAAGGCTTAGTTTATTCTTCAGTGACCATGGCCGCGAAAAAAAAAGGGGAAAAATTGAGGCTATATTTCTTTAAGTTGTTGAAAACACATACAGAAAAAATGCCCGCTTTTCGCCTTTCCATGATATTCATGAAAACAAACGAGTTAAGCTGTTCTTTCCAAGATGTTGATGAAAATAAAGTGGTTAGCCTTAACTTCTCACCATGGCTTGGAAGGACGGGGTGGTCTGAACCGGTAACGCTGATAAGCGCGGCAGCGACGCGTTTTTCCTCTTGGTGTCTTGGTGGTTCATAGATTGGCGCCGTCGGCCGCACTTGCCTGAGCGCATCGAAACACGTTACGATGGAAGAGTTCTCCCGGCACGCGGTGCCAGCGGACGCGGATAATCCCAGGCGCAGCAGGCGCTCAGGATGGTGCGAGGAACTGTGGCGCCTCCCGCGTTTGGAAGGGAGAACGCTACCGGCTCCAAACGCGAGCTGGTTTCTGTTTTCGGGGCGAGGCGGAAGAATCGCATAAAAGAAGATTCCACCCGGCGGGCTGCCAAGGCGGCCTCCGTGCCATCGGGTGTGGCGGAACCATGCTACGCGACAAATTCGGGCGCGATATTCACGACCTACGCATATCGGTAACGGACCGCTGCAACTTCAGTTGCGTATACTGCAAGTCCGCTGATCCGAAAAACTACGTCCCGCACCGCGACCTGCTGACTTGGGAGGAATTGCTGCGGATCAGTCGCATCCTTGTAGGCTTGGGGATCCGCAAGATTCGCGTGACCGGCGGTGAACCTCTGCTGCGCGAAGGCGTGGTGGACTTCATCGCGCGCCTCCACCAAATTGATGGGCTGGAAGACGTGGCACTAACGACCAATGGATACCTGCTGCCGGAGATGGCACGGGACCTTGCCGCCGCCGGCTCTCCACGGGTTACCGTCAGCCTGGATTCAACCAACCCGGAAAAATTCGCCAAAATCACGCGCACTCCACGGTCCTATGAAAAAGTGATGGCGGGCATTGACGCCGCGATGGAAGCGGGCTTGCGCCCGGTGAAGGTGAACATTGTTTTGGTGCGCGGGTTCAACGACGATGAGA
>CAYTMD010000180.1:0-11886 GCA_964438685.1 uncultured Acidobacteriota bacterium
CTTCAGCGCGCCTGAGCCGCATGCCGGGTCGCGGAACGAACATGAGTTCGAATTTCTCAAGTCGGACCGGCGTTACGTGTACCACCCGGTTTTCTCCCATGATGGCAAATTTTTACTGACAGGCCTGACCCGCAACCAGGAAGCGTTGCCGGCAGAACCCTGAATCGGGTGATCGGGAGACCGGGTGATCCGGTGAGCAAAAAGCCAATTCCACTTTGTTGGTCCTTTTTCCACCTGCCCACCTGATCGCCCAATCAGCCGATAGAATAGAATGGTTGTTTCTTTGTTCACCCGATCGCCGGATCACCCGATCACCCGATAGAATATGACTCTCTCCCACGCCATTCTTCTCTTTGTCGCTGCGGTCCTGGCCGGCACCATGAATTCTGTTGCCGGGGGCGGAAGTTTCTTCTCTTTTCCCGCGCTCATTTTCACCGGAGTTCTTCCCATTCCCGCCAATGCCACCAACACGGTGGCGGTTTGGCCGGGGTCGGTGGCAAGCGTCTTCTCCTATTGGAAGCGGCTGCCCCGGTCGGCGCGCGTCATGGGGCCGCTGATCGTCATCAGCATCGTTGGCGGCGTGGTGGGAGCCTTGGTGCTTCTGCGCACTCCGCAAGCCACTTTCATGCGGCTGGTGCCCTACCTGTTTGGACTCGCCACTCTTCTCTTTGCCTTTGGGAAGCGGCTGACCCGCAAGCTCGGGCAGGTGTTTAAACGGTCGGGCCCGCCTTCCTGGCCCATCATTGTTGGCCTTACCGGGGTGCAGTTCTTCATCGCTCTTTATGGAGGCTTCTTTGGCGGCGGAATGGGCATCCTGATGCTGGCCATGCTCGAGATGATGCACATCGATGATATCCACACCATGAATGGCCTGAAAGCGATACTGGGCACGGCCATCAACGGTGCGGCCGTGGTGACGTTCATCGCCGCCCGGCAAGTGGTGTGGCCGCAAGGGATTCTCATGATCGTCGGTGCCGTGGCCGGAGGCTATGGCGGCGCCCACTACGCCCAGAAGATTGACCCCCGCTGGGTCCGCGCCTCGGTGATCTGCGTCGGCACGGGAATGACCCTCTACTTCCTGTGGCGGTACTAAGAGCACGGGATTCGGGACTCGGGATACGGGGTTCGGGGTACGGGTTTCGCGGGTCTGGATGCGGGACTCGTGATTCGGCATTCGGGACTTTGGGCGAGGGACAAGCGACTCGGGAAACGGGTTTCGGGGCAAGGGACACGGGACACGGGGCTACGTCGTCTTGAATTTTGAATCTTGAATTTTGAATCCCCCGCAGGGGGGTGCTGCGCTGCTATCTACCTTTATTTTCTATAATATTAAGGGAATTTCGCGTAAGGCATTTGATTTCAACCTGTTGTCACCTTTACAATTTTTTGGTTTTGACTCGACCCATTGTTTTCAATAGCTTCTAGGCTTCGCTCGGGGTAGCGAAGTGCCCGTCTGGCGCTGCGCCGCCGCCGCTGCTCATAGGCTTGGTCTTCCAGTTCCATCTCGTGGTGAACGTCAATGAGGTCCGCAAACACGGGGTTGCCGGTTTCCTCTCCTGTCAACAGTGTGCGTACCGTCGTCGCGACGGGGGTGCCGGGCGGAGCCTCCAACAAGGCAAGCCAGAACTGGCGGTAAATGGGCGAGCAGTGCCCGTGCCGCAGGCCGTTCAGCTTGGATGCAGCCTTGCCGCGGGCCGTGCGGGGGCCGGTGGATTTTGACGCGTTGCGGTGATTGGCGGCCCAGCGGGCCGGAGTCGTGACGCGGGGCTTTACCAGGGACATGGGGGGCGCCTACGTTCAAACCTCTCTTCACTGTATACCATATCGATACTCTTGTCAATGGAATTAAACCAGGGTTAGAGCCTACTTGGTTTTCACCGCGGAGGTGCAGAGCGGCGGAGTCGCAAGCAGAGGCGTGCCATGGCCATCCTGGCCATGCCCGGGCACGGGCGGGACGCCCGTGGCACTTCCCTCGACTCGCGGTCCCGAACCGGGGGCAGTCATCTGTCTTTGCGATTTGTGGCTTTTGTAAGGGAAGTGCTATTCACCGCAGAGGCGCGGAGGTGCAGAGCGGCAAGAGAAAGTCAAAAGGCAAAGCGCAAAAGGCAAAAGTGAATAGTCGTAGGTTCGGAGCCTGTTTACTGTCTACCGTCTACTGTCTTCCTTTCTCAGCGCCTCCGCGCCTCTGCGGTGAAGCCCTTGCAGTAAGGGTAGCAAATCCCCTCGTTTGGAGTAAAATCTGCCCATCGTTTCTGTCCCATAACACGATTCTTGCGTAGCGCTAACCGCGGCTACCAGCTAGTGCCCGCTGGTGGGGGATGCCGTCAGGTTGATGGTCTGGGTGCGGATTGTTCCCCCGCCCGAAGCCGTGATGGTCAGCGTGCCGGATAGGGCTGACGCTCCAGGGGCCGCAGTTATCGTAAGTGTGCTGCTACCGCTGCCCGGAGCTGCAATGCTGGTGGGCGAAAGGCTCGCGGTAACTCCTTGGGGGGCCCCCGTCACCGACAACGCGATGGCGGAATTGAATCCACTCACCACCACCGTGGAGACGGTTATCTGCATCATCCCGCCGGGTGCCACATTCACGCTGGTAGCGCTGGGTGTCAGCGTCAGGGAGAAATTTGGAGTCAGGATGGTAAGAGTAAGCGTTTGAGATCGGGTGAGCCCTCCTCCTGTAGCTGCCACGGTCAGGGTATACACGCCCGGCGCTGCTCCGTACCCCGCTGAAATAGTCAAGGTGCTGCTTCCCACGCCGGGAGCGGCGATAGTGGAAGGGCTAAAGCTCGCCGTAGTTCCAACCGGCAGTCCGTTGGCCGAGAGCGTAACTATGGAGTTGAATCCGTACGCCGCCGTGGCGGCCACGGTGGTTGACAGGGATTGCCCCGGCATCACCCCGATACCCGCCGCGCCCAGAGCAAGTGTAAGGTTTGGGGATAGAATCGTGAGGCTGAACGTCAGGAGCCTCGTAGTTCCTCCGCCTACTGCGCCTACCGTCAGCGTGAAAACGCCTGCCGGGGCCGAAGCGTCCGCAGACAAGGTTAAAGTGCTGCTACCGGCGCCCGGTGCCACGATGCTGTTCTGGCTAAAGCTCGCCGTGACACCTGTGGGAACTCCGCTGACCGAGAGATACACGGTCGAGTCGAATCCCATCCCGGCGGTGGTGGTCAACGTTATGGGGACCGACCCGCCTGGCGCCAGGCTCGCACTTGCGGCACTCGATGCCAGGGTTAAATTGGGATTCGCCACCGTCACGATGACGCCTTGAGTTTGCGTTATATTCCCGCCCGTACCTGTTACGACCAAGGCGTAGGTTCCGGCCACCGTCCCCGAGGCCACTGACACTGTTAAGGTGCTGGTGCCATAGCCGGACGTGATGCTGGCGGGCGAAAGAGTTGCCGTGACCCCCTGCGGGGCTCCGCTGATCGACAAGGCCACCGGCAAATTGAATCCATTCAACCCGGCCAAAGTCAGGGTAAACGATGTCGAACTGCCCACATTGACGCTGGCGCCCGCCGGGGTTGGAGTCAGGGTGAAATTGGGCGCCGCAACCGTCAGCTCAAATGCCACCGTCCGCTTGAATCCGCCACCTGTTCCGGTAATGGCGACGGGACAATTGCTCGCCACCACGTTGCCGTCCGCGGTCACGGTCATCGTCACCGGCGTGGCGGGGGTGAGGGTGGGGGAAGAGAATGCTACCGTTACGCCAGTGGGAGCGCCGGCCGCTGAAAGCATGACAGGTGAATTGAACCCGCCCTGCGCGCTCATGGTTAGTGTCGCAGTGGCTGAACTGTTGGGTGAAACCGTGAGGCTGGAGGAAGTGGATGCCAGGGTGAAGTTCGAAGCGCGGATGTTGCTCCAGCTATTGACCAGCAGGAACGCGTCGATTGAACCCAGTCCGGTGACCATATCATAGCCAGTGCCCGCGCTATAGCCTGTGACTCCGGGCACGCTGTTATTGCCGGAGGTGACATCGTGGAAAACTGCCGGGCCCCCGGCGGCTTGCTGGCTGGCCAGTGTATAGAGACCCGGGTTGACGCTTCCCACCGGCGCTCCGGTATTTTGGACGACAAGGGCCATCACGCTTGCCAGTGATGCCGTCGCGGCGGAGGTGCCACCCGCATAATAGGCCGCGCCCTGAACCTGGATGACGTAGGCATCGTTAACCGCCGACGCCGCGGCAATGTCGGGAACGTATCGCATGGCGCCGGCGGGAACTCCGGGCGCAGACTGCCAACCGGGCTTCGCGTAGACGGTACTGATTCCGCCTCCCGAGGCCGTGCCGATCATTCCTGACCATGAGGTTTCGTTCCAGGCAAGTTCCGGAATGTAGCTGAGCACGGAAGCCTGCCCGGGGCCATTGGTTGCCGACCAATAGACGCCGGGATTGTTGGTGTCGTTGAATTCCGTGCCTCCCACGCAGGTACTATTGGGCGTGGAGCAAATGGCGTTGACGGATTTTCCCTGGGTCGCGGTTGCCTGTTCGGCAAGATCGCAACCAGCCGCACCAGTGTCGCCCGAGGAGACGAAAACCGATTGTCCCTGGCTGGCGGCTTGGGACCACAAATCACCCCAAAGGTGTAATCCCCCTCCGGATAGCGTGTTCTCGCAGTGGCCATAACTCATGGTCACAATCGGCGCTACATTGTTTGCAACCGCGTATTGGGCTGCCAGGATGACCCCGTCCGTCGCCCCGGACGCCGCGCTGACGAACTTGATGGTGGCGTTCCTGGCAATCGCACCTGCCCACTCGACATCCAGGGCGGCCTCCTCCTCGTCCCCACAATCCGGCATTCCGGGGTTGACGCCATCCACGAAGATCTTCTGCGGAACGTTGATTGAATTGGTGGGGAGGGCGGCATTCGTGCGAAAAGTCTGCACATCGGTCAAGCTGACGTCCGTGCGCCCCACGACGGCAATATTTTGGCCGCTGCCATCAAGTCCCTGGCTGTAAAGCGGCGTCACGTCGTAGATCGTGTCCCAATCCCCGGGCATTAGAAAGTGAGCGCCATTCACCAGAGTGAAGGCCGGAGCCATGGTGTGTTGCGGCGCACTGTGAAAATCGTGAAGGGAGGCGATTCCGATCACCACTCCCGCCAGAGCTTGGGGAATCTCCGGATCGGTGGCATTGGCAAAGTGTATATGCCCCCTGACGGAATATTTCCGCATCTGGGTGTGAAAGGCCGTCTCCACCTGTCCGGATGTACCACTGAATATGATGGAGCGGCGCGAGGAGGGAATTTCGTCCACTTTCATCCCGTGCATTTCCAGCCAGCCCGCGACCTGGTCCAAATCGCCCTGCGAAACCCCGAACCGCTCGCCGAAGGCTTCGGGCGTGAGCCATTGGTGGTAGAAAGGCGAAGCGGGGTCCTGCTGCGCTCGGATTAACTCATCCAGAGCCTCCTCTTGCGCAGGATCGGGGCGTAGGACCAGCACCATCTTCTCCATGGGCTGAATGGGCAGGACCGGGCCGACCAAGTTCTGGGGCCTTGCCAGTGGATGTATATGGTGGGGGAGTGCGACCCGTTGTTCGTCGTCGATTTGCTGCAACACTCTGTCGATGGGACGGGCGCTGAGGAGGTCCCCGCGTTGCTCCAGATTGGGCGGAGTCTGTGACCATGCGGCCAAACATGACAAAAAGACAAGAAGGATTGGACTTAACGTCTTCCTAAAGTGCATTGGGGTTCGTCACTTCATTAGATTTTACAAAGAAATAATACAATACTAGATTAGACCTGTTCGAACGGTTATCTCAATAGCACTTTCGTCCCATACCTTAGGTATTACCGTTGTGCATAACAAGATTAGATTTTACTAATATAAGGATACGGGGCTCGACTTTGTTGGGCGGCAGGCTTCCTTTGCTATTAAATGCCGGACATCACGATTCGTGCTTCATAATTCAGAATTCATAATCCATAATTGTTTCTCATGACTGATGAACCCCATTCCCCGCCGCGAGCGCAGCCGTACATCGAATTCCTGCATGTGTCGAAGTCGTTTGATGATCAGCCGGTGCTTGACGACGTGAGCTTTGAAGTGCAGCGCGGCGAGATGGTGGCAATCCTGGGGCGCAGCGGCGTGGGTAAAAGCGTAACGCTGAAGCACATCCTGGGGTTTCTGAAGCCGGACGCGGGTAAAGTGCTGGTGGCGGGCCGCGAGGTTTCCGCGTTGAGCGAAGAAGAACTGATGGACGTCCGCCGGCGAGTGACCATGGTCTTTCAATCCGGGGCGCTGTTCGATTCCATGACGGTGGGCGAGAATGTTGCCTACCCGCTGCGGGAGAGGGCCCTGCGCGGATTGGCAGTGGACGAGGACGAAATTCAACGCCGCGTTGACGACCTGTTGGGTCGTGTGGAACTGGAGGGCATGCGCGATCTGATGCCTTCTGACCTGAGCACCGGGATGAAACGCGCGGTGGCCATTGCGCGGGCATTGGCGGCCGAGCCGGAGTGCATTCTTTACGACGAACCCACCACGATGGTCGATCCGCTGATGGCGCAAGTGGTTGGTGACCTGATTCTAAAGGTCAAGCAGCAGACGGGCCTTACTTCGGTGGTGGTGACCCATGATACGAGACTGGCGCGTAAACTTGCGGACCGCGTGGTCTTCCTGGTGGACAGCCGCGTGGCCTTTGTGGGCACAATCCCGGAAATGGACCAATCCACGGTGCCCATGGTGCAGGAGTTTATTCAGCTTGATGAGATTGCCTTCGAGAGTTGATAGTCGATAGTTCAGAGTCGATAGCTAAAGCAAAGGCAGGTCGTGGGAAATTTATCTGGCGAGTGCTGGGTTGCTATCAACTATTGACTATCAGCTATCAGCCCTCGAATTCTTTTGATGGGGATTCATCCCATGCTGCTGCTGAACCGCCGCGAAGTGGAAAGCCTGCTCGATCTCGGCCGCCTGATCGATGCCTTGGGTCCCGCTATGGCCGAGTTGAGCGCGGGACGCGTCTCCATGCCCGCGCGCATCATGTCGCTGGTGGACGATCGACATGGCCTGTTGGCCGCGATGCCGGTCTATCTGGGCTCCACACGCACGCTTTCCACCAAGCTGGTCAGCGTTTTTCCTGAGAATGAAGCGCACGGCGTGCCCAGCCACCAGGCGGTGATCCTGGTGTTCGACGCGGCCACGGGTTCGCCTCGCGCTTTGATGGATGGGACCTTCATTACCGCGGCACGAACGGCAGCCGGCTCAGCACTATCCGCACGCCTTCTGGCTCGCGAGGATTCGCATGTTTTGCTGATTCTCGGAACCGGCGTGCAGGCTCGCGCCCATGCCGCGGCCATTCCGCGCGTACGGCCTATACGGGAAATCCGCGTAGTGGGCCGCCACCCGCAAAGAGCTGCGGCGCTGGCGGCGGATATTGCCCGGGAGCAGGGCATTAAGACTTCGGTCTGCGAGGCGGGGGCGCAATCCTTTGCCGGTGCAGACATCATCTGTGCCGCAACCCACGCCTTGGAACCAGTGGTCAAAGGCGGGTGGCTTCAGCCGGGCACCCACGTCACCTCCGTGGGTTTGAATGCCAACGGACGCGAGGTTGATGCCGACGCCGTGCTGAAATCGCTGGTGGTGGTTGAGACGCGTGAAGCCGCGCTCGCGCCCAATGCTGGTGGGGCCAACGATTTGAAATGGCCGATTCGCGATCGGCTGATGGGGCCGGACCATATCTACGCCGAAGTGGGCGAACTGATTTCCGGGGTCAAGCCCGGATGCACCTCCCCTGAGCAGATCACGCTGTATAAATCCGTGGGCGTGGCCGTTCAGGATGCTATTGCCGCGCACCTGGTGCTGGAAGCCGCCGTGAAGCAGGGTGTGGGGCGGGAACTGGAGCTGAACTGAAAGTCAAAACGCAAAAGTCAAAAGTCAGAGGTTGAACCCCGCCAGGCTCCGCGCCTTCTTTTTTTACTTTTGCCTTTTGACTTTCGCGCTTTGACTTTTGACTTGTTTTTTCCTATGCCTACGAAACCTACCATGACCCTCGATCGGGTTCTCTCGCGCTTTGGCCTTGCTTCGCGCACAGTGTCGCGTGAGGCGATTCTGGCGGGCCGGATGAAGGTCAATGGCCGCACCGTGCGTGACCCGGACATTTGGGTCACTCCCGATCGCGACACGATCCAGCTAGATGGCCAGCGCCTGAAACCGGCACGCAAGCGCTACCTGCTGTTCTATAAACCCAAGGGCGTCATCACCAGTCATGGCGACCGCGCCGGCCGCGAGACGATCTACGAGTATCTGGGCGATGACAACAAGTGGGTTGCTCCCGTGGGCAGGTTGGATAAGGACAGTAGCGGGCTCCTGCTGCTCACCAACGACACTCAATTCGCGGATTTCATACTGAGTCCGGAATCCGGAATCGCCAAGACCTATCTGGTGAAGACCAATGCGTTGCTGAGCGACGAGGTGATTGCCCGGCTCAATTCCGGGGTGGAAATGAAGCGCGGCGATTTCGCCCAACCGCTCAGCGTGCGGCGGCGCGAAGACCGCGGCAAATATACCTGGCTGGATGTCGTTTTGACGGAAGGCAAAAACCGCGAAGTGCGGCGCATGCTCGAGGCCGTGGGGTATGTCGTCTTGAAGTTGGTGCGCACACGAATTGGGCCGTTGACTCTGGAGGGCTTGCAAGTCGGTAAGTGGAGGGACCTTACCGCAGCCGAGATCGCCTCTCTCCGGCAGGGAAGAAAACGGTAACCCTGCGCCAAGGGAGGTTTGACCAAATCCCAGGTCCAACGCCTGCCCGTATGCCGCCGCAAATTTGTTTTGCGGCTCTCCACATCTACCAACCCTGAGCATAAGTCCGGCATCCTATCAATTGTCTACAGGGCATTCTTCGGACCATTCAGTTAAGCCAGCGAATAGAAAGGGCAGCCACTCGGCCCATGCCAATTGCCGTAGCCAACGACAAACATTACGCAGATTCGGTAAACCCACAATGGGTTCGTTTGCTGGACGTTCTGCAAATGAACGTGCCATTTGTGCATTGCGAGGGCGCCGAGCTTTTTCGGCCGGATGGAACGCGGGTGCTCGATTTTCTCTCGGGGTATTGTGTTCACAATACGGGTCACAATCATCCCCATATTATTGCTGCTCTGAAACAAGAGCTTGACCGAAGCGGGCCCGTGATGTTGCAGAGCAACGTGCCCGAACTCGCGGGCGAACTTGCCCACCGTCTCTGCGAAAGCGCTGGGGGACGACTGATGAAGGCGCATTTCACCAGCTCCGGCAGCGAAGGAGTGGAAGCGGCCATCAAATTTGCGCGTGCCCACACCGGGCGCACGGGCTTGCTCTCCACCGAAGGCGCTTTTCATGGACTCACGTGCGGCGCCCTATCGCTAATGGGCGGCGAGTTTTGGCGCGAAGGTTTCGGCCCGCTGTTGCCGGATACGAAACAGATTCCGTTCGGGGACTGGAAGAGTCTGGCAGCGGAACTGGCAACAAAAAAGTTCGCCGCCTTCATTGTGGAGACTATTCAGGGCGAAGGCGGCATCCGGATTCCCGATGCGCAGTACTTGCAAAAGGCCCAGGCAATCTGCCGTCAGTATGGCAGCCTGTTCATCCTGGATGAAGTTCAAACGGGCATGTATCGCACAGGCAAGTTCCTGGCCGCGCAGCGTTTTGAGCTTGATCCCGACATGGTCATTTTAGCCAAGGCATTGAGCGGTGGGCTGGTGCCGGTGGGCGCCGTCCTGATTACGGACGATGTCTATAACTCAGTTTATAGCTCCCTCCATCGGGCCTTTATTCACACCTCAACCTATTCCGAAAACAATCTTGCCATGCGAGCCGGACTCGCCACTCTGGAGGTGCTTGAATCCGAGCGGCTGGGCGCGCGTGCGCTGTCCGTGGGACAATACCTGCGCCAGCGGCTGCAAAACGTGCTCGGTGGTTATGAAATGGTGAAAGATGTGCGCGGCCTCGGACTCTTCTGTGGAGTTGAGTTCCAGGCGCCGCGGCAATGGGCGTTGCGGGCTTCCTACGAGGCATTCAAACGAATCCATCCGGGAATGTTTGGACAGATGCTGGTGATGAGTCTCTTTCGACAGAAGGGCATCCTTACCCAGATTTGCGGAAACAACTTTCAAGTGCTCAAGGTGGCGCCGCCCCTGGTGGTGGAGGATGCGCAGGTCGACGAATTTGTAACCAAACTGGCCGAGGTCGTGGAATCGATTCACTCCACGACCACCTTCTGGTCAGAGGCGCTCGGGCTGGCCCGGCGAGTGGTAAATATTTGAGAGGGGCAAACACAGACAATCTATGAGCTGTCACGGCCACGATTGACTCTACCAGCACCATGAGCCGACGGCCTTTATAACTTATGCCCTCACCAACCATTCCTCTCCTATTCCTGGTCCTGGCGTCGGGAGTCTTGGGCCCGATCGGCGCCTCACTGCCATCGTCAACGCCCCTTGATCTGGGCTATCGCCATATGTACAACCTCGAATTTAATGATGCTCACAAAACTTTCCAGGCTTACCTCAAAGCACATCCCACAGACCCCTTCGGTCCAACCTCGGAGGGAGCGGCGTACCTGTTTGATGAATTCAACCGGCTGGGAGTTTTGCAGACGGAGTTATTCGTGGACGATGACAAATTCAAGGGGCGGGAGAAGCCCTTGCCGGACCCAGCCGTGCGGGAAAAGTTCAACGGTGCCATTGCGCGAAGCCAGCAATTGGCAGACGCCATCCTTCAGCATTCGCCTAATGACCATAACGCCTTATTCGCCACCGTGCTGAATTTGGGCCTTGAATCAGATTACCTGGCGCTGGTGGAAAAACGCGACTTGGCCGCCCTCTCGAATACCAAGCGCGCGGGGCTTGCCGCCGAGAAGTTGCTGGTAGCCGACCCCACCTGTTACGACGCCTACCTGGCCATCGGAGTTGAGAACTATATGCTGAGCCTTAACCCCGCGCCGGTGCGCTGGCTACTGCGGCTGTACGGTGCGCAGACTGATAAGGATCTGGGCATCCAGAAGTTGCAATTGACGGCTTCGAAAGGACACTACCTGCTACCCTTCGCGCGGCTACTGCTCGCCGTGGCCGCCCTGCGCGACAAGAACCGCCAGCAGGCAAAAGAACTGCTTCAGAACCTGGCACAGGAATTTCCCAACAACCAACTCTATAGGAGAGAACTCTCGCGGCTTCAGTAATCGCCACTTCTCACCCACAGAGCCGTGGGCAAAATTGAAAATATGAAGATTGCAAGTGTTGGCAGTGCCTTCCCAAAACATTACTACTCACAGGCGATGCTCAGCGCGGCGCTAAAGAAATACTGGCAAGGGAATCTCACCAATCCTGATGTGGTAGACAGGATGCATTCCCATGCCGGGATTGACGGCCGCTTTCTCGCTTTGCCGGTTGATGCCTATTACGAAATGACGACATGGGGGCAGGCTAATGATGCCTGGATTGAGTGCGCCCAGGATCTTGGCCAGCAGGCGCTGTGCCGGGCATTGGTGGGCGTAGGATTGGCCCCCCAGGATATCGATGCCTTGTTTGTGGTTTCGGTAACGGGAATTGCCAGCCCTTCGCTTGATGCGCGCCTTGTCAATCGGATGGGCTTGTCGCCTCGCCTCAAGCGCATCCCCATTTTCGGGTTGGGCTGTGTGGCGGGAGCGGCTGGGATTGCCCGCGCTGCGGATTACGTCCGCGCCTTCCCTCATCATGTTGCCGCGCTGCTTTCGGTGGAGCTCTGTTCACTGACTTTGCAGAAAAGCGATGTTTCGATGGCCAATCTGATCTCCTCGGCTTTGTTTGGCGACGGCGCCGCGGCGGCCATCGTGGTGGGTTCGGAAAGAAGTTACCCGGGGGCGGAGATTCTGGATTCGCGATCCGTCTTTTATCCCAACACGGAGCACATCATGGGCTGGGATATTTCTGAAAAGGGTTT
>CAYTMD010000181.1:0-11876 GCA_964438685.1 uncultured Acidobacteriota bacterium
GCGGGATGCCATGAATCTCCGAGAGCTTTTCCCGCAGGTAATATCCACTGCCGTAGGGATAGATCTGGATATTATTGAGATAGTTGCGGACGGCTTCCTGAGCCCTGGGAGAGTGCCCCAGCGGATTCTCATTGGAGGCCAGTTTGATGGCGGTGTGACCCAGTTCGCGCTCGACTTCTTCAATCGGCTTGCCGGGCGGATAGGGCCGAATGCGGCCGGACCACGGTGGGAGGATTTCGTAAATCGGGGATCGTGGCATGGTCGGTGCCTTGCACAAGTAAGGAGCCAGGAGTCAGAAGCCAGGAGTCAGAATAATGCCTCGCAATCGCTTACTTTTGGTTTCTGTCCCCCGGCTTTCGGGGTCTGGCTCCGAATGGCTTACCTTTCGGTCCATTCCCCTGGGGTCTTGAGCCGAATTTCTGGCTCCCAGGCGTGGGTCTCTCGGGCCGAGCTCCGCGATACTGGCTTCCGGCTCCAGTCCCTTGGGGTCTGGGTCCGCGATAGGGGCTTCCGGTTTCGGGCCGCTGAGGTCTGCCTCCGAATGGCTTACCCTTCGGTCCATTCCCCTGGGGTCTTGAGCCGAATTTCTGGCTCCCAGGCGTGGGTCTCTCGGGCCGAGCTCCGCGATACTGGCTTCCGGCTCCAGGACCTTGAGGTCTGGGTGCAGGATACGGTCTAGTTTTTGTGGGAGTCTGCGGCCTAAATCCGGAATTCCGACCTAGAGCTGCGGGCTGCGGGGACACGGTTCCGATGTACTGCCTCCCAACTGGTGGAGTTTGGGGTTTGACTGCTGGAGGCTGAATCCTAACCGCAGGACTCTGGCTTCTCATTGCCGACTCCAGACTCCTTCTTCTTGGCTCGTGGCTTTTGAGTGCAACAGTATCCGTTTCCTTCCATGCTTTCAGCCGTTCAACTTCCGAGCGCGTCAGGTTGCGCACATTTCCGGGCGCCAGGTCCTTGTCCGTCAGGAACGCAATGCGCACGCGTTTTAACTTTACCACTCCCTTGCCGACGCGTTCAAACATACGTCGAACCTGATGGTATCGGCCTTCGATCAGGGTAATTTCATACCAAGGTTTGGGATCCTGTCCCAGGGGGTGAATCTCACAAGGCTCGGTGCGCCGGCCATCAAGCACGATTCCGGTTTGGAGTTTGGCGATGTCCGCAGGGTCCGGACGGCCTTCCAATTTTACTTGGTAAGATCTGGGGACAGCAGAAGCGCGCGACATCAGAAAATTCGCCAGTTCGCCATCGTTGGTCAAAATCATCAAGCCGGAGGAGTGAAAGTCCAGCCTTCCCACCGGGTAGACGCGCTGTTTGATGCCTCGCACCAGGGAGACGACCGTTGGGCGGTGCTGCGGGTCGCTGACCGTGGAAACATACCCAACGGGCTTATTCACAAGTAAGTAAACACTTTCGGCATCGCGGGTCAACAAACGGCCATCCACGCGAATGTGATCGTGAGCCGGGTCGGCTTTCGACCCCAGCTTGGAGACGGGTTTTCCATTAACGCTGACGCGGCCTTCCAGAATAATCTGTTCGGCCTTTCGGCGTGAAGTAATCCCCGCATCAGCGATAATCTTCTGAAGGCGTTGTTCCATAATTGCTTGATGCTACACTTTCTGACCTGTGACCGTTGCCTATTTAGGCCTTCGGTTCATGGTCTTCCGGGGCCGCCAGTGAGTCGGTTGCGGAGGTCGGCTCCGTAATGGCGGGCGTGGAATTATCAGCGCTCTCCGCCGGCAATTCCTCGTCTGAGGAGTGGGTTTCCTGGGCGGTCGTTCCTGTATCTTCCTGGGGTATCGATTCCGCGTCCACAGGGGGCACAGTTTCTTCCGGCGGAGCGGGATGCTCGTCGAGATTCACCGTGCCGGCTTCTTCGGGCAATGCTGGTACAGGTCCGGTTTCAACCGGTACGGCCGTGGGTACGATCTCCTCGGCAACGGGAGGAAGTTCCACATTTTCCGTGCTGGATTCCTCTGCCGCTGCTGGCACGGGTTCGACTGCAACCGGAGTTTCCGCAGGCACAGTCTCGTCCACTACAGGAGGAAGTTCAATATTCTCCGTGCTGGGTTCCTCTGCCCCGCCTGGTGTAGTTTCGACTGTCTCGGGTACTTCCGAGGGTACCATCTCCTCGACAACGGGAGGAAGTTCCCCATTTTCCGTGCTGGATTCCTCCGCTGCTGCTGGCACAGGCTCGACTGCAACCGGAGTTTCTCCAGGCACAGTCTCGTCTACTACGGGAGGATGTTCGACATTTTCCGTGCTGGATTTCTCCGCCGCTGCTGGCACGGGTTCGACTGCAACCACGGCATCTAAAGGTACTGCTTCCCCGGTTGCAGGAGGCAACGATTGCTCCGAAGTCTCTGCCGCGCCTTCGACTGCCACCGTGCTACCTTCTGCGTTGGGTGAGGCTGCGGCCTCGCCGGTTGCCGCAGGCGCTTCTCCTTCGGCCCACTCTGAGCCTAAAGCGCGCTTCGCCAATTCCTCAAATTCTTTCAAGCTGGGTAACTCTCCCACATCCTTTAACCCGAAATGCACCAGGAAGTCCTTTGAGGTGCGATACAGGATGGGGCGACCCACCACGGCCTTGCGGCCCGACGTCACCACCAATTTCTTTTCCAGCAGGGTATGGATCACGCCGCCCGAATCCACGCCGCGGATCTCCTCGATTTCAGGCATCGTCACCGGCTGACGGTAGGCAATCACCGCAAGCGTCTCAAGCGCGGGCTTGGACAGGCGTATTGCCGGCTTCAGGCTCTTCACATATTTCCGCAGAATTTCGTGGTGCTCGGCCTTGGTTGAGAACTTATAGCCATTTGCCACCTGGCGCACTTGAATGCCGTGCACGTTCTGCTCGTAGTCGGCCACCAGTTCGTCCAGCTTGGCTTTGACACGCTCGCGGTCTTCGCCTTCCAGCGTCTTGAGGATGCCATCCAGCGTGACAGGTTCCGGTGCGATGTAGATAATGCCCTCAATGAGGGCTTTTAAGATTTCGTCATTCAGCATAAGTGAAGTCTTCAGTTATCAGTTGTCAGTTCTCAGTAGCCATGCTAAGTATTTGCGGCATCAGTTTCAGTTTGCAGTGGATCGCCCGGCTGAGTACTGAAAACTGATGACTGAGAACTGTTTGCTAGGTAAAGCTCTCGTCCAGTCCCGCCGCAAGTTCCTCGGCGCTTTTGGCCGCAAAAACTTCTTCAAACCTCTTGCTGCGGGCGACTGTGATCGAGGTAAAGGTGTCCTTTTGCTGAAGCCGAACCGCTCTCAGCCGTACCATCTCCAATAGCGCCAGGAAGATGGCGATCAACGCTTGCCGCCACACAAAGTCACCGATCAAATCAGACAGTGAAACTGGTCCAGGGCTGGAGCGCAGCACCTGCTTCACGTGGTCAACCATCTTCGCCACGCTAACTTCTTCGCGGCGGATCATGATGAGCGGCTTTTTCTTGGCGCGGTCCAAAATCTGACGGAACACAGAAATCAGGTCAAATATCGACACCGCAAAACCAGGTTCGTCCTCGGCCTCGGCAAACTCACCAATCCCTGGCTGCGACCACATGGCATCTTCCAAGAGGCGCTTTGAGTTGAGCATTTCCGCTGCGTTCTTGAACTGCTCGTGCTCAAGGAGCCGTTGCACCAATTCCGTGCGTGGATCTTCCAATTCTTCCGGCGGGGCCGTCGGGTCAGGCGGCAAAAGCGTGCGTGACTTGATGTAAATCAGGGTGGCCGCCATGAAAATAAACTCACCCGCCACATCGATATTCAATTCCTTCATCAAATGCAGATAATCAAGATATTGCTGGGTGATCTTGGCGATAGGAATGTCATAGATATTGATCTGCTGCTTGCGAATCAAGTCCAGCAAAAGGTCAAGCGGGCCTTCGTAGACTCCGAGCTTTATGGGCGGAGGCGGCGCCACAAGATGCGACGACCGTGTGGCCGTCGGTGCGGCAGGTTCGCCGGGCGCAGAAAGAGCTTCCGTGGGCTCCTTGGCTTCCGGTGTCTCCGGGTTCGGTATGGGAAGGTCGTCAATCATACAAATAAAGAGCCTTCAGCTATCAGCATTCAGCAATCAGCTTTCGGAATACCTTGCGTACGCCTTTGTTATCCACGCCCCCTCCCCACAAGAATGGGGTGAGGCGAGGGAGCTTTAGCTGCCAGCTGAAAGCTGAGAGCTGAAGGCTTTTTTCTCACGGCGCGAGGTTGACGGCACGGCGAACTTCGGCCATGGTCTTCTGCGCGACCTCGCGGGCCTTCTTCGTTCCGTCCTCAAGGATTTCCCAAACGAGCTCCGGTTTTTGCTCGTAGGGTTTCCGGCGTTCCTGGATCGGCGCCAGAAAGGCATTCACATTCTGGGCCGCGAGCCGCTTGCACTCAACGCAACCGATCGCTGCTGTCCGGCACTCGCTGTTTATCCGGGAGATCAGGTCCCCACCGGAAAAGATTTTATGCAGGTCGAAGACCGGGCACACATCCGGATCGCCGGGGTCCGTGCGCCGTTTGCGCGCCGGGTCCGTCATATACACAGCGAGCTTTTTGGAAATTACTTCCGGCCCATCCGTCAGGAAAATTGCGTTGTTGTAACTCTTTGACATCTTGCGGCCGTCCGAGCCCGGCAAGCGCGGCGACGAAGTCAGCAGCACATCCGGCTCAGGGAAAAGGGGATCGAGCGTCCCCACATCACGATTCAGATAGTCCGCCCGAACATCCAGGGAAGCCCGGTGGTAATTTTCCAGAATAAACTGTTCCGATTTGCCCTTGGGGGGACTGGCGAGATTGCGGATGGCGGTTCCCCAGGCAATCCATTCCTGCTCGGAACGCTTCTTCAAATGCAACTTGCCAAAGGCTTGATTGAACCGTCGTGCCACCTCGCGCGTCAGCTCCACGTGCGGCAACTGGTCCTCACCCACCGGCACATACCGGGGCTTGTACATCAGGATGTCCGCAGACATGAGCACCGGGTAACCCAGAAAACCATTGGTGTTGATGTCGTGGTCCCGAATGTTCTCAAGCTGCTCTTTGTAGGTAGGCACCCGTTCCAGCCAACTGAGCGGCGTTACCATGGAAAAGAGCAGGTGCAGTTCCGCGTGCTCCGGCAAGCGCGACTGGACAAAAAATGTCGCCTTCGCGGGGTCAAGCCCGCAGGCAAGCCAGTCGGTCACCATCTCCCAGGTGTCCTTGTGCAAGTCGACCGTGTTCTCGTAACCCGTCGTCAACATGTGCCAGTCAGCGACGAAGTGAAAGCTATCGTATTCATCCTGCAGCTTCACCCAATTTTGTAAAGCGCCTACCAGGTTGCCCAGATGAAGTTTGCCGCTGGGCCGCATACCGCTAAGAATGCGTGGTCGTTGTGCTGTCTTGATATTCCCCATTTGCCTTGGATAATCCTTCGTAGGTTTCGTCAGACCTCGGTGGGTCCGGAAAACTTGCATGCCGCCGGAATTTCGCCAGTTTCTAATCGTAACATAGCCGCTCCGAATCGTGAAGGAGGCGAGGAGGTATTGGGAGGGCAACAATGTTCCCAGACCTTGGCCCGCAGATGGGAATTCGCGTTTACCCATGCATCACACTCATGAGATACTGACAGGCTTTCGCAAGAAATTGCCTGCTCATGGGATAAAGGCAGGAAGCAGGCCCAGACCGCGTTCGAAGGAAGACCCTATTGACATCAGGAGATGAAAGGATGCGGCGTTAGGCTGCCTTGATCTGATGCCGCCACACACGTATGGGACAATCTGTCGAAGCAATCCCTCCGAATGGAACCACCAAACATTTGAGTCGAGTCCTGGGTCTTTGGGACGTGGTCTTCTTCGGCCTGGTCTTAATCTCTCCCATGGCTGCCGTGCCCCTGTTTGGAGTGGCGCAAAAACTCTCACACGGGTTTGCCACCACGTGCATCCTGCTTTCCATGGGGGCGATGGCCATCACGGCAGTGAGTTATGGACGGATGGCTGCCGTCTACCCTTCCTCGGGGTCGGCCTATACTTACATCAGCAAGGGGCTTAACCCTCACCTGGGCTTTCTGGTCGGCTGGGCGATGCTTCTTGATTATCTTGACCAGCCAATCCTCAACAGCATCTATGGCGCACTGACCATCCAGCGCCTGCTTCCCCAGGTCCCTTACATTGTGTTGGCAGCTCTTTTCGTTGCGGTCATGACCTACTTTAATTTGCGCAGCATTCGCGCCACGGCGCGCGTGAATGAAATCCTTCTGGCCGTGATGACCGCGGTGATCGGGGTATTCATCATCATGGCTATTCGATATCTTTTCAAGGCGGAGGGGATTGGCGGCTTTTTCTCGACGCAGCCGTTCTACGACGCGCGCACGTTTCAATGGCACGCGATCGCGACGGGAACGTCCCTGGCCGCCTTGACGTACATCGGCTTCGACGGAGTGACGCTGCTGACGGAGGAAGTCAAGAACCCCAAACGGAACATTCTGCTGGCCGGCGTGATGGTGTGCATTTTTACCGGCATCTTCAGCGGCTTGCAGGTTTACCTTGCACAACGCGTCTGGCCCGATTACACCACCTATCCGCACGAGGAAACTGCCTTTATGGATGTCGCGCAAGTCGTTGGCCACAGGGGGTTGTTTATCGCCTTGCTCGTGAATCTGGTGATCATGAGCCTGGCCTGCGGACTCACCGGACAACTGGGCGCAGCGCGGCTGCTGTACGGCATGGGGCGCGATAACGTGTTGCCGCGCAAACTCTTTGGTTACTTGGGCAGCACCAACGTTCCCACGGCAAACGTTCTGATCATCGGCGTACTGGCCTTCCTCTTCAGCCAGATCTTCAGTTACGAGCTTGCCGCCGAGATGCTGAACTTCGGCGCTTTCCTGGCCTTTATGGGCGTGAACTTCTCCTGTTTTTGGCAGTTCTACTTGCACGGGCAGGACGGATACAAGCGTCACTTCGTGAAGGACGCCGTGATACCGCTGGTGGGATTCGTATTCTGCCTCTGGATCTGGTGCAACCTGTCCGGGCCCTCCTTGATCAGGGGAGCGATTTGGCTTATTGCCGGTATCGCGTACGCGGCCATCAAGACCCGCGGGTTTCGCGGGCGCCCGCTCACCATGGACTTCCGCGAGTCATAACGAGGGTTTGGCGCGGACTCCTGGCAGGCTGATAAAAAGTCGTTGAGCGCGAGGTAGCGGCGGGTTTACCCCGCCAATTCTCCAACGATTTCGACCCATGATGGCGGCATAAAGCCGCCGCTACACGCTTTTTCATCAGCCTGTTAGATTGCACAGGAAAGACACTCTTTTGGGGGGGGGACACACTTATGGCTTGGATCAAAGTTGTCGAACCCGAGGAAGCAACGGGTGCCCTGAAGCAGGAGTACGACGCAGCCAGGGAGCGGGCCGGACGAGTATTCAACATCCTTAAGGTTCAGAGCCTGAACCCTGATGCCCTGCAAGCCTCCATGCAGATGTATCGGGCCACTATGTTTGGTTCCTCCGGCCTTTCGCGGGCCGAGCGTGAGATGCTGGCCACCGTGGTGTCGTGGGCCAACCACTGCTTTTATTGAATTGAAGCTCACGGGGAGGATCTCCGTGCAGAATCAAACGATGAAATGCTGGCGGAACACGTCAAGCATAACTACGCCCGCGCAAACCTTACGCCTCGCCAGAAGGCCTTATGTAGATTTGCGGAGATGGTAACGCGCGCTCCGGCAGCACTGAGTCCACGACATCTCGAGTCTCTGCGCCAACACGGCCTGACCGACCGCGATATTCTCGACGCCGTCCAAGTTATTTCGTATTTCAACTACATCAACCGCATCGCGGACGCGCTCGGCGTTGACCCCGAACCCGAAATGCAGCCGGCGTTCGAAAAATGGCAGGCGGGATCCGAGTGAACCTGGCTTGCCGGAGGGCGGCGCCGTTTCATGCGCCGTCGCCACCGAAGGAAAGTCCCATGTCACGCGCCACGCTCTGAATGTGGTGTCGCCCCTCGTCGTACTCCTCAGCGGTTTTCAAGTGTTCCAGCATCAGGGGAGCGTCCACCGGAAGCCCCGAAAGCCCGCGCAAATAGGCGCGATAATCAATCTGGCCGCGGCCCGGAATAACTTCGCGCAAGGATACCTGGACGTAATCCTCCCAGCTCAGATCCTTGGCGTGGCACGACACAATCCACGGCCCCAGCTTCTGAAAGCACTCATCGATGACCGCGCTGTTGTTGTACATCCGCTCGGGACAGTTCATTACGTTACACACGTCCAGATGTGCCCCAAACTGTTTGCGGTCAACCTTCTTGATCAGCTTCAGGTAATCGTCCGGACCGGTAGGAAAGTTGAAGGGCATCATTTCAATTGAGAACCTGGTACGAGTTGGTTTGACGGCGTCGATGACGTGGCGGCAGTTCTCCACTGTGGCGTCGATGAATTCCTCCGTAATATTCCTGGGATCGGGACCGCACCAATAGTGGGGATTATAGGAGCCGGCAATATTGACACAACAGCGCGCCCCCACCCTGTCTGCCAGGGCAAGCCGCTCCTGCACGTGCGCGAGGTTCTTGCTGCGCTTCTCCGCATCGGGATCAAGCATGTTGCACCATGCGCCCACTTCCGCGATGGCCACGTCGCGAGCAGCAAATTCCTTGATGATCGCCTTTATTCTGTCAGTTTCATTGATTTCCACGCGCGGAACGTAAGCGGCCCGGTATCCCAACCTGAGATGTTCCTGGGCAAGCTCCGCGGGGTCGTCTGATTTGAGAAAGATGGGGCCACCCAACCGCATGGGCCTGACAGGTGACGCGGCCGGCATTCCCCACGCGGGGGAGCCAACCATGGCCAGTGCAGCCATCGTCCCTGTCTTCCCAAGAAAATCGCGTCTTGTTATTTGATTTGGCATCATGGGCTCCTGTGCTGGAGTCTAGCGGCTGTCGATTTGGAATCTTCTAGCACTGCCCAGACGGGCTTACGATCTCAGGTCTTTTATTAGCTGGTCGACAGAAGCCGATTCCTTAACCCGGCCATGGGCTATCTCCTCGTCAACCTCTCGTTCTTTCCTCTGCCATTCGGGGGTCCAATACCAAAGCTGGTCTTTAGGAATCGGAATCAACTCGATGCGGCGACCCACTAGACGCATGAGAACTTGGTCACCCTTTTTGAGTCGCAGAGCGCTGGCGATCCGGTTAGGGATCGTAATCCGGCTCTTCGCACCGACCCGGACGGAATCCTGCCAAACGGAGGCAGTTTTGATCATAGAGGCATCACGATAAGATGAGGTCATAGATATGCATACCTGCCCCGTCATGGGACCTTGAAATCAATGGAAATTGGTTGCGCCGTTGCGCGTCGAATTTCGTACACTCTCAGTTCGTGCACGCTGGGAAGTGACATGGTGAACCTCGCGACGGCGTCGCACGCAACTAGTGGGCAGTGAACCTTATCCCTCACAGAAGGAGCTCGACCATCAAGGAATTTGCTGTCGATCCGAAAACTGCCCCCTGGAGCAAGTCCGAATAGAACGTCGAAGCCGTTATGAGGGTTGGTCAGGTAGGACTTCATTTCTTCGTCAGTAAGATAAATCAGCAGTCTTTCGATTGCATCTCCAATTTCAAAAGTTCCTAGCCGGAAGACGTCGTTTATGAGCCCCCCCGCCTTATTCGATCTTGGTTGGTTATGCCCACTCGGAATTCGCCTGTCGTATTTGAGTTCCCATACGGCTGCTCCGTGCTTGTCGTTTGAAGGGAGGTAGCCGTCGATCTTGGCCCGCGGGATATTGGGATGTTCGTACTCAAAGAGGATTTCCCCCAGCATTACCGGGGCTTTCTCTGTAAGTGATGCGAATAGGCTGTAACGTACACCATCCTCTTTGATTCCTGTCCCCTTTGAGAGACGTTCCCCCAATAGCTGCGAGAATCGCTGAAAGACCTCTTGCGTCATTACCATAGGTGTGGTCCAAAAACTCGTGAATTCGAACGGATTCTACACTGGTGGCTGCGGGAACAAAAGCGAGTGTTACGCCGATGTCTGTTCCCCCGCGCGTCGCTGGAAGATTTCGATGAAGCAGTTGACGAGTGAGACCGCGGCGGGGGTGATGCCGGGGATGCGGGATGCCTGTCCCAGTGTTAGCGGGCGCACTTTGGTGAGTTTCTCCACGACCTCGCGCGAGAGGCCGGAAACTTTGCCGTACTCAAACCATTCCGGAATGTGCCGCGACTCGGCGCGCTTCATCCGCTCCATCTGGAGTTCCTGCTGGCGCATGTAGCCTTCGTACTTAAAATCCGTTTCGACGCGGCGAGCTTCTTCGCGGGAAAGGCTGTTGCCTGGCTGGGCCCCCTCGGTGTCTGGCAATCGGACTCCCCCAAGGAGGCGCGGGATTTCATTCGTGCGGGCTGATTGCAGCCCTTCGTCGACCCACTCCATCAGGTCGTCGATCCCCAGTTCCTGCCGCTTCAGGATTTGCGCACCGGTCAAGGGTGAGGGTGCTGTGAGGTGTCCGTCTTCCATCAGCCCCAGCTTTGTATAGATTTCCTGGCCCATCCGCGAGCGCGGGTCCAAGCGAGTTTCCAGCAGGAATTTTGTTGCCGCACTGATGCGCAGCTTCTTCTCCACAAACGCTTCGTAGTCCTTTTGCTTGATGGTTCCGACCTGGTATCCCAGCGGAGTCAGGCGTTCGTCGGCGTTGTCGATGCGCAGGTGCAGGCGGAACTCCGCGCGCGAGGTGAACATGCGGTAAGGCTCATCCACACCCTTGCTTACCAGGTCGTCGATCATGATTCCCGCATACCCCTGCGTACGGTCGATGGTGATGGGCGGCTTCCCTTGCACGCGCAGTCCCGCATTGATACCGGCCATCATTCCCTGGCAACCCGCTTCTTCGTAGCCTGTGGTTCCGTTGATCTGCCCGGCCAGAAACAGGTCATGGATCTTCTTCGTCTCGAGCCACGGATAAAGTTCCGTGGGCTGCACCATGTCGTACTCAATGGCATAACCGGGGCGAATCATGTCCGCGTTTTCAAGGCCTGGAATCGACTTCACCATGGCCATCTGAACATCTATCGGCATGGAGGTTGACATGCCGTTGAGATAAATCTCGTTGGTGTCCAGCCCTTCCGGCTCCAGGAAAAGCTGGTGCTGCGCTTTGTCGGGAAATTTTACGATCTTATCTTCAATCGAGGGGCAATACCGCGGCCCGATCCCTTTGATCTGCCCGGAATAGAGTGGGGCGCGATGCACGTTCTCGCGAATGGCGCGATGGGTCTCGGAATTGGTGTAAGTAATCCAGCAAACGGTCTGTGGCTGGGTGATGGCCTTGGTGCGAAAGCTAAACGGAGTAGGAACCGGATCACCGGCCTGCACCTGAAACTTCGAAAAGTCGATGGTGCGGGCGTCCAGCCGCGGGGGAGTGCCGGTCTTGAGCCTGCCCACTTCGAACCCCATGCGGCGAAGCGCCTCACCCAATAGCACTGAGGGCGGCTCACCTGAGCGTCCAGCCGGATACTGGTTCTCGCCACAATGGATCAAGCCGTTCAGAAAAGTCCCAGTGGTGATGATGACCGCGCCGGCCTCCACGGTCCGCCCGTCGAGTAGGCGAATGCCGCGGATACGTAGCGCCGGCATGCTGCCGGCAAATTCGGCATTTGCCGATGCTGCATCGAGATGTTCCGACTGCGCGCCGCCGCTACAGTCTTCAAGCACCAAATCGATGACCTCCGCCTGCTTGATGCGCAGGTTCGGCTCCGACTCCAGCACTTGCCGCATCTTGGCCCGGTAAAGCTTCTTATCAGCCTGCGCCCGGGGCGACCAAACGGCCGGGCCGCGGCTGGTGTTGAGCAGGCGGAACTGGATTCCCACTGCGTCGATGACCTCTCCCATCACCCCGCCCAGCGCGTCGATTTCACGCACCAGGTGGCCCTTGGCGATTC
>CAYTMD010000182.1:0-11745 GCA_964438685.1 uncultured Acidobacteriota bacterium
AAGCATCTTGGGCAGAATGCTTCGAGGATTGGACTTTGAAGTTGTCGAAGCGGCCAATGGCCGGGAGGCCCTGGAACGGCTCAAAGGCCTCGGAAAGGTTGACTTGGCGCTGGTGGATTGGAACATGCCGGAAATGAATGGGTTCGATTTTGTTCGCGCCGTCCGGGCCGAGCACATGTATGACGGAGTGCTCCTCATGATGGTCACAACGGAAACCGAAGTGGATAACGTCGTTCGAGCCCTCGCGGCGGGTGCCAATGAGTACGTCATGAAGCCTTTCACTCAGGAAGTCATTCTGGAAAAGCTGCAAATCTTCGGGATGGCAGGTTCCTAATCTATGCCCAAGATCAGAATCCTGGTTGTCGATGACTCGGTGGTCGTACGCCGCATGGTCAGTGATGTGCTCGCTTCCGATCCGCAACTCGAAGTTGCCGGAACTGCTGCTAATGGAAAGATTGCTCTCGCCAAAATCCCCCAGGTTAATCCGGATATCGTCATTCTTGATGTGGAAATGCCTGAACTGGATGGACTCGGCACGCTGGTGGGGATTCGCAAGTCGCTGCCAACCCTGCCCGTCATCATGTACAGCACCCTTACCCAGCGCGGTGCTGAAGCCACGCTCGATGCGCTTTCGAAGGGAGCGACGGACTACGTCACCAAGCCTTCCAATGTCGGAAGCGCCGCACAGGGACTGGAATGCATTCGAACCGAACTGATTCCAAAAATTAAAGGGATCTGTTCCCGTGTCCTGGGGTTCACCCTTTCCACCCCACCGGCCGCAGCCGGGCCTTCCAGGGTGATTCCGCCGCGTTTGGCTCTGCCTCGTCCGGAAGAACGCATTGACATTGTTGCTATCGGGATATCCACGGGGGGGCCGAATGCACTGTCCAGCCTGATGCCGACTTTCCCTCGCGACTTTCCTGTACCCATGGTAATCGTTCAGCACATGCCTCCCGTATTTACTCGCCTCCTCGCGGAACGCTTGGCCGCGAAGTCGCAAATAGGAGTAAAAGAGGGTTACATGGGGGCCGTCCTGGAACCTGGATGTGCCTGGATAGCTCCGGGCGATCATCATATGGTCGTCGCAAGTGACGGTCGTCGGGTAATGCTCCGCACTTACCAGGGCCCGCCGGAAAACTCCTGCCGCCCCGCAGTGGACGTGCTGTTCCGTTCGGTGGCCGAAGTCTACAAACCGCATGTTCTTGCCGTGGAGATGACGGGAATGGGTCAAGACGGTCTGCGAGGTTGCCAACATATTCGCGAAGCCGGCGGCCAAATCCTGGCGCAGGATCAAGCTTCAAGCGTGGTTTGGGGAATGCCCGGATTCGTGGCCAATGCCGGTCTGGCCGATAAAGTCCTGCCCCTTGATCAGCTCGGCGGGGAGATCCTCCGCCGGGTCCGATTCGGCAGGGAATTGACCAGGGAATTCAAATCTCTCCCTCGGGCGGCGGAGTCGGGTATTCCAAGATGATTCTCAGTATGCCGGAATTCAACTACGTCCGCCGCTTGGTCCTCGATCAATCGGCGATTGTGCTGGAGGAGGACAAGGGATATCTTGTTGAATCCCGCCTGTTGCCACTGGCCCGTCGCGAGGGATTCGCCTCACTCAATCTTCTTGTCCAGAAAATGCAGGCCGAGCCCGTGAACGGTTTGCATCACAAGGCCGTAGAGGCCATGACCACCAACGAGACCTCCTTCTTTCGCGATTTTCACCCTTTCGAGGCCCTTAAAAAGTTTGTCCTGCCGGACCTTATCGCCAAGCGAGCGACGGAAAGGGCGTTGACCATTTGGTGCGCGGCCAGCTCTTCCGGACAGGAGCCCTACAGCATCTCCATGCTGATTCGTGAGAACTTTCCCCAGTTAGCGAGCTGGAAAGTCCGCATTCTGGCGACCGATCTCTCCACTGATATACTTGCCAGGGCGCGCGAGGGACGTTACAGCCAACTTGAAGTGAACCGTGGCCTCCCCGCCAACCTCCTCGTCAAATACTTTCAAAAACGTGGCTGCGACTGGTATCTGCGCGATGACATCCGCGGCATGGTGGAGTACCAGGTTGTGAATCTGTCCAATGCCTGGCCGGCCTTGCCGCCGATGGACATTGTGATGATTCGAAACGTGCTGATCTACTTCGGTGTGGAAACCAAGAAGGCTATCCTCTCCCGAGTGCGAAGGGTCTTGAAGCCTGATGGCTACTTTTTTCTCGGCGGTGCGGAAACCACATTCAGCATCGATGATTCCTATGAGCGGGTTCAGTTTGAGCGTGCCACCTGTTATCGAATTCGAAAACACTAGGGACCTGCCATGCTGACTAATCGCGCTCCTCCACATTGCCGGCGGAAACCTCAAAGCACTTTCATCTTAACCTGTCACCATTTCGCTCCCTTCGCTTCCTTACGCCTCCGATTGGGCGCGGTCCACACTGCTATGGCAAATGGTTTGCCGCCTCGATCTCCGAAGTGAGGGCCATCGCTTCGTCGCACCTCTATCGGGTGACCTACCCGCCGCCAGGGAAGCTCCTTCAGAAGTTTTCGCTTGACACCCTTGTGTACTAGGTGTAGTAGTACACACGTGATTGCATTCCGCCTTTCCTTCCAGCCCGGCATCTCGCTTTACGAGCAGGTGGTTTACGCCGCCAAGAAGGCGGTGGTATCCGGGCAGATGCGGCCGGGCGAACCCTTCCCCTCGGTGCGAACCTTGAGCAAAGAGCTCAAAATCAATCCCAACACCGCCCACAAGGTCGTAACCCAATTGGTAAACGAGGGGCTGCTGGAAGTTAACCCCGGTCTCGGAACCGTCGTCGCCGCGCTGCCTCCCTCCACTGCGGGTGAGCGGAGAAGTCTTCTGCGGACGGAGTTGGAGCAACTGGTGGTGGAAGCCAAAAAGCTTGGGATGCGGCTCAGCGATGTGGAGGAAGCTCTGGCTGTTCATTGGAAGAGGCTGGATGCACCCGGCGAAAGGAACAAGCCATGACCGTTATCAGAACCTGTGAGCTCTCGAAATCGTTCCGCCACACACATGCGGTCGTGAAGTTAAACCTGGAGATCTCGGAAGGTTCCATTTTCGCGCTGGTGGGGCCCAATGGCGCAGGCAAGACCACTGCCATCAAGACGCTGATGAACATTCTGCGCCCCAGCGCCGGGACGGCCGAAGTCCTGGGAACCGATTCGCGTCGTCTTGGTCCGGCGGAGTTTGCGCAGATTGGCTACGTTTCGGAAAACCAGGAGTTGCCCCTGTGGATGACGGTCGATTACTTCATGTCGTACCTCAAGCCCTTCTACCCGGATTGGGACAACGCCTGGGCGGAAGAACTGCTTCGGCAACTGGACCTGCCGCGTGGCCGCCGGCTGCGCGACCTTTCACGCGGGATGCGGATCAAGGCGGCACTGGCATCGTCGCTCGCCTACCATCCCAAGCTGATCGTTCTCGACGAGCCGTTCAGCGGCCTTGATTCCCTTGTGCGCGATGAGCTGATCGAAGCGCTTCTGGACCGTTGCGCCGGCGCGACGGTGATGATCTCATCTCACGATCTCGCGGAAATCGAGACCTTCGCCAGTCACATTGGCTATCTTGACGGCGGGTGCCTGCACTTTTCGGAAGAGATGACTTCACTCGCGACGCGCTTTCGCGAAATCGAGATCACGTTTGACGAGCCGCCGGCCCTGCCCGCCCCCTGGCCACAGGCGTGGTTTAGCCCGACCAAGAGTGCCGCCGTTCTGCGCTTTGTCGATTCGCAGTTCCATGCCGATTCCACGCCGGAGGAAATCCGCCGAACCTTTCCGTCGGCGCGCGCGGTAGCTGTTAACCCCATGGCTCTCCGGGCCATCTTCGTTTCCCTGGCGAAATCAGGCCATAAGGCTGCTTGATCGGGAGAACACACCATGCGACAAACTTTACACATCCTCGGCAAAGATATCCGGCGGCTCCGGTATGACATCATCGTGACGCTGGCACTTACGGCAATCTTTGCATGGTGTGCCGGCCATCGCAGCCCACGTTTCGATTGGCAAACTGCGAGAATGAACGAAGTGGCCGAGTTGCTCGAACAGCTACTGCCGGTCGCCTGGTGGTACTTGACGGCGCGGGTCATCCATGGTGAGCAACTTCCCGGCGATCGCCAATTCTGGGTTACCAGGCCTTATCGATGGCAAAGCCTCCTCGGCGCCAAAGGACTCTTCATTGCCGTGTTTGTGATTCTACCGCTCCTCATATCGGATTGCGTGGTCCTTAGGCTACAAGGATTTCATCCCTCGGATCTTTTGGCTGGGATTGCCTGGTACCCGCTGGTTTTCTCTGTGGTGTTCCTGCTGCCCGTTGCTGCACTGGCATGCCTCACCGTCAACATCGCGCAAATGGCTCTGACGTTTCTTGCCGGGATTGCCTCCCTCGTCATCCTGGCTCTGTTTGGCATCAGGCCGCCCACGATATGGTTTGGAAGTTTAGACCGCATCCGCCTTTCCCTGCTATTCCTGGTGGTACTCATAGGCGTGCTCACCATTATGGTCCTCCAGTACAGCTCCCGGCGGACGGGACTTTCTCGAATCCTGGCCGGCGCCACCGTGGGGCTGGCAATGATGGTGGGTTTTTTTCTGCCTTGGACTTTTGCCTTCGCATTGCAGTCGCGACTCGTCAACTCGCGGGTAGACACAACATCGATCGGGGTCCAGTTCCAGCCGGAACACCGCCTGCCGGCAAGAGCCCCCGAGTATACGAGCGCCGGAATTCCGATCAAGCTGCCCATTGGGTTCCCCGGGGCGCCCCCCGGAATGACCCAGATCGTAGACGGGATGGCAGGCGAGCTCGTGCTGCCTGACGGCAAGCCCTCGGAACCACTGCATATGACGGCAATTGAGGGTATGAAGGATAATCGCTGGTACGTCATGACGGCAGAGCCGAGCCTGTATGAACGAGTAAAAAACACTCCACTTCGGATGCATCTGATTGTCCTCCTGACCTTGTATGGCAATCCCCGCACTGAACGCATCCCCCTCGATGGTAATTCCCACCGTGTGCCCGGAATCGGGGTGTGTGCCACCGAGCCTTCTATTTTAGAGCCTGAAAAGTTCACAACCCTCCACTGTTTGGTGCCGTTCCGCGTGCCGGGCCGAACCCTGGTGCAGTTCGATAAAGGGCCCCAAATGACCGGGTATGGAGAGATGCTCAACTCACCGTGGCCGACGAGCATAGGCATCAGCCCCGTCAATAAGGCATATTGGCGTTTGCCCAACCAGGATGGAGCCACAGCCTTCGTCTTCACCACCATGCAGCCCTTGGTGCACATTCGCCGCGAGATTGATATCCCGAATGTGCGACTGGCGGATTATGCGTACTGACGGTGCGCCGAGAGGGTGCCTGCCTGGCCCATCGTATTGAGTAACGGTCGCCGGAGTTTTACGCCGAAACCGCGGACCTGGAGAACAGGCCCGCGCTACGCAGGCTTCTTTCACGTGCGGAAGCGCCACCAAGATTTCTCCGTGCGCATCGCAATATCTCCTTCCTGGCTTATACTCATTCCGGGCGTCACTCCTTTCCAATCTTGCGAAATGATCAAAGCCCGCTATGACTGGTGGGCATCGCGTGGATTGGTGTGTAGACGGAAGCGACCAGAATTCGCATATAATCTCACCGTTCCACTAAAACGAGGGAAGGGAAGTATGAAGAGAGTTTGTCCAACGCTCGCAATGATTGCTGCTGTTCTTTCATGCTGGCCGGCATCTGCGCAAGAGGTGAAGCCATTGAAAGTCACGGTGGGGCCGGAGCAGATCATCCTGCGGAAAGCCATTCAACCGTTCATGTTCCAATCGCGCAAGGGCACGCTGGTGGTGCAGGGGCAGGCGCCGGCGCCGCATGATTTTGTCGCGCCGAAGTACACATGGGGATGGTATCCGGGAACGGTTCGCTCCACGGATCGGGGTAAGACCTGGACGCCATGGAAGCCGGCGGCAGCGCAGGGATTGGGTCCCATCTTTGAGGGCACGGGGGCTGAGCTGAAAGATCACACCCTAGTGATTCTGAGCCGGCTGGCAAGAACCTCCGAGCCTGCGGGTTACTTTGTTTCCGACCTTTGGGAATCGCACGACGACTGGCAGACTCTCGAAGGCCCCCTCCAGGCCAGAATGTATGTGCCGGAGGCCGTGGTGGGGCATTCCGATATCGGGCAGACGGCGCCGGGTTTTACCCTTCATCGCACCATGCTGGTTATGCCCAACGGCGACCTGATCATGACGGCCTATTGCTGGTTCAAAGGTGACGAGACTCCGTCGGAGTACGAGCCGAGCATGAATAAGATGCGATGCATCCTGCTACGGTCGAAAGACCGGGGCCGAAACTGGACATTGGCATCCACCATCGCCGTCGACCCCACGACAGGACAGGAGGGCTTTGACGAGCCCGTTCTGGTGCGCCTCGACCACGGCGAACATAAGGGACGGTTCGTGGTATTGATGCGCACAGGCCGCTTCAATCCGCTCTACCAAACTGAATCCGACGATGAGGGCAAAACCTGGAGCAAGCCGCACTCGCTGGGATTTCACGGCGTCAGTCCCGACCTGGTCGAGATGAAGAATGGAATTCTGGTGGCGGGGTTCGGCTGGCGCACCCGGCAGGCATTTGTGGTGGCGAAGGATCCCACCGCGCCCGTGGATTCGCAGCTTGGATACTACCTTGCCTTCAGCATGGACCAAGGCGCGACGTGGACGCAGGTTACGCAGATCAACAACGAGCTTTCCACATCCTACGCCGCATTGGCCGTGACCAAACGCGATGAATTGATTCTGGTTTACGATAAGAGTTGGTGGGGGCATCCCGACCGCGCGCTGGGAGCGCGTTTTATTCAGGTCCGAAAAGCCAGATAGAATCCCAAGGTGCATAAAGCGCTGATGGCAAATTTCGTCGCACCATCCCAAGAAGGAGAGACAATGATTCGTGGTTTCTGCGGGACCTTGCTACGTAGCGCGGACCTGTTCTTTAGGTCCGCGGTTCGTCTCTATGGGCAAGGGAAAGCCGCGGACCTAAAAAACAGGTCCGCGCTACACCGCCGGAATTCGAACGAATTCCGCGTCGCGTTTCTGCGGAGATTTAAATGGGCCACGGCAGTTTGCGCTGTGCTGCTCGTAACGGTTGCAGCTTCGGCACAGGACTCTGCTCAAACTCCTTCTCCTCAAAACCTGGAAAAAATCAACCGCTTCTGGCAGGAAACACTGGCGATTTCGGCGCAGGTACCATTGGAAACAGAGGTGGAGAAAGTAAAAGATTATCTGCCTTACGAGAAATACCGGGTGACCTACCGCAGCGCAGACGGTGTACGCATTCGCGCTTACCTCGCGCGGCCGATCGAGGCAGAGAAAGCAGGAGCGCGCCTGCCGGCAATTGTTACCGTGCCGGGTTACGGCGGATGGCAACAGGGAATCATGCTGGACGAATGCATGCGGGGCTATATCGTCTTGCAGATCTACCCGCGGTCGCAGGGAGAGTCGGCGGACCTTTGGAAGATTGATGGCCCCGACAAACTCACCTGGCAACTTGATCGGCCCGAGTCTTACTACTATCGGGGAGCTTATCTGGATATTGTTCGCGGCATCGATTATCTGGCCTCCCGCCCGGATGTGGATTCAACCCGCATCGGGGCCATGGGAACGAGCCAGGGAGGGGGATTGGTTTTAGGCCTGGCGGCGCTCGACCCGCGAGTAAAAGCCGTGACCGCACACCTTCCTTTTATGTGCAACTTCCGGCTTACTGCAACCATCGAGGGATCCCTGGTGCGCAAACTGCTCCTGCAATACGGGGATATGAACGAAAACAGCTTTAGCACGCTTGACTATTTCGATCCCTACGTCCTTGCCAACCAGATCAAGGTACCGACATTGGTCAGCGCCGGCGGTAAAGACCAAACCTGCCCCGCGCCGGGGATACGGTCCGTCTTCGATCGTCTGGGCGGAATCAAAGCCCTCGCCTACTATCCCGAACTGCCGCACACGTCTTGCGGTGACTTTTATAAGATGAGTTGGGAATGGATGGACCGCAATCTGAAACCGTAAAGCTAGTCCGTTGGAACCCCCCCGGGGCTCTGCCGGGGAGGCAGTAGAAGTTCGACAGCTCCGGGAGTAGGTTCCTTGAGGGATGCGGAGCGTTGGGAAAAGACCCCTCACCCGTCCCGCGCCCGCTGATGAAAGCGCGCGGCGCGGTCCACCCTCTCCCCTCGGAGAGGGAAAGCCGATTTTCAGCGCGCGGGTGCGCGCGATGATTTTTCCCCTCTCCCCCTCGGAGAGGGCTGTGGCATTTATGGTGTGCCTCGGCGCACATCGATTATTGCTCTCTCCCCGGAGAGAGGGGAAACCAGATTTTCAGCGCGCCCGTGCGCGCGATAATTTTTTCCCTCTCCGAGGGGAGAGGGTGGCCGAGGGACGAGGTCGGGTGAGGGGTCCTTTTCGGGCGGTGGCGGTCGGGCACATTTAAGCGGCCAGCCACCTACAGAGGATTGCAGAATATAGTGACAACCAATCTCCGTAACGCCGCCATCTTGGCGGCATATCCCGGGGCCGGCAAGATGCCGGCGCTACGAAACCTGTCGCTACATTCTGTGATCCTCAATAATGACCTCGGTTTTGCCGGAGGGTGATTCAGTTTCAGGGAGGGAAATCGTGAAAGACCGCAAGCGCACGACCGCCGGACCCAACCGGCGAGAGTTTCTTCAAACCGTAGGTGCAGGAGCGCCGAGCCTGTCGCTACTGGGCATGAGCGCGCACGCCGGCGCAGCTCCCATGCCTGCTATTCCCGCCGATGCTGCTCCCGTGAAGGAGGGCGGCGACCCGGCCTACAAGCACCTCACCCTTGACGCCGTGGCCCAAAACCACCGTGAAGTGAATTACGAAGAAATAGCGGACGCCTATGGCGGCCCGATGTCGCGCGGCCCAGTGGTGAGCGTGAAAGCGCATCCGGAAATCGTTTGGGCGCGGCCGGACATGGGAATTGGCATGGTGGCCAATCCGGTGGCCTTCGGAATTGGGAATACTCCGGTGTTGATCCGCTGGCGGGAAGTGGAGCGCTCTCTGCTCAAAGGCTATTTGCCGGTCGTACGGAGTCACTATCAGGACGGCGAATTGCGGTACGAGCAAGTGCTGTACGCGACCTTGCTGGATGGCGGGGAAGTGAAGACCGGGCACGAAAAGCAGGTGGCGGTGATCCGCATGAGTGTGGTGAACACCAGTCTTACCGACCGGCGCCACGCCGCATGGTGGGCATTTGCCCCCGCGGCAATTGTCACCACGGACGAACCGCCCTATTTTTGGACTTACAAGTTGTTTGACGTTACGGGCTCGTTGCCGCTGGTTTCTGAACAGTTGCCGGGAGCGGCTGATGGCATCCTGCGCGACGGGTCGACGCTGTTGGGAGTGCATGAAGAAGGGCCCGGAGTTGCCGCCACGCCTTTTGCCAAGGCCACGCGCTTTGAGATGGATCTGCTGCCCGGGCAAAAGAAGAACGTTTACCTGAAAATCAGCACGAACAAGCACGGCTTCACGCCGGAGGAGATCGAAACATTGCGCCGGCTTGATTTTGTCTCGGCGCAGGATCAGCGTGAGATGGCGTTGGATGCTGTCCTGAATCGCGGCGCGAAAATCCATGTGCCGGAAGAAATCGTCAACAACATCTATAAGGCGCAGATTCTCTACAACCAGACCCAAATGGTGCAGGTAGCCGATCGCGATTATTACATGCCCGTACAAAGCTCGGCGGGCGTGTGGCCATGGGAGCAGATGAAACAACTGACCGGCCTGGACGAGTTTGGGTACCACGGCGACGTGGAAAAGTCCCTCATCTACCTTCTGAAGCTTCAGGGCAAGCGGCCTCCCAACGCCAAAGTAAAGAGCTTTGCCGGCGTTTTCCCCTCATCGGGAACATTTGAAGAAAGCGGCTGGGAACACGACTTTGAATCGACCATCTACGGCTTGATTGCTCAGCGCACCGAAGCGAAGGCGGGAACCTTCCCCAACTGGGTTTGCAATACGGGTGCCGCGCTGCAAACTTTTGCCGAGCATTATTTCTACACACGAGACCGGCAATGGTTGCAGCGGGTCGCGCCGGCGATGGTGAAAGCGTGCGACTGGATTATTGAATCCCGGCAGACCACCATGCAGCACGACGCGCAAGGGGCCAAGGTTCTCCAATACGGATTGATGCCGCCCGGCCAGCCTTACGATACTCCGCTGACAAAAGGGGATAAGTACTTCTATTGCATGACCGATGGCTATACGTGCCAGGGCTTCCAGCGAATCTCCGCGGCATTGGCCGATGCTGGGCACCCGGAAGGCGCCCGGTTGGTGCGGGAAGCCGCGAATTACCGAAGCGACATTCAGGAAGCGATGCGCAGAGTGAGAAACAACGACCCCACTTTGCCGCCCTACCCGGAAGAACTTCGCGGGGAGGCCGGTTGGGCCACGTTTTGCAGTGGAGCGTTATCGCTTGTTGATGCGGATCTGGTGGATCCGGAAGATCCTGCTTTCGTGCAGATTGAGAACTACATGAAGGAACACTTCAATTGCGGCGTCTTAGGACTAAGCGGGCGATGCCATCAGGACGACAAGCACAATTTGGGAAGCTACTACGTTACGATCACCGAGGACGTGTATCACCACGCCTGGATTGTGCGCGGCGAAGTGGAAAAGGCCTTGCTCAGCTTCTACTCCACCCTCGCATTCGGAGTGGACAAGGAAACACTGGGCGCCATCGAGCGATTTATGCTCTACGATCGCCGTTACGCACCTTTCTATATGGATGCTTCCGGCGGAATGCGCATTTGCAAAATGCTTCGCCGCACATTGTTGTTGGAAAGAGAATCGGAGCTGCGATTACTGCCCGCCGCTCCCCGACGTTGGCTGGAGCAGGGAAAGACGATCCAGGTTGCAGATATGCCCACTTATTTCGGGGGAATCGATTTGCAGGTAAATTCGCAGGTTCTTCAACAGAAGATCACTGTTGATTTGAAGCTGCATGTTACCCGTCCGGATCGTTTGAAGAAAGTTTCGTTGCGAGTGCCGCATCCGACAAAGCAACCGATGAAACAGGTCACTCTCAACGGTCAGCCTTGGGCCAAATTCCATGCGGAGAGCGAGATGGTGCAACTGGATCCGTCTTTGCGCAGGCATGAAATCGTGGTTCACTACTGAGCCGCGGCTTTCCGGCTACTCCCCGAAAGCCCGCAAAGCGGGCGAAAGATCGTAGCCCACGGCGTGAGCCGTGGGTAAATTGGCGCGCCACCGCGCGCGAGCCCCGTACGGGGCGAAAGAAAGCGCGATTAGAATTAGCGGCAGAGGTGTTTTCATCATCGGTTAACCCCATGGTGTAGGGATGTAAGATCACGTAATGATGGCTCCTTTCGCCCCTCTGGGGCTGGGGGAAATATGGGGCGACATCTACACCCATAGCTGACGAAGCTGTGAAAAATTTGATTTTCTAGTTTTGGCATCATGCATTTCCAATGAGTTACATTGTGGATAACAGACCCAAAATCAATTTTTCACAGCTTCTGACGCTATGGGCTACGATCTTTCAAGCTTGTCCAAATTAGCAGCCGCTCCCAATGGACCACGCGGCTCCGCGTTCTGCCATCATGAATTCGACATCGAAACTAAGGGTACATTTCCCCTCGCCCCCTTGGGGGAGAGGGGGGACCGCAAGGCGGGGGGTGAGGGGGTCTCTACCAAAATGGAATTCGTTCGACGGAGCAGCCATAGCAAGGGCAAAAGGCAAAAG
>CAYTMD010000183.1:0-11730 GCA_964438685.1 uncultured Acidobacteriota bacterium
CTTAGGATCTGGTCCCGCAAGGGGTGGGGGTTCGAGTCCCCCCTTTCGCACCAACTAAAACATTCCAGGCGAAAACTCAAGCATTAAAATACCGCGTCCCGGTGAGAGCCACGGTCACAAGCGCAGTCCGTGGGGCGTAAACGGTGGACGCTGGACACGCAGCGGTATGTCGGGATCGGCCCGCCCCCGCTATTTCAGGTTTTGCGAACGGGGGGCTTCAGTGACTGCCAGATTTCCAGCGCCCAGCTTTCCTGGTCCGCTCGGGGATAGATAATGGTGCACACCGCTTTGGTGGTAGGAGACACGTTCATGGTGTTCATTACAAAGTAGGGCTCGCCGGTTTCGCGGACCTTTTCCGTAAGTGCTGCCGTGGCCACAAAGTGCTCGCTTTCAGTCTCATAAGTGGGCTGGCTTTCCTTGAGCCGTTTTCTTTCGGCCTCGAATGCCGCGTCCGATAGGGGCTTGGTGAATCGAAATGATGTGAACCAGATTTCCCTGGGCGGGTCCAGCGAAAACAGATCATTGTCCTTGTTGAATTCGAAATCGCTGAAGGAACCGGGGATGCGGATTCGCCAGCCGCCCGTCAGCGGTACGGTAACGCTGCCGCGCCGATATCCAATGGCGGGCTTCCCCGCCACCTGCCCACGCACCAGATCTTTCTCAGGACAGTCCGTCCCGAGCAGTTCCAGAATCTCGTTCCATTCGGCCCACGGGTAGTCAAGGCCGGGTTTCAGTTTGTAGGCGAGCGAGAGAGACTCTGCAACAGACTGGAGCAGATTTCGTTCGGACTCGTTGACGGGCGGGCGCCAACGCACCCTGGTCCACATCTGGTTCAGAGCGCGTCCCAGGTAATATTCGGCGCCGAGCCCGGGTGTCCACCAGGCAAAGAAATCCTTTCCTTTGTTTCCATCCTGAGACGTTGCGCGCATCCATTCGAGGCTGCGAGGTCCGAGCGGCGTAATCGCAAGCTGGTCGCTTTCGAAGTGCGTGTCAAGCGGCATGCCCAGCGCCGTACCAGTGCCATTCGGATCGAGCGTCCCATCAAAAAACAATCCGGCCACCGACTGCAGCCAGGTTGTCATGCTGTCGAACACTCGCTGCTCGCCGCCGGCGAAGAAATAGTCAGTTTCGTCGCTGTAGTCGCTGGACTCATTCCCAGGGCCCTGCCACGAAGCTTGAAAATCGTGTGCCCAATCCTTGAGCAATGAAACCAGGAATATGTGGTAGCCGGGACCTGCGGATGAAGTGCTGGCTGAAACCACCAGGCGTTCCGAATCTAGTAGCGATAGTTCGACCTGCTCGGCCGCGGGATGAAGATGGCAAAAGATCACCGGAGAATTATCAATCGATGTCTGACTGATCTCCGGCACGAGGTCTGAGCATTTTTGCTTCAGCCAATCCACGATCTGATTCATCAACGTCTCAGGCTGCTCTACGGGCGACGCGAATTTTGCAAGTAGACGTAAGCCAACGGCCATGCTGCCTCCCTGCTTGATTGTACCTTAGACGGGGATCGGGGCAGCAAGCACTTAGCCCGGACCCACCCTGCAAGGTCCGCGGCTTTTAATCCGGAATGACCCAATCGGGCTCAAATCCGCGTGCGCACGTAGCAGCGGTAGCTCGGGAAATCTTGGAAGTGCTTACCTGCCTTTACCCCCTAAAAGGATGGCATTTTAGTGCCATACAGATGTGCGTATTTGTCGCATTTCGACTCCACCATGGGGCCATTGTCAGAATCTTCTAATCAGCTAAGCTGGATGCACGTCAGGATCGGGAGAAGCGAGGGAGCAGGTTATGCTCAGCCACGACGAACTCGATAAGATTCGGGAAGAACGGGAAGTCTTTGTAACTTGGCGGAGTTACTCCCGGCACGTTGTTGCTGAAATGCTGGAAGCCTGCGCCGTCTGTGGGACCATCCGCGAAAAGGTCCAGTTGACGCCCTGTCACTGGTGTGGTGACACCTACATCTGCAAAGAAGGGATCTGCGCCCAACTGCACCAGGCGGAATTGCATGCCGCTGTGGCCTTCTGGACATGGTAGGAAGGGGTAAGGCCTTGCCCATTCGCTCACCAATGAACAAAAGGAAATTGATGAGCAAGTATCAACGCTGACCCGGCTATTTATTGACTCGCTTAATTAGAAAGTGAAAGTGCGGGGTAGCGCAGTGCGGCGGAGCCGCAACCAGGAACGTGCCATGGCCGTCCCGGCCATGCTCGGGCACGGGCGGGACGCCCGTGGCACGAAACTGTGGGGACCAGCAGCGCTGGCCCGAGGCCGAACGCGCGCCGTCGCCATAGCGGCTTTGGCGCGTCGGCGACTGTTCGGCCCTACAGCGCGCGCAAAATGTTTGCCAAGAAAGCAAGAATATACGGTATCGCAATGCGGAGGCATTTGGCTCGGAGCCGAATTCCTCAGCGGCCCTTTCTTATTGCCTGGCAGTAAACAGGTCGAGATCCCAATCTTACGAGCCGCTGAGCAATGCAAGCTGCGCTTACCTCTTCGTTACCCACTTCAGCTTCGCTTGCCCTACCCTACTCTCGCTCAAAAATAGTATTTCAACGCTACTTGTAGCAGGCGGGGGTCGGCGGCGCTGACGACCCTCCCGAAAGATGGGCTGCTGATGTTGCCGCTGACGGCTGCGGCCCCATAAAACTGCGCATGGTTGGCCACGTTAAATGCCTCCACGCGGAATTGCAGCGATTTCGACTCGGTCAGGTGGAGGCTCTTCAAAAGGGCAAGGTCGCAATTGGCAATGCCGGGGCCGTAGAAGAGGCGCCGCGCCGCCGTGCCCATTTGGCCGAGCGCGGGAAGGCTGAACAGCGACGTGTTAAAGGCGGGCCTGCCGTTTCGAGGGTCGGTGTTGATTTCCATGTTGCCGGAGGCCAGGTTGGGGGTGTCCACGCCATTGTTGTTGATGCCATTGGGTATGATCCCCAGCAGCGAAGTATCGTTGTTGTTGTAAAGAGTCACGGGGAAGCCGGTGCTGAATCGCGTGATTCCCGTAAGGCTCCAACCCTCCGTCAGCCGGTTCCGGCGGTTAAGGAGATGGTCGAACGGCAGTTCGTATTTGTAACTTGCCACAAAATTGTGACGCATATCGAATGCCGATACGGCCTTGCTAAGGCTGGGATCGACGGGGTTCACCGGCTCTGCCAGGCTGGATGACAGATCGAGAGATTTGCCATACGTGTAGCCCGCAAGCAATTCCAGGGGCCCGTGCTTGTGACGCAGATTGACCTCCAGCGCGTTGTAGTTGGAGTTCCCCAAAGTCTTCTGATAAGTGACCGCGTCGAACTGGGAACTGAAAGGGCCGCGGGTTCCCTGCTTCACCTGACCTGACGACGTGACGTATGTCCCCCCTTCGCCGAACGGTCCGCAGGTGGCGGTGCCGGGCATAACCTGGTCGATCTGGCTCACGCTTAAACATTGGGCCGGATCGCCCGGATTGGCGGAAATGAGCACCAACAGATGATGCGCCTGCGAGCCGACATAGACCGCGCTGAGAAGCGTGTTGCGACCGATCTGCCGTTCCAGTGACAGCGTATAGCTTTCACTGTAAGGAGGCACATTCTGGTGGAAGAACGATGGCACGCCGGTGATGGGTAGATACTGCGGCCAGTTCACGCTGGAATTGGGATTCGCCGCCGAGGCCCCGAAGGCCGGGATGGGTTCGGGAAAGCGCTGCCCTACGTTCTGGCCACTCGCCGCCGTGACGAAGGGGTTCGAAAATAGAGGGGGCGCGAGACTGGTGTAGTCGTAGCCGTACGGAGGGTTGGCGCTCATGATGCCGGCGGATAATCCCTCGAATGCCGTATAGTACAGGCCGTATCCGGCGCGTAAGCTGGTGGTCCCGCGGCTGCCGAAGATCCTATTCAACAAGCCCGTCTGGTAATCCGGCGAGTACGCCAAGCCGATGCGAGGTGCAAAGTTGGTGTGTTTCGTCGAGGCCAACGTCGAGGGAATCCCCGGGTCGCCGGGAAACACCAGGCCAGTGGGCGCTCCCGGGTAAACCCGGGACTGCTCGCCCAGCACCAGGGTTTGGAGCTGGTTGAATTTCTCCCGCCATGGAGGCAGCAGGTCCCATCGCACGCCGTAGTTAAGAGTCAGATTCGGCCGCACCCGCCAACTGTCCTGCGCATAGATCCCCACATATTTATTGCGCAGATAGAACGCCAGGGAGTCCCCTTGCGCGTAGTTGCTGGGAACGCCCAACAGAAAGTCCGCAAAGTCCGATCCTGTTTCCGCTCCGGTGAATGAGAAAGAGCCGTTGTACAGAGCGTCGGGATTGATATTGACCTGGTCGATGTGAAATCCCGCCCCAACCTTCAGCACGTGCGTTCCCATCACCTTGGAAAAGTTCTCCGACACTTGGAAAGTATTGTTGGCCTCCTTGAGCCCGGTGGTATCCACGCCGAGGGTAAAGTCGTTGAATGAAACGTTTTCGATGCCTTCAATCTGCGGAGCCAGCCCGTAGATGGAAGGATTGCCGGAGCCGTCAACGAATCCCTGGGACGCGAGGCTGGGGCCAACTCCACCCTGCGGTTGGCCCACATTGTTGGCATCCCGGAGATAGCTCAAGTGAAACTCATTGACCATGGTTGGGCCCAGGACCTTGGTCACGCCCAGGCTCGCCATTTGCGCCCGGCCCAGGGTGATGGCATTGAATCCCGGAACACTGGCGCCGCCTTGCGCCGTTGGATAGGGATTGTCGAGGTCGTAGTCATCAAAGAAGTAGTACGCGGCAAGGGCGCCCAAGCCATTGTTGCTGTCAATTCGCGCCGCACCCTTGTCATCACGCAGGGTTTCATTGTAGGCGGAAGTCGAAAAGGCGTTCACCCCCTGATTGGGTACAGGAATGGACCGCAGCAAGCTCCTGGCCGGGGCTGACCAGGCGCTAAGCGGAATCTGTGCGTTGGGCAAGACGCACTGGGCTGAACTGACGCACCCGGAAGTGTAGTACGCCTCTCCAGGAATCGCCGGGTAGCCGAGACGCTGCGAAAGCAAATTAGCCCATGACTGGCCGTTCACCGCGCCGGTGAGCGAACTGGCGATACCCGAGAGGTCACCCGTCCTCTCCGGGACTGCAGGCACGGAAATCACGCCGGTCTCCACTCCCTCGGTCATCCGCGTGCCCTGATAATCCGTGAAAAAGAACGATCTGTTTTTCTTGATGGGGCCGCCAAATGTGGCGCCAAACTGGCTTTGGTCGTAACGGGCGCGATCGGGGGAGAAATAGTTGCGCGCGTCCAGATTGGTATTTCGCAGGAAATCAAAGGCGCTGCCGTGAAACTCATTCGTTCCCGATTTGGTCGTGACAACAATCTGCCCGCCGCTGTAATTGCCGTATTCGGCATCAAAGTTATTGGTTAGCAAGCGGAATTCTTGAATAGAATCAAGATTGGGGATAAGTGCTGTACCCATGCTGAAGTCTTCTTCAACGCTGCTTCCATTAACCACGAATCCATTGCTTGTTTCCCGCTGTCCGCTGACGGAGAGGTTGCCGGCATTGAGGTCCCCGGAAGGCGCCGTGCTGGTGCACCCGGACATAACAACGGCGTTGGCCTGCCGTGAGCTGGCGGGAACGACGCCCGGCTGCAGAGCCAGCAGATCGGTGTAGCTGCGGCCGTTTAAGGGGACGGATGCAATCTTCGTCTTCGTAATGGTTTCGCCCATCGTGGTGTCGGCCGTATCCACGTGGAGCCCTGACTCCGAGACCATCACCGCCGTGCTCTGTTCCCCCAGTTCCAGCTTCAGGTCGATTTCCAGCGCTTTGCCGGTTTCAAGGATAAGCCCGGACCGAAGAACGGGACGAAATCCGGATTGATGAACTTCAATCTGATATTGGCCGGGAGGCAGCGCAGGCAAAGAATAGAACCCGTCGGAATTGGTGGTGGTCGTCTGCCGCACTCCCGTTTCCACGTTGCAGATGACAACGGAAACACCCGGGATGACCGCCTCGCTCGGATCCAAAACCTTGCCTGAGATGCTTGCCTCTGGACGGGCCCAACCTGAAAGACACGCCAGCAGCACAACGGGGATCAAAGGTCCCGCAGCGGGGGCGAAGCGGAATTTCCGTGGTCCAGATCGGCTGTTTGTTTGCTCCATGTTTCCTTCCTCAGCCCGGGGAGCAAGCAGTTAGCAGATCCATCTTCAGCTTGCATCCATTTCGTGGGCATTGTGCGAATCATTCGAATTTGAAAGTCAAATGCAATTGAGTTGCAACTAAGAGACCAACCAGCCAACCCGGCGGTATCTGCCTGTGGCTGTTCAATTTCGATTTCCAAAACCCAGCCCTTGAGAGGTAGCCCTAGCGACAAATTGGCCTAAAAACCCAGTTTAGTGCGGGAAAATCCGCTTTGCAAGCTTTACCCGTCCCACCTCTCCATTCTGGGCGCGGGGGCATTGATGGATGGCCTAAAAACAATGTTGTTGCAACTAAATTGCAACTAATGCGGCATTATTGTCGCTGTTTGGCGCCCCGGTCAACATTTTGTAGGCCGTTGGTACCTTTAAGCAGTCAAATGGTCTGTATGTTTGGCCAAACGGTTAGAATATGCAGGCGGTTGATGCTAGCTCCTGCCCGACCGGGGATAGATTGGAGGGTTATTCCTTGCGGGCCGAGGGAGATGTTGGCCCCAAGCTGATATCCATTTCTCACCAAGGGATGGGAGGGCGGCACTCCAACGCCGCCCTTCCGGCTGATCCCCAAGATGTCCCATCATGGTGAAAAATACGCTTTAGGCTTTTGTCAAGCGCAACGCCTTAACCGCCGTTTCGATGCGTTCCCCATAATCAGCATCGGCCTTCCGGAAGTAGCCAATGCTGCGCTCGACTACGTCATTCCTGCTTACACAGGCAAGCTGACCCGCAATATTGTCAATGAGGCGATTCTTCTCTTCCGCGCTCATCACTCGATAGAGGTTCCCAGCCTGGACGAAGTCGTCATCCTCGGGGTGCCGCTCCCAAGGATGGCTGCCGGTGAGGCCGTGGACTTCCAGCGGTGCGTCCAGAGGTTCGTTGCTCTGCGCCGGCCCGCCATAGCTATTGGGCTCGTAGTTCTTGGAGCCTCCGCCGTTATCATCGAACCGCATATATCCATCACGCCCATAGTTGTGGACTTCAGTGGCGTGCGGACGATTGACCGGCAGTTGTGTGTGATTGATGCCAAGCCGATAGCGGTGCGCATCTCCGTATGCAAATAACCGCCCCTGCAGCATCTTATCGGGTGAAGGCCCGATGCCGGGAACAAAATTGGCTGGGTTGAATGCCGCCTGCTCGACTTCTGCAAAGTAGTTCGCGGGGTTTCGGTTCAGCGTCAGCTTGCCGACCTCCCTCAGTGGATAGTCCTTATACGGCCATACCTTGGTCAGGTCGAAGGGGTTGAAGCGGTACTTGGCGGCATCGGCCGCCGGCATAATCTGCATCTTGAGCGTCCAGGATGGAAACTCTTTGCGATCGATGGCCTGCAACAAGTCAAGGTGATGGAAGTTGGGATTCTCGCCGGCAATATGCGCTGCCTCAGCGGAGGTCAGGCACTTGATGCCCTGATTCGTCTTGAAGTGGTACTTCACCCAGAACACTTGGCCAATGGCGTTCACCCACTGGAAGGTATGCGATCCGAAACCGTCCATGTTGCGATACGAGTAGGGTATGCCGCGGTCACCGAAAAGCCACGTGAACTGGTGCGTGGCTTCCGGCGAGTGCGAGAAGAAGTCCCACGCGTTATCAGGCTCCTGCACGTTAGTGTGGGGGTCGCGCTTCTGCGAATGGATGAAGTCTGGAAATTTCAGGGGATCGCGAATAAAGAAGATTGGCGTGTTGTTTCCGACCAGGTCGTAATTGCCATCCTCGGTGTAGAACTTCATCGCGAACCCCCGGGGATCGCGCACGGTATCTGCCGAGCCCCGTTCCAGGGCCACGGTCGAGAAACGTATAAATACATCCGTCCGTTTGCCGACTTCGCTTAGGAACTTCGCTTTGGTCCAGCGGGTGACATTCTTCGTAACCTCGAAGTAGCCATAAGCGCCCGATCCACGGGCGTGGACCACGCGCTCAGGAATACGTTCGCGGTCGAATTGGGCGAGCTTCTCGATTAAATGATGATCCTGCAAGAGCACCGGCCCATTTGGCCCCGCAGTTTGAGAATTCTGGTTGTCGGTAACCGGAGCGCCTGCTTCGGTGGTCAGAGTTTTGATGTCCTTTTCCATAGTGATCTCCTCCTTACTTTTGGCACGTTTCACTGGAGGCTTCCGCCCCGGTGACACCGGTCCCTCTTATGAAACGGCCCGTGTATAGAATCGATCTCCGGGCCTACCGAAACATACCCCCTACCACTGCCTGAATGCAATTGTCCTGTCAGGTCCAGGCCACTATTCGAAGGGAGTTGGGCAACGCCACTGGAATCCGCCACCGAGCACTGCCCTTTGTGGTAAACTTCGCCTGTTGATGTGGGAATAAACCTCTTATGCCTCGAGGCTCTGAAACCAAGCAGAATATCCGCGAAATTTGTCGTATCGCGGCGCGTGTCTTCTATGCGAAGAGCTACGATGGCGCTTCCATGCAGGACATCGCGGAGGCCGTGGGCCTGACCAAAGCGGGCCTTTATCATCACGTGGGCAGCAAAGACCGCCTGCTGTACGAAATTCAGAACTACGGAATGGATATCCTGGACGAAACCGTGCTCGCCCCCATCAAGGAGATTGCCGACCCGCGCGAAAAGCTTCGGCAAACCATCGTGGGCCACATCAATCTGATCGTGCGCGCGCGCGACCAGGAAATCACCGTGATCCTGCATGAAAACCGCTCGCTCAGCGACCCGCTGCGCAAGAAGCTCAATGCCCGCAAGCGCGGCTATATCGATTATCTTGCCGACCTGATCCGGCGCGTCCAGGAACAGAGCGGCAAGCCTCCCCAGATTTCGCCGCGGCTGGCCGCTTTTACCCTGCTGGGAATGATCAATTGGCTCTATCAATGGTACAGCCCGGAGGGACCGGTGAAGCAGGACGAGTTGGGCCAATACTACACGGACTTCTTCTTTCGCGGACTCCTGGGGACGATCTGAGTCAGGAGCCAGGAGTCAGTAGAAATAACAATCTAACTGCGGAGTCAGAAGGCAGCCGAGCCACCGGCGGGGGCCGGATTGAATAGTCTGTGACTTGGAGCAAGTCACACGTAAGTGGGCGGACCTTGCGACCCCCTCACCCCCGGCCCCTCTCCCCCAAAGGGGCGAGGGGAGAGGTAGTTTGAATTTACTTCCCTCGCCCCTTTGGGGGAGAGGGTGGACTGCAACCGGCGCTTTCATCAGCCGGGGCAGGACGGGTGAGGGGGTCAAAACCCAAGTGTTGCGGAAGTAGTGACAGGCCAGGGGTCAGAACCATTCCGACTCCTGGCTCCTGACTTCCAACTCCTCACGGGGAGACAGCTAAACTCATGGCCACATCATTGGTCGCTTTTCAAGGTGAGAGAGGTTCGTTCAGCGAGGAGGCGGCGTATAAACTCCTGGGCAGAGGAATCCGCGTGCTGCCTTGCGAGACTTTTACCGCCCTATTTGAAAGCGTCGCGAGCGGGCGCGCCCGGTATTGCCTGGTGCCGATTGAGAACACGCTGGCTGGGTCCGTCTATGAAAACTTCGACCTGCTGCTTGCCAATAATCTGCACATCGTGCAGGAGGTAAGCCTGCGGATTGTCCACAATCTCATCGCGCTTCCGGGCACCGCTCGCAAGGATGTTCGCCAGGTTTACTCGCATCCGGTGGCGCTGGCACAGTGCAGAAGCTTTTTCGACAAAAACCCCAAGGTGAAACGGATCACTTATTACGACACGGCGGGGTCCGTCAAAATGCTGGCGGAGCAGCACCCGCCCGGAGCCGCGGCCATCGCCAGCCGCATCGCCGCTGAGGTTTATCACGCCAACATTCTGGCAACGCATTTGGAGGATCACCGCGAAAACTATACGCGCTTCCTTCTGCTTACCAAGACGGCGCGCGTCAGTCCCAAGGCCAACAAAGTCTCCATCGTATTTTCCACGCCCAATTCCCCGGGCGCCCTCTACAAGTGCCTCAGCGTCTTCGCTCTGCGCGATATCGATTTGACCAAAATGGAATCGCGCCCTCTGCGCGGCCGCCCCTGGGAATACTTCTTTTATCTCGACTTTGTCGGAAATGTGAAAGACGACAAATGCAAAAAGGCCCTGGCACATTTGAGCGAAGTGACGAATTTCCTGCGAGTGCTCGGGTGCTACGAGAGCGCGAAGAGATAGAGCGATTAGCGGTCAGCTTTCAGCCATCAGCTACAGCGGCAAGCGGTGAGAGAAGTTTTCAGTCATCAGTCGTCAGTTTTCAGTCTCCTCTCGCCCGCAAGGACGTCGCCCACTCAGCGATCAGCTCTCAGCTTTCAGCCATCAGCCACAACGCGGGCGTGCAGCGCTAATAAACTCCCCTCTGATTCAGGAGGGGTGGCGCCCTGTGCGCCGGGGTGGTTACCCGCTGTGAGGCATTTTTCCGCAGGCTGTTCAACCCCGCTGTCGGGGCTTCCGCGCAGAGAGGCATCGGGCGGTTCGCGAACAGCCCTCAATCCCGTAGGAATCCCGGCGGGATTTTCGGCACGTACTTTCGCTCCAAGGGATCGACCGGTTACAACACACAACAGAAGATAATCTAACTCGCGCCGAGCCGCAGAGGCGCTGAGGTTCGGAATAAATAACGGCCTTGCGCTCATAGTCCTCTCTGCGCCTCAGCGTCACTGCGGGAGATACTCTTGCTCTTGCATGAAATCCACATAAACCTCCCCAACGCTCACCCCCGCCCGACGGGCGCTACGCCTTGAGGTCGCGCAATAGCCGTTCGAACGACTTCTGATATTCGTCGTGGTCTTTCCAGGCACGGAAATCGCCGATATGGTGCAGTGGGGCACTCCTAAACTTGCTACGAGCGGCGGAAGACCGTTGCAACCATTTCGATTGCCGGATACCATGAGCATGAAAAAGCGTAAGAGGAAGCGAGGTCCTAGTGGGGCAGAACCCATCACCGGTGCGATCATCGCGTGCAATGCAGTTGCCATTAATGGTGCCGCCGCGCGCCTCTCAGCTATCCGGGCTGGAGTCCAATGGCGTCGTATACACCAAACGGTGGGTGGTGGAGCTTCTGCTTGACCTTGCTGGATACAGGTCAGAAGCAAATCTTGTGGACACTGTTGCCGTGGAGCCGGCGGCGGGAGACGGGGCTTTTCTCGGCCCGATGATTGAACGCTTGGTGGATTCGTGCCAAAGGCTCGAGCGGCCGCTTTCGGACTGCAAGAGTGCATTGATTGCTTACGAGCTTGACGACGTAAGCGCTGAACGCACGCGAGGCTTGGCAGCAAGCATCCTGATGAAGCACGGTCTAAATTGTCAGCCAGCAAAGAGTCTTGCGGGTGAATGGGTCAAGACGGGTAATTATCTTCTCGATGCAACGGAAGTGGAAGCAGACTTCGTCATAGGTAATCCGCCATATGTCCGTCTAGAGAATATCCCCGAAGAAATAGCGACGATCTACCGAGACGCCTATCCGACAATGCGGGGCCGGGCCGATCTATACATCGCCTTCTTTGAAGCCGCACTGCGCCAACTGAAGGCGGGAGGAACATGCGCGTTCATTTGCTCGGACCGCTGGATGCGAAACCAGTACGGGGCCGAATTGCGGGAGTTGGTAACTTCTGCTTACGCGGTGGATGTCGTCATCGAGATGCACAATGC
>CAYTMD010000184.1:0-11668 GCA_964438685.1 uncultured Acidobacteriota bacterium
TGGACGACGTTGAACCCAAACTGCTCGCACTCGTGGAGAAAAGAGCAAGAAATGCTTGATTCCCGCGCCTTCGCATGGCCCTGCGGTCCATCCGAGATGCCGGGCAGGGTGCACCGCCCAAATGAGTAAAGCCATGAAAAAAATTGTAGTGGTCATCTTGAATTGGAACGGCGGAGATGTAACCCGCCGTTGTCTTGAGAGTCTGCGACAATCCGACTGCCCCGATATTCAAAGCCTGGTGGTTGACAACGGCTCGACGGACGGATCAATCGAAGCGATCGCCGGGGCATTCCCCGAAGTTGGGATTCTCAGGAACGCGAGCAATCTGGGATTTGCCGCAGCGTCGAACCAGGGAGCCAAGTGGGGGCTGGACCGCGGCGCAGATTACATCCTCATGCTGAATAACGATACGCGCGTCGATCCTGCCATGATTTCAAATATGATGACGTGCGCCACGGAGCACGGTGGCCGCGCAGCAGTAATTCCCAAGATCTATTGGGAAAGCGATCCTACACGGCTGTGGTTTACCGTCGGGCGCGTGAGTCTTTGGACAGGGATCTTCTCTAACATCGCGTACAATCGAGTCGATGATGGCAGTTTCGACTCCTGCGGGGAGGCGGAATACGCGTCAGGCTGCTGCATCCTCATGCCGAGGGAGATTGTCCGAGAGGTTGGGGGATTTGACCCGGAGTATTTTGCGTACGTGGAGGACATCGATTGGTCGCTGCGTTGCCGGGGCGCAGGATTTTCTCTCATCCTCTGCCCGACCGCGAAGCTCTGGCATGCTGTTTCCCACACGCAGAAGAGGCAGCCCGCAAGAGTTCGATATTTGATAACCCGCAATCATCTCTGGACCGTGCGGCGCCACGCGAGTCTCGTCCAGCTCGTCTGTTGCGTCCTGCTTGTTCCCCTGCGTTCAGTGTGGCGGATCGTTAAAATCGCGGCCGGTGGCCAGTGGGCGTGTGTTGCGGGGGAGCTAAGGGGAGTTCGGGATGGGTTGCTGGGACGACTCCCGAAGGGAGACTTTACCATCAGTTCTGCCACGGAATAAGATCGATGATCCGGTCCTGCTTCTGCCGGGGCTGGAATCGCCCTCACCTCGGTGGCGGCTGACGGAGATGATGAAAGAAGGATGGCGCCAGGTCAAGCCTGCAATCTGAGGGAGGAGGTGATCCCCAGATTAGCTGGACGGCGTCAGGTTTGCATGACCGTTCTCAAAAAGCTGACCTACAACCCGCTGGTCATTCGCATCGTGCGGGCGCTGGGCTTACGCCGGGCGCTGCGCAAGGCCTATTATGCCTGGGCACGCCCTCGGAATGGCATCATGCCGGTGAAACTGGGGGAATTTGATTGCCGGTTTCATGTTCGGACGCCGGAGCAGTTGCGCATGGTGGGCAAGGCGGCAACGGGCCACTGGCGGATTGAGGTCATTCGGTTTCTCAATGAAAAACTGCATTCTGGGGACGTTATTTACGATATCGGTAGCAATATTGGTATTTGCAGCGTGTTCGCGGCGCGCAAGACCGGCGCGACGGGGCAGGTGTTCGCATTTGAACCGGCGGCGGAAACGTACGCGCACCTTAATGACAATTTGCAATTAAATGGCCTGACCAACGCACGCGCCTTCCGGGTGGCCCTGGCTGACTACAATGGTGAAGCGGGACTATTCACCGGAGATGATTTGCTGTTTTCCAGCCTCGTCACATCCCGAAACGGGCAAGAGAAAAGCCAGTCGGTCCGCGTTGTGCAGGGCGATCGCTTCCGGGAGGAGCAGAAGTTGCCCAACCCGGACGTGGTGATGATCGATGTGGAGGGATTTGAAAAGGGCGTGATGACGGGATTGCGACTGACTCTGTCAGACACGAAATGCCGTGCGATTATCGCCGAAATTCACCCCACGCTGCTTCTGCCGGGCGTTACTGGTGACGATATTCTGAAGTTCTTATCGTCGTGCGGATTCGCGAAGATTGATACACTTCACTGGCAGGGGATTCCCGAATTCTACGCGATCGCCGAGAGAGAAGCTGCACGATGACATTACCGGCCGAGATCGCAGTGACACGGCAGCGAAGTGTGGGTTCGGTCGTTCCCTCTTCGCCGTCGCGAAAGGGCACTCATCTACCGGAATTGGATGGGATACGCGGCATCGCTGTCATTCTTGTCCTCGCGAGGCACGCATTCTCCGGCTCGATGGAGATGGAAACATGGATAGGCTTCCCGCGGTGGGTCGAACTGGCCACCCGCCCGGGGTGGATGGGTGTGGATCTGTTCTTTGTTCTTTCCGGTTTCCTCATCACTGGTATTCTGCTGGATTCCGCGGGGAGGCCGCACTATTTCCGAAACTTCTATGGTCGCCGAGCTCTACGGATCCTACCTTTATATTATTTGATCCTGTTGCTTATTAGTATCTTCTACCGTGAGTCGCGCGGTTTCGTGGGCTTCAGCTTCTTCTATATGTCGAATATGGCGCCTATTTTTGGGGTGGCCGTCGTCTATACCCCGCTCTGGTCGCTCTCGGTGGAAGAGCACTTCTATCTGCTCTGGCCGTGGCTAATTTCGCGCCTGAAGGCACATCGGATTTGGCTGCTTGCCGCCGGAATATGGCTGGCTGAACCGATCTTCCGCGGGATTGCGTTTTTCCATGCGTGGGACGTCTCCTCCTATACCTGGTTCCGCCTCGATGGTCTTACGGCCGGCGCACTTCTGGCCACATTTGTGAGGTCGAACCTGTACTCAGAGAGACGGCTCCTTTGGTTGGGATCGACATGTATCGCCGCGGCTGGAATCCTGATGGCGGTCGGCTTTCCCTTTGGCATCTATACGCGGAAGGCGCTTACCGGTGATGCCCTGCTCTACACCGTCTGCAGCCTGATGTTTGCGGGCGGAATAGCGGTTGTTCTCAGTGGAGAATTCCGCCACTTGAGCGGCCTTATGCGATCGCGATTATTGCGATGGTGCGGGGATCTTAGCTACTGCCTGTATATTGTGCACTGGCTGATTTTTTATGGCTGGGACTCGATCATCGGAAAGTCCCCCGCCCGAGTCGTCGCCGGATGCGGGCGATTCGGCGCACTTTGTTTTCGGGCGCTGGGCGTCTGTGTGATTTGTTTCGCGCTTGCGGAGCTCTCACGCCGTTTTTTCGAAGGTCCTTTGTTGCGGCTGAAGCGGTTCTTCGCGTACGCCTGACTCGGCAGCGTTCGCCCCCAGTGGGGTTTGCGAGCCATGAAGATTATGGAATTGCCCGGCTTAGTGGGGGCCCCCGATGCCGATCACGATTTCTCTGTTTCACACATGAGGAAGATGCACAAAATCGCCGAGTCTCACACCCGCCCTTCGGGCCGACCTTTCGTCGCCGCGACGTGATTGCGCAATGACTCCCCGCCTGTACAGGCTGCGGGAATATGGCATAATATCAGCCGTCCTCAGTGGAGGCCTCCGCGGCCTGATTGTCCTCGTGCGATCTCCATTTTTGCGATTGTGTGGGGATCTCGTCTCCTGCCTCTGCTCGGTGCCCCGGTCGACTTTTAATGGCTGGGACTTGATCATTGACAGAACCCTCCCCAATGGTCGCCGGATTGAGGCGAGCCAGCGCACCTAATGTTTGAGTGCTGGCCATCAGAGTGATCAGTTACGTGCTTTTGGAGTCATTACGCCGTTTTCTTTAGAGACTGGCCCGGCGGCTGAAACGGTTCTTCGCAGGTGCTTGCATGGGCATGCATTCGCCTGGAGAACGGCAAGCGAGCCCGATTATCGACGAAAACCCATATGGATTTATTTCGGCAATCGATCTTTTTTCCCAGCATCATTAAGTCGGCGCGCCGGCTCGGGGCGCGGGTCATTCTTCGCAAGGAATATTACCGTTGGGACCGCCCTTCCGATGGGACCTTAAATTCAGTGATATCCGGTGTTCTGGTGGAGTTTGTTCCCCGCAACCCGGAAGAGCTTTGCGTGTTGGAGCCCGCAGGCGGTGCAGGCGGCGACTCGCGCGTCCATCTATTTCAAGGAGGCAGGTATGCCTGGTAGTGCCAAGCCCGCGAGCCGCCCGCGCGTTCTGATTTCCGCCTATGCCTGTTTGGCGAACCCTGGTCATTCTGTCCCTGGGGGCGGCGACTTTATGGCGTGGAACATCGTCAGGCGGTTGGGGCGGTCGTGTGACCTCTGGGTGATCACTTACGATGAGAACCGGGCGGCGATTGAGGAAGAACTCAGCAAAGAGCCGTTGCCCGGTGTGGAGTTTCATTTCGTCGGCCTGCCGCGGTGGCTGACCCCGTTTTCGGGGTTTATGGGCGGCCTCCACCTTTACGCGTATTTGTGGCAGTGGGCTGCGTACTTTGCGGCGCGCCGCCTGCACCGGCAGATTCGGTTTGACCTCGTACATCATCTGACCTATACCAACGATTGGATGGCCAGCATCGTGGGAGCCCTGTTACCGGTACCCTACGTAAGAGGCCCTGGCGGCGGTGCGCATCGAATACCCCGGCCGTTCTTGAGGAAATTTGCTTTGGGCGCACGGTTTGCGGAGCATGTGCGGTCTTTTGGCCAATGGATGTTCCGCCATGACCCCTTTTTCCTTTTGGGCCAGTCCCGGGCAAAGGTCATCATTGCCTGCAATCATGAGGCGGTCGAGGGGGTTGCATCACGGTGGCGTCACAAGGTAAGGCTGCTGTCCGTCAATGGGATTTCCGCTGATGAGCTTGCCCCTGACCGGCCACACACGAGGGGAGATAAGTTCCGCATCCTGTCGGCGGGACGGTTGGTTCCGCTCAAAGGCTTTGATTTGGCCCTGCGTGGTTTTGGTGCCTTTGCCGGGAAGTGCCCCAGCGCTGAATTTACCATCGTAGGAGATGGCCCTGAACTCGGATCTCTTCAAAAACTGATCGGCGACCTGGGCCTTGAAGGGCGTGCGCGTATTGAAAAGTGGATGCCCCGGAAACAATTGCTGGCCGCCATGCGCGGCTGCGATGTGTTCATGTTCCTCAGCCTGCGCGATGGGGGCGGCCTGGTGGTAATAGAGGCGATGGCATGTGGAAGGCCGGTGATTTGTTTGGGTCTGGGCGGGCCGGGGCTCCACACAGTGGAAGGATGCGGCATCAAGATTCCGGCCCATTCGCCTGAACAAGTTGTGCGAGAGACGGCGGCTGCCCTGGATCTTCTCGTCAAGGACTATGATCTTTGTGAGCGCTTGGGGCGAGGCGCGCGGCAACGAGCTGCGGAAATTTATGATTGGGACAGGGTTTGCGGGCAGATTATAAAGTTCTACGAACATGCCTTGGCGGCCCCGAACGCGCCCGCTCGGAAGCCTTGATTCAGCAGCCCGGGGAGTGTACTGGGAGTCAAAATTCAGGACGGCTTGACCGAAACTAAGGGTAGTGCGAGCGACCTATAAGTCCTTAAGCGAGGCAAGAATGTGGGAATTTTTCAAGCGCGGGCTTCTGCTATTCCACCGGTTTGTTTCGGCTTTCGGGGTGCGAGGGGCACAAATATTCTGCACCCTTTACGTAGGTCGCAGAGGAAAGATAGTCACTGTTTCGCTTCCGGGTGGAAACCGCGCCTGGATTCGCAAACATACAAGTGACGCATTGGTTTATCGGCAGATTTTCCTCGACCGCGAAGCCGATCTTACGCTTTTCCCGCAAGGCGCCTCGGTCATCAATAAGTACCAGGCGATCCTTGGCCGTGGTCGGAAACCTCTGGTGATTGATTGCGGCGCGAACACTGGTTTGTCGTCAATATTCCTTGCATCCCTCTTCCCCCAGGCGATCGTGGTTGCAGTCGAGCCCTCGGAGGAGAACTTCAAGCTGCTCTGCCGAAACGTCGGACGCTTCGAATCTGTCAAGCCGATACACGCCGGCATCTGTGACGTGCGGACTCATCTCAAAATTATCAATCCCAACGGCAGCCCCTGCGGATTCCGGACAGTTGAGTGCGATGAGAGCGATCCCGAAGCAGTTGCAAGTCTGAGCGTTCCAGATATCCTGGAGCGGTTTCCAAATTGTGACCCTTTGCTCATCAAGATAGACGTCGAAGGCGCCGAGCGGAGTCTCTTCCGGAGTAATACGAGCTGGGGTGACACAATGCCGCTGTTTATTATTGAACTGCATGATTGGATGTTCCCGAGGGGGGGAACCAGTGCCAACTTCTTGGCATGCGTTGCCCAGATGCGATGCGACTTTCTAGTGCAGGGAGAAAATGTCTTTGTTTTCAATTGGGCTGCACTGGAGGAGGGCGGCGACAAATTGACGGTAACGGATCCCCCTGCCCTTATCAAGGGCGACCCTTTATAGGCACATATAATTGGTTATAATTGATTGTCAAGGAAAAGATGCGTGAAGCAGAGAGAATCTAGGATGAAATTGCAAGAGAATGCTCTCGAATACTGAGGCCGGGAATTCACGCCTCCAACCAGTCGAGGGATCCAAACCGCTGAAGCCGCTACTGAAGTCCATCGGCTTGAAGAAACAAGCGGAGTTCGCGATGGGAGGGGCTGGTTGTAATAGAGGCGACGGCAAGTGGAAGGCCGATGGTTTGTTTGGGCAAGGGAGGGCCAGGACTCTACGCAGTGGAAAGATGCGGAATCAAAATCCCGGCCCACTCGCCTGAACATGTTGCGCCAGAAACGGTGCCTGCTTTGTCTTCCACGATGAACTGTGTGGGAACTTCCGCGGTCGAAACGATAGGCATGATAGGCCCCGTCCCGCCGGGAAGGCGGGTCTTGAGGGATTCCTGAACACAACCGGCAGTTTGCCGCGCGCTCGCCAGAAAAAGGGGGATTCAGCGGGCACGTTCCGCATGATATCATCTTCATTGCAGCCGAAGCGGATACGAGGAAGCAATTTGTGGAAGGGGTTGCGCCAATTGTCGCGGGTCTTGCGGGAGGGACCAGAAACCCGTGACGAAACCTGTCGGATATTTTCCCACGCTCGATGAATGGTTGGCCTGTGCGTCCCGGTGGTGATGCCCTCTGGTATGAGTCTGCCTGTGACTGTGCTTTACCTGATACTGCGGTGGGTCCTCCGAGTGCAAGAATTGCGGCGTTAAGTTTTTGTCTTCATCTCCCGTTAAGGGGATTGAGTTTGTGACCCCGGGGGATGGCTTCTGTTGAACCATGAACTCTGCGCGCAGGTGAGCTGTTTTGACCAGTCACGTGCGCAGGAAGTCATTAGGCTACCGACTCATGGAGATACACGGGAGGGCTTAGGGAGGACTTTACCAAGAGGTTAAGATGGGTGTTGATGTAGTAAGACCCTTGCAATTGCGACGATGGCCCCGACGGCAGGTCCCGTCGGATCCGTTTGCGAGGCCTCGACAGCGGATTGGCGCGAATGCCGCGTTGGGCATGGGACTTTGGGCACTTCTCTGGTTGGGCTATAACACTGGTCCAGAGTATTTCATGGATTCGAGTTCCCCTGCCAGTCTTGCGGGTTTTATTCACGGCGTAAGGGCCTTTTTCCCCATGCTGGCCGCCTGGTTGGCTATCGCCTTGATGCTGGTACGGTCAAGTCGCGTGTTTACATGGCTCATGGGTCCTCTTGGGCTCATGCTATTGTATGCAGCCACGGGATTGGTTTCCTCGGCAACGCTGTCTCCTGATCCCATTAATGCCCTGTATTTTGGGGCCAACTATCTGTCAATTGTCTTGGTCCTGCTGGCGATTGTGGCCGTTGAGGATCCCCTCGCCGACTTGCGCAGGGTGCTGAACCTCACCTGGATTGTGGGCATAATTCTTACCCTTGGTCTCTTGGGAGCGATCCCCATCCTGGGTTCGCAGGCCATCGTTGAGACTGAACCCGGCCCGGTGGGAATGCGTGTGTACAACGGGTCCGGCACGATCATGGGGATGGCTGCGACTCGAAACACCGGATTCGCCCGGTATGCGGCCGTCTCCGCATTGGTGGCGCTGCCGGGGCTTATGAGAAAGGGCAAGCTCACCATTCGGATGCTCTGGGGGTGTGTGTTCGCCGCTTCGATGTATGCCTTGGTCATTGCCAATGGCCGTACTGAGACATTGGCGTTTGTCGGAGGCGTGGCTGTAATTCTGGGTGCGGAAAAAGCCAAGCGAACGGTTAACTTCCTGATATCTGCCGGGGTCGCTATTCTGCTGGGTTTGCGGGGATTTTTTTACCAATTCTATCTATTCATCACCCGAACGGGTCATGTCGACATCACGATGACTGGGCGCACAGTGACTTGGGATGATGGGTTGCATCTTCTTTGGAAGTCTCCCTGGGTGGGTTTTGGCTTTCAGGCTGACCGCTACTTTTTGGGACAGCACATGCACAATGCCTTTCTGCATGTGTTGGTTCAGTCTGGTCTTTTGGGAGGGGGAGCGATCCTCGTTGGATTGGCAATCGTGTGGTACTATCTCATTAAATACTTCTTTATTAAGGTTCCTGCCGATAGAACATTAGTCCCCCCAGAAATTCCCGCAGTGTTTCTGTTTGTTACCATTTCCTCCATCGCGGAATCGACTTTTGCCTATTTTTCAGCAGCTTGGTTGTTGAGCGCCCCAATTGTTGCCTATGTAATGGCCCTCCATCGGCGCCAACAGAGAATCTTTGTAATGGCTGTCAAAAAAAGGTCGGAGCGGGTTCGGTTGGCAAGACGTGATTCCAGAATTTTGGGAGTTGCGCTGAAGCTGCACACTCCCACATCACCTGGAGGAAGAATCCCGGATTGAGAACGAACGTGCCGGAACCCTCCAGCAGGCTGATCAGAAAGCCCTCGGCGCGAGGAACCGGCAGGTTGACCCCGCCAATTCTCCAATGATATCAATGCTCGACGGCGGTATAAAGACGCGGCTACGCTCTTTCATCATCACCCTGCCAGTTCGTACCATTCAATCCTTTTACTTGGGCCGAATCTCTCCCGGTACAAGGGGATCTTTGCCGCGGCCAGCAAAGAGTCCGTAGCGGAAAATGCACCAGAGTGCATGGACTCCATCTTTCCAAGTGATTTTCTTTCCCTCCGCGTAAGTCCGCCCGTAATAGGAAATAGGGGTTTCGTACACTTGCCAGCCCGCGCGCGCAATCTTGATCGTAATCTCCTGCTCGAATCCGAAGCGATTCTCTTTAAGTTCGAGGGCCAGGAGAACTTCCCTCCGAAAGGCCTTGTAGCACGTCCAGACGTCGGAGAGGTTCAAGTTTGTCACCATGTCAGAAAGAGCCGTCAAAAACGTATTGCCGACATAGTGCCAATAAAGGTGGACGCGGTGGGGGCCTCCGAGAAAGCGTGAGCCATAAACAATGTCCGCCCGGCCGCTTTCAATCGGGGCAATAAGACGATGAAAATCGGTGGGATCATATTCAAGGTCGGCGTCCTGGATGATCACAATTTCGCCTGTTGCCTCCTGAAAACCACGCCGAAGCGCCGCCCCTTTTCCCTGGTTGCGGTCCTGGAAAAACACCCGGATGCGGTCGGCCGCCAGAGGACTTCCGCTCCGCGGCAGCCGCATTTGTGCGGGTGAGGATTTTGCACACTCGAAGACAGCCAGCAAAAAATCACGCGTGCCATCCGTCGAACCATCGTCAACGATGATGATCTCCTTGTCGAGGTCCACCGCCTGGACACGCATCAGAATTTCTTCGATGGTGGCCACTTCGTTGAATACGGGTAGGACAACGGAAATCTTGGGCCGTGGGTTGGTAGTCACTTTTTTCTGGTTGCCTTTCGCGTTTTGCAGAGGCACTCCTCGTAGGTGCCCAAACGGGGCCGGCCTGACCCCCTCTGGGGGAGGGCCGGGCACGATGTTTGCTCCTACGACATATGTTTGGCGGCGGCTCCAACCATCAAGCCGTCACGGATGGAGTCTGCGATCCCTTGAAAGTTCCACCGGGCGTATCTTCCCACCATCTGGATCTCCAGTTCCTCCAACTTTTTCAATGCCGCGCCACGCCAGCGGGAACCCGGCCATGACCATGTGTAGGCGACCTCAATCCACGTAGGATCCACAACCTCCGCGCCTTCGATGAATCCCCACTCCTGTAACTCCTTTACGGTCTCGGCGGAGTAATTCGCCACTTCTTCTGCGGAAGGCCGGCGACCTCCGGGGAAAGCCTTTTCGACATAGATGCTGACCCGGTTCTTTAAGGCGCGGGAAGATTTGGGCAGGAAGGATGAATCCACATTGCTGTAAAAGCCCACCCGATGGAACCCGGAGCGGGTTTTCGGGAGATAAATCCAATGGTCGGCCGGGCACTTTTCCCCGCGGGTTGCTCCGATATTTAAGACCAGCACCGACGTGTAAGGATCGGGAGCCTCATCCAATTTGAGATTGAGCATCTCGACCATTTTATTGAGCGGCAGTGTCGAAATCAGTGTCTGGTAAGCAGTTTCACTCCCATCATCACAGACCACCTTTTTGTGCTGAAGGTCGATTTGTTTGATCCGCTTTCCCAAATGAACTCTGCATTGTCCCGCCATCCGCTGGGCCAATACATTCAGGCCCTCTTCGGGGTAGATATAAGAAGTGTTATATCCGACGGGGGCGGTAGTTTCGAATGCGCCGCGAATGACCGAGGCGGAATCGACAGGGGATTTGTAGGCATCCTGTGGGGCAATTTGTTTCCACAGGCCAGCCGTATAGAGCTCGTGGAAGGGCCCAAAAAAGGTTTCTGTCAACGTCGGGCCAAAGCTTTGAGACAGCCATTCTTCCATCGTCCGGAAGGAACTCTTGCTGGTGCCGAGCATTTCCTGAAGGGCCTTGGTGCGCACTTCTTTGCTCAAATACCCCAAGTGGTTCTGCAATGGGTAGGGAACGTAGAGGCCCTGATCAGGGAAGAAAACGGAAGAGACTCGCTGGTAGGTCTTGACTGGGGTGAGAGTTCGAATAAAACGCAGGATGGCCGGGTCGCCGCCGAATATCCAGTGTCCGCCGCCAAGTTCAAACCGATAGGCTTCCCCGTCTGCCGGAGTCTGCGGCAGCCTTGCGGTGGTGTTCGGGCGAACATAATACGAGGAGCAGATTCCTCCCATTGCTGATTCGGCCTCGAACACGGCTAAACCTGATGCCCAGCCGGCCGCCAAACCGGTCACGCCTCCGCCAACAATCATTCCTCTACCCTTCCACTAACTTTCGCGAAATTTGGATTCGTTCTTTTGCACCAGAATACCACACATGAAATGCCGGACAGCGAGTAACCACCCCGGCGCCTTAACGGTTCCAATCCTCAGATGAGGAGAGGTGGCGCGCTGAGCGCCGGGGTGGTGCTGGCCGGGGGGTGACCTTGGTAGGTGAGGTAATGACTGCGCCGATGAGTTTCTCCTCAGCCGGTAGCGCCCGGCGCCGCGCCGGCAGAGGCCTTGGCTACGAGGCGTTGGGCAATCGCGTAAGAGCTCCGTACATTTCCGGGCGGCGTGCGGCGATGCGATCGAATTCCCACTTGCCCGGTTCCCGGATCACATGATTGCAGTCGGCTGTGGCAGGATTGATCTCGGCGTAAATGATTGTTTCCTCCGTCTCGCCTGCTTCCACCAGTTTCGTGCCGGTACAATCCACAATCTGTGAATGGCCGGCAAAGCGGAAGCCGCGCTCCTCGCCCACGCGGTCGCAGGCAATGACAAACATGTGATTCTCGATGGCGCGAACCGGAGGGGTGTGCAGCCAGGTATCGGACCCTGCCGGCCAATTGGTGGGAATAGCAAGGATCTGGGCGCCATTCAGCTTGAGCAC
>CAYTMD010000185.1:0-11634 GCA_964438685.1 uncultured Acidobacteriota bacterium
CGTCTTGACCATGAATAGCGGCGCCCAAAGACACCTTGCCAACGCGGCGGGCCTGGAGTTTTCCGGCACTCCGCCGGGAGCCACCGGGCCCCACTTATCACCTTTCCATTGAAAGAGGTCAGAATTCGCGGCGCGGGCGATTCCCCAAACCGTGCCGGTGGAGTCTTGTGCCATCGCGTTGATCCGGGTCAAATCGACCTGCGGGGATTGAGCCGCGAGGTTGGTGGCAAGCAACATGATGCAGATGAGAAGGTGCTGCGTGGTGCGCATGATGGGGCCTCTTGATGGCGGTGTTATGCCGCCACGTGGCGGGATAAACCCGCCTTTACGAGCAAGTGGCGGGGCAAACCCGCCGTAACGCGATTCACCAGGTGTAATGCGCCGTGTAGGTGACGGCCTTCTCGCCATCCGGCGGCACTTGAACCTGAAACTCAATGGATTGGGAGTCGGTCTTGAAATATGTCGAGGATTTATCGGTGATGTCCCAAGTCGAGCCACGATACAGGTGTTCAACCACGCGCACCACGACAGGCTCTTTCTTGTGGTTGCGCAGTTTGATCTCGAAGGATTCGTCGAGCATGCGTTGGCCCATCTCCATGCGGTAATTCGTACGCCGGCGCTCACCTTTGATGTCAAATGCGCCACCGGTGAAGACCCGGATCATTTCATCCCGGGGGGTGTGCTTGATCTCATTTTCCCCGGTAAATTCCAGGTGCCCGTCGGTATCCTGGCGATAGAATCGCATGCGCCCCGCCGGCAGCGGCATCCCCAAGTGGTTGGCCTCTGAGTTGTTGAATTCCCGCATCACCCAGACGTCGGGGTTCGACTGTGTTCCGTACTCGCTGTTTTGCCGAATGCCCTCAATGTTCCAGCCCCGAAACTGGTTTTCGTCAATCTTGGCACCATCGTATACATACAGGCGTTCGGTCTTGATTCCGCCCGCGCGTACGAACTCAACCTGCTTGGTCTCCTGATCGTGCAGCGTGGTGGGGCGATGCAGTTCGTAGAGGTGGTATTCTTCAAAAGTCTTCTCGGAAACTTGGCCGGGCATGCCGCCGATCGTTCCTCCCACACCCCCTCCCATGCCTGTGAGGAAACTGTCGGCAAACGTGGGTTGTATCTTGTTGACGCGCCCCGCCATCAGCTTGATTCGAGCGCTCTCGAAAGTCTTTCCGGTCTGGTTGTGAATGGTAACCCAGCCAATCAGATCGAGTACATCACCTTCCTCAGGCGCAACGAGGTTGTAATCCGCATTCCAGTTCATATGTCCCGTCACGTAGCTGAACTCGGCGTTCACCGCGCCGGGCTTGTCGGTCAACAAAATCCAGTTGAGCGTGGGCTTCAAGATTGTGTCGTCCGCAAGCGTTGGGAATAGTGGGGTTCCGGGAATCTCGAAGCGTAACTTGCCGTTGACTTCGATGATGGGCTGTTGCGCCAGTACTTGGTTTGCGGAATAAGGATTCCCGTAAGGGAAGGATGCTTGCGGCGGGGCATACCCGCTGCGGACGATCTTGCCCTGCACGATCTCCGTGTGGTCGCCCCGTTGCACCAGGAAGTCGAGCGTCTTTCCCTCATACAACGAGAGGAGAAGTTGTTGCGAGATGGGATCCGCCCGGTAGTTCTGCTCGAGAATCTGCAAGCTCCGCGCGCCCGTGGGGTCACGGAGGATCACGGAACTGGGTTCTAGGTAGGCGGTGGTGTCAGTGAATTGAATGCGGTTCTCACCGGTTTTCAGATCGAGGGGAATCAGGACTCGAACCACCGCGAAGTTCTGATTGTAGATTGTGAGTTGAGGTTCGGCTGCACGCGCGGGCACAATCCAGAGGCAAAGGCCCATTACGACCCAGCCAGTCAGGCGTAATTTCATGTGTTGGCTCCTTCTGAAGACTTCCGGTTGAACTGGGGATTATGAACCAGCTTGGGGGAAAGAGGATGAAAATAGTTAACAGCAAACAGTCAACTTGTCCCCAATCTGTGGAAGGCCACTGTTAGCTGTAAGCTGTCGGCTTGATTCCCGGCCGCCGTTGCGAGATTTACTTGAATTCCTTCGCCAGAGAGGGCAATATTCGCATCGCACAGGGATGTGACGCAGTGCGGTGTCGAGTTTCAAAATACACCGCCATATTGTCCGACGTGCTGAAATCGAAGTGTCTGGCAGCCCTCGAATCGAATCATCCCCTCCGTGGTTGAATCGCGATTTCATGGCTACTCAACTTCGCGCGGGAACTGGTTGCCCGTGTGCCACAATCATCAATTGGAGGCAAAGGATGCGGAAAGCTGCGATCGCCGTGGCAATGTTTCTGGCTTTGACCGGAGGCATTCTGGCGGCGGGGAGTGGACAGAAGACGGACGAGCTGGCGGGCAATTTTCTGAAGCCGCCGGACTCCGCCAAGCCCTGGGCATACTGGGTTTGGCTGAATGGCAACGTCACCAAGGTTGGCATCACCAAAGACTTGGAAGAAATGAAGCGGCAGGGAATTAACGGGGTCCTGGTGTTCCAAACCGGCGACGGGCACACTCCCGCAGGCGCGCAATTCTTCAGCCCGGAATGGCATGAGTTGTTTCAGCACACGCTGCGCGAGGCCGCCCGCCTGGGGATGGACGTCAGCGTCGACCTCTGCGACGGCTGGGATAGCGGCGGCCCCTGGATTACGCAGGACCAGGCCAACAAGAAGCTGGTGTACTCGGAATTGCAGGTGGATGGAACGAAAAAGCTCAACCGCCTGCTTCCGCTGCCGCCCGTGGTGGATGACTATTACCACGATGTGGCGGTGGTGGCGATTCCCGAAAATGCTCACCGCCCCGTGGCTCCGGCCATGGTAACGGCCAGTTCGACACTTCGGGGCTATGTGGGCGAGTGGAACTTTTGCCCGCAGGACGCGGTGGATGGCGATCCGACGACCTATTGGTCGGGTACGAAGACCGCGTTGAGTGTGGCCGACCCGACATGGCTCGGTTTCGACTATGAAGATCCCTTGCCGGCCAGCGGAATCTACGTGCTGCCGGGCCCTGACAGCGGACCGCGCGATTGCGAGTTACAATCCTCAGAAAACGGCAAGACCTATACCACCGTAACCCGCTTTACCCTGGAAAAAGGCAAAGGGAAGCAGGTGGACTTTCCCACCGTGCAGAGCCGGCACTTTCGCCTGTCAATGACCTCTGCATATGGCACACCGGTGCAAGTCGCGGAAGCTTTGCTGCTGCGTCAGGGCGATGTGCCGAGCCTTCGCCGCGGCGTCAAATGGTGGTGGTTCAAGTCCGGTAATCGCAGCTTTTGGGACTATCCGCGCCAGGGGCCCGCAGCTCTGGACGAAGAGTATCCGCAGGATGGCGCGGTGGATTACCACTTGAAGGATGTCGTGGATCTGACGGCGTCCATGGATGCCGATGGGCGCATCACGTGGAATGTGCCGCCGGGGCGCTGGACCATTCTGCGGTTCGGATACACGCTGGAGGGCCAACGCATTCGCGGGACCTCCCGCAATACCCAGGGCGGCTACGAGGCGGATATGCTCGACCGCGCCGGCATTGAAAGCCACTTTGAACATACCGCTCTTCCAGTTATCGCCGACTCGGCAGCCTCCGGCACGCACGTGCTCAAATACCTGCACATCGATAGCTACGAGTTGGGGGCGGACGTGCGCGGCCAGCAGCCAACGTGGTCGCGGACATTTCGCGAGGAGTTCAAGCAAAGGCGGGGTTACGACATTCTGCCCTACCTGCCGGCCATGGCGCGGCGCATCGTGGACAGCCGTGACGTGACCAACCGCTTTCTCTTCGACGTCCGCTGGACGATCGGCGACCTCATGGCGGAGCGGTTCTGGATTCCTTTTGCCGATCTAGCCCATGCGCGGGGAATTGAAGTCCAAGCCGAGACAGGCTATGGGACTTATCCTTACCCGCACATCGATGGACTTCGCGCAGTGGGGCACATGGATCTGCCGATGAGCGAGTTCTGGATGGGAACCGACATCATGTCGCAGTTCAACCATTGGGGGAATGCCGTGCGCACCGTGGCCACCGCTGCCCACGTCTACGGCCGACCCGTGGTGCAAGCGGAGTCCTTTACAGCCTGGGCGCACTTTCAGGAATATCCCCAGTCGCTCAAGCCCGTTGGCGACGACGCGCTGCTCGACGGCCTTAACCGCATGGTCTTCCACCAATATACTTCACAGCCCATGCTGGATTTTAAGCCCGGCTGGCAATATGGAGCAGGGACGCACTTCGATCGCAACCTTACCTGGTGGGAAGAGGCGCGGGGGTTCTTTGAGTACCTGGGGCGCTGCCAGTACATGCTGCAAACCGGCCAATTCGACGCCGACGCGCTCTACTTTTACGGAGAGGGAGTCACCAAATATCTGCCCTCGCGTCAATATCTGCACCCCGCGTTGCCGCAGGGATTCAATTTTGACGGTATCAACGCCGAACTGCTGCTGAACGGACTGGCAATTAATCACGGCCGATGGACGTTGCCTTCAGGAATGAGCTACCGGGTGCTGGTGCTCCCCGAAGATGGTGTGATGTCCGCGGCCGTGCTGGGGGAAATCCGCGAACTGGTGGCGCAAGGTGGAGTGGTGTCAGGGCCCAAACCGCAGCGCCCGCCGGGACTTCAAGGCTATCCCGGTGCCGACCCCGAATTAAAGAAAATGGCTGATGAAATGTGGGGAGATATCGATGGCGTGAAGGTTAAGCAGAGGAGCCTGGGGAAAGGGAAGGTTTATTCCGGCGAATCACTGGGCGATGTGTTTGCGCACGAAAATGAGGCCCCGGATTTCGCCTATCGCAGCAGCGTAAATGGGACCTCGCTGGATTTTCTGCACCGCACTGAAGGTGATGCGGAGGTTTATTTCATTGCCAACCGCAAGGAGCGCGATGAGCAGGCCGAATGCACGTTTCGCGTGGAAGGCAAGCGCCCGGAGCTGTGGGATCCCGTCACGGGCCAATCGCATGCGGCAGCGGCCTTTACGCAAGCGGGGGGCCTGACGACAATGCCTCTGGAATTTGCGCCGTATGGCTCGATGTTTGTGGTTTTCCGCGAGCCCATGGGTAATGGAGCGCACGGTGAGGAGCAAAGGAATTTCCCGGTTTACTCCACCGCGCAGACGCTTCAGGGGCCTTGGACCGTAAGCTTTGATCCCAAGTGGGGTGGCCCGGCGAATGCGGAATTCACCACCTTGCAGAGTTGGACGACGCGTTCGGAAGATGGCATCAAGTACTACTCCGGAACGGCTACATATCATAAGACGTTCGATCTTCCACCAGCACTGCTGGGGACACACGCGCGCGTGGCCATCGACTTGGGCGAGGTAAAGTACGCGGCTCAGGTGCGCTTAAACGGGAAGGATCTTGGCCCGGTGTGGACCAAGCCATTTCGCGTTGAGATTACGGGCGCGGTCAAGGCGTCCGGAAATGTGCTGGAGATCGACGTGGCGAACTTGTGGCCCAACCGCATCATCGGCGATTCCATGCTGCCACCCGAGCGCCGCTACACGCACACCAACGTGGTTTATGCCAAGGACACGCCGCTGTGGCAGTCGGGACTGTTGGGGCCGGTCAAGGTTGAGTTGATAAAGTAGGGCACCCGTTGTGGGTGGCCCGCGGTACGACGGTGGGCAGAGCAAGCCCAGCCCCTACGAGACGTGAACTCGAAAGGAATTATAAATGCGCAAGCTTCCCCGTGATCGTATGACGGCGCGGCAGCGGATTGACTGCACTTTGCGGGGTGAAATTCCCGATCGCGTGCCGGTATTCGACATGATCCAGCATATGCCCCTCATCGAATATGTGACGGGTGAGAAGCTGACGATTGCGAATGGTCTGGACCTGCTTTGCCGGACCATTAGCGAGCGGCTCGACATCACTCGGGGAATTTCCGGCCCGGCGGAAGACAAAACGGTCCGCGGGGAAGACGGCTTTGTTTACAAGCAGGAGTGGTGGACCACGTGGCTCATCGACCGTCCGTTCCATGATGCGGAGGGGTTGCTGGATTACATCCCGCGCAACATCGAGGAAATCCACAATCGCAAGTTCGGAGACATGTTTACGTATGCAGGCAAGAGCAACATTTGGGGCGCAACCTCCAAGTCGCCGCGCGAGCAGTTTTTGGAATTTCAGGAGAAGGTGGGTGAGAACACGGTGATTTTCCCCAACGAAAGTCCCGTGGGTCTCGACACGGTGCACGTGCGGGCGGGCCTGGACCTGCTCGCGTATGCCTACGCGGAGAATCCTGGACTTGTGTCTGATTGGCTGGAGGCCTTGAACTGGGCGGAAATCCAGCGTGTTCACGAAGCCGCTGATCCCACTCTCTCGCCCGTAGCGCTGGTCTATGCGGACATCGCCGGTACCAGCGATCTGATGTTCTCGCCAAAGTTCCTGCGCAAAGAGTTCTTTCCCCGCCTCGCTAAACTGGTTGCGGCGTGGCATGAGCACGGCGTCAAGGTGATCTACCACTCGGATGGCAATCTGTGGGCGGTGCTCAATGATTTCCTCCAGGCGGGAATTGATGGAATCAATCCACTTGAACCGCTTTCCACCATGTATGCGGGCGACGTTCACAAGGCATACCCGGATTGGGTTCTAATGGGTGGCATCGACGTTTCCCAGCTCCTGCCGTTCGGAACTGAAGCGCAGGTGCGTGATGCCGTTCGTCAAACAATCGCAGATGCAGGAGCCAGCGGGCGGCTGTGGATCGGCTCAACTACGGAGATTCACCCCGCCGCCAAGCTGGAGAATGTTCTGACGATGTGGGACGAAATCGAGAAGAGCGGTTACTACGATTCATAAATAGGAGCATATCCATGCGCAATTTCCTTATCGCACTTTTCATCTTGATGTTCCCCGCGCCCGCAGTTTTTGCGGCGCAGGGCGTTTTGCGGCCAGTTGATTTGCGCTGCGAATATCGCATTAATCCTTTGGGAGTCGACTCGGCAGCACCGCGGCTAAGCTGGAAGGTGGCGTCGGCCAACACCACAGCGCGCGGGCTGAGCCAGTCCGCCTATCAAATCCTGGTGGCTAGCAGCGAAGCCACCCTTCTGCGTAATCAGGGCGACCTGTGGGATAGCGGCAAGGTGAACTCAGACGCCTCCATCCAGGTGGCATACAGCGGCAAGCTGTTGGTATCCAGCCAGGCAGTATGGTGGAAAGTCCGGGTTTGGGACAACACCGCGAATGCGTCTGCCTGGAGCGAGCCGGCGCGCTGGTCAATGGGCCTTCTTGCCTCGAGCGATTGGCAAGGGAAATGGATTGGGCTGGAGGGTGGAGAAGAGAAGCCGCAAGAGTTGGCCAATGCGCAATGGATTGGTACGGGGAAATCTGCTACGGGAACGATTTACCTTCGCCTCAATTTTGAAATTCCCAAGGACAATCCACTTGCGAACGCGCTGCTGCTCCTGGTGGGTTCAGGACCCACCACGCTGACCGTCGATGGCGGAGCACCGCACAAATCACGCGGCATCAAGGATGATTTTTCGCGGGATATTACGGCTTGGTTGCACCCTGGCACAAACCTGCTGACCGCGAGTGTGACCGGAACAGCAGACGGGCCTCCGGTGCTGATTGGCACCTTGGAGCTGAATCTTGCCGACGGCAAGCGGGTGGTGATCCACACAGGCGAACAGTGGCGGGCGTCCTCCACCGAATCGCCTGATTGGGACAAACTCAGCTTCAACGATTCATCCTGGGGAACCGCCAAGATCGTCGGCCCATACGGCATGGCTCCATGGGGAAATGTCGGTTGGGGATGGCGGACCGTGCTTCCCGCCCGCCTGTTGCGCAAGGACTTTACCGGTCCTGAGCAGGTCAAGCGCGCCACGCTCTACGTTGCCGGGTTGGGCCTGTTCGAGGCGTATCTGAATGGAGAAAAAGTTGGCCACGATGTGCTGGTGCCCGCGCTTAGTGAATACGGGAAGCGCGTTTACTATATGACTTACGACGTTACGAAGCTCCTGCGCCCGGGGGCGAATGCCATGGGCGTGATGCTCGGCAATGGCCGCTTCTACCCGGAGCGCCGGGCTATTCCCACCACCATGCGATGGTACGGCTATCCCCGGCTGCGATTGCAATTGGAGATGGAGCTGGCCAATGGCAAGGTTGAACGCTTGAGCAGCGACGAGACTTGGAAGCTGACCACCGAGGGTCCCATCCGCTCCAACAACGAATACGACGGCGAGATTTACGATGCGCGCAAGGAGCTGGCCGGCTGGAGCACCCCGGGGTTCCACGATGCAGGGTGGCAGCAAGCGCAACTTGTGGACGGTCCACCGGGAGTGCTGGCGTCGCAATCCATCGCCCCCATTCGCGTGCAGGAAACGCTGAAGCCGATTGCGGTTCATGAGGTGCGGCCCGGCGTATTCGTCTATGACATGGGGCAGAACATGGTGGGATGGTGCCGTCTGACCGTTGCCGGGCCCCGCGGCACGACGGTTACTCTTCGCCACGCCGAACGTCTTCGCCCCGATGGCTTCCTTTACATGGACAACCTGCGCTCGGCGGAAGCAATGGACACCTACATCCTGAAGGGGAAGGGAACGGAAGTCTATGAGCCGCGCTTTACCTACCACGGTTTTCGCTATGTGGAAGTAAAAGGCTTTCCCGGGAAGCCCACACTTGCTTCCCTGGAAGGGCGCGAAGTTCACGATAACCTTGAGCGGGTGTCGGCATTTACCACGTCAAATCCTCTGATTAACCAGATTTATCACGCCGTGCTTTGGGGCGCCAAAGACAACTACCGCAGTATTCCCACTGATTGTCCGCAGCGCGACGAACGCCAGGGATGGCTGGGCGACCGCTCCGGGGAAAGCCTGGGAGAAACTTACCTGTTTGATGTCGCCGCGTTTTATTCCAAGTGGGTCCGTGACATCCACGATGCCCAGCGCGAGGACGGGAGCATCAGTGATGTTTCCCCTGCCTATTGGCCGGCTTACAACGACAATGTTACCTGGCCCGCGAGCTTCATTATTGTGGCCGACCACGTTTACCAGCAATATCGTGACGTGCGCGTGATCGAGCAAAACTACCCCGGCATGCGGAAGTGGATCATCCACATGGAGTCGTATCTTAAAGATGACCTGATGCCGCGCGATACCTATGGCGATTGGTGCGTGCCGCCGGAATCGCCAGAGATGATTCACTCCAAGGACCCAACCCGGAAAACGGATGCTACTTTGATTGGCACGACCTACTTCTACCGCCTGCTTCGCCTCATGGAGCACTTCGCCACTCTGATCGGCAAGCAGGACGACGCGAAGGAATATTCTCAACTTGCGGACAGGCTGGTGGTGGCCTTCAACAAAACTTATTTCCACGAAGCCTCCAGCCAGTACAGCAATGGCTCGGAGACTTCCAGTGTGCTTCCGCTGGCGTTTCAAATGGTTCCGGAGGGGGCACGTCCCGGGGTTACGGACGCCCTGGTGGGAAAAATCGAAAAGGATAAAGGGCATCTCGCTACGGGACTTCTCGGCGGGCAATGGTTGATGCAGACGCTCTCCAGCGGCGGCCACCCTGGCGTGGCTTACGAGCTTGCAGCACAGCACACTTATCCGAGTTGGGGCTATATGGTTACCCACGGAGCGACGACGATATGGGAATTGTGGAATGGCGATACCGCTGAGCCCTCGATGAATTCCGGAAACCACTTGATGCTGGTGGGTGACCTCGTCACGTGGTTCTACGAGAATCTGGCGGGGATTCGGCCCGATCCTGCGCAGCCGGCATTCAAGCACATTATGATGCGTCCCACCCCGACTGGCGACCTGACGTACGTAAAGGCCTCGTATACGTCAACTTACGGAAAGATCGTTAGTGATTGGAAGATTGCTGGCGGCAATTTTATCTGGAACGTGACCGTGCCCCCCAATACCACTGCCACCGTCTATGTGCCCGCGCAAAGCCCATCGGCAGTTACCGAGGGCGCCAAACCGGTGGGCGAAAGTCGCGGCGTAAAGTATCTGCGCTCAGAGGAGGGGACGGCGGTTTACGAAGTTGGTTCGGGAAGCTACGCGTTTGAATCGCGGATGGCGCATAAGTAGTGCGTCAGAGATATTGCGGCATGTAGCGTCGTCCTTTAGGGCTCGGATCAACACCACCCCGTCGCTCGGCGCGCCACCCCTCCTCATCTGAGGAGGGGAGTTATTAAAGAACTCCCCTCCTGATTCAGGAGGGGTGGCGCCTTGGGCGCCGGGGTGGTTATCCACTGTGGAGCGTTTTTCCGCAGGCTGAAAAGCCCGGCGCTACATCACTCCCCTCCTGGGAAAAGGGGAGCCCGAAGGGCGGGTTGGGTACCAATTTCACGATCCCCGCCGACATCTGAGTGACAGCCGGGCTTTCTAGTGATAATCTTCACCCGCATTCAGGAGGCTGGACGGCGACGTGCGGATTAGCGCGGCTCATCCCACCTGTAAGCAAATTCATGGCAGCCATTTCGCGGAGGTAAATTCATGTCGAGTGTGTCAATTGGAATCATTCTGGCGGTCATCGCGGGCATCATCAATGGGAGCTTTCCTGCCCCGATCAAGTACGCCAAAGTTTGGAAGTGGGAGAACATCTGGGCGGTATGGGCAGTCTTTGGGATGGTGATTTTTCCGTGGCTGATCCTCTTTTTAACTGTTCCGCACCCGCTGGAGGTTTATCAACAGGGAGGCATGCAAAACACGATGATGCTGGTCGCCTTCGGCGTGGGATTTGGCCTGGCGCAAATCCTGTTCGGCCTCGGCATCGCGGCGGTTGGCATGGCGCTGAATTTCGCCATTGCCATCGGCATCTCCACGGCTTTCGGTTCGCTGCTTCCACTGCTGATCCAGCATCGGGACAGGATCTCGACGCCCCAGGGCCACATGGTCTTCCTCGGGGTGCTGCTGGTCGTTATCGGAATCGTTGGGTGCGCCATTGCCGGGAAGATGAAGGACACGCATCTGGGTGCCAACGCGGGCCAGCGTGAGTCCGCTGCCGTGAAAATGAGCTTCAAGGTCGGATTGGTCATCGTCGTCCTGGCCGGCATTGGTTCGCCGCTGATCAACTTTGGACTGGCTTTTGGTGACAAATTAAAGGCCGTTGCCGGCTTGCAGGGAGTGGCACCCGGCAGCCAGGCCAATGTCATCTGGGCGCCGCTCAATTCAGCCGCGTTCATCCCCTACATCATCTATTGCATCTATTTGTGGAAGAAGAACAACACCGCGGGACTGTTTGGCGCGGCGGGCACCGGACGCAACTGGCTGTTCGGAGCCATTATGGGTGCGATGTGGTTTGGCAGCACGGTCATTTACGGTAACATCACCGCGCGCCTGGGGAGCATGGGCCCCATCCTCGGCTGGCCCCTGTTTATGTCCGCCATCATCATCGCCTCGAATGTTTGGGGACTTGCCACCGGTGAATGGAAAGGCTCCGGCAGCAAGGCGCTGAACATGATGTTCGGAGCCATCTTCTTCTTGATCCTGGGCTTTGGCGCGCTGGCATACGCCGGACGGCTGGGGTAGGGAGGAGAGTAGGCAGAAGGCAGTAGGCGGTAGGCAGCCCAGCCACCGGCGGGGGCCGGATTGAATAGTCTGTGACTTGGAGCAAGTCGCACGTAAGTGGGCGCACCTTGTGACCCCCTCACCCCCGGCCCCCATAGGCGTTAAAATAAGCGCGGACTGCATGTCC
>CAYTMD010000186.1:0-11590 GCA_964438685.1 uncultured Acidobacteriota bacterium
CGGCGCCGAACCGGAAGTCGCTAAGCTGAATCCTCCGCGGGGCCAATTCCCGGCAACCTTCCTGCCCTGGGCTCGCGCGGATCTCGCCTGGCTAACAGGTTTGTGCCTGGCGGCCTACGCGTTCTACCTTCCGGTTCTTCGATTTGGTTTCGTTTTTGATGATCGCCCCTTTATTCTGCAGAATCCCTGGCTGCTCTCCTGGCGCTTCATCCCCCGGTTCTTTACCGCGCACCTGGTTGCCTTTCTCCATCCCCATGCCCAAGGAACTTATTACCGTCCATGTTTGTTGCTGTGGCTATTGATTCAGCGCAAGCTGTGGAACCTGAATCCAGTGGGCTGGCATCTGTCCACCCTGACTCTGCATGTGCTCGCTGCGCTCAGTGTTTATCTGCTGGCACGAGAAATTTTCCGCCACAGATTCAGCGCGGGAATTGCTGCTTTGGTGTTTGCCCTGCATCCGGCCCACGTGGAGAGCGCAGCGTGGGTTATGGGCTTACCTGACCCGCTGTTTACCCTGCTCGCGGTGTCTGCCCTGGTTTGCCACATCCGGCGACGCCAAAGCGCGGGCAGCATCCGGGGAGTATGGGCGTCCGCCTCGCTGCTGTTGTATGCAGCAGCCCTCTTGACCAAGGAAGTCGCACTTACCCTTCCAGTCCTCATGTTGGCGTTTGAATGGATGTTCCCCGTTCCTGCCAATAGAGATGGCGCAGGACTATTCAGACGCGTTTGGAGCGCCTTCGTGCCAACTCTAAACTATTGGGGAGTGACCGCCATTTATCTCGCGGTGCGTTGGGCAGCGATTGGAGGCTTGAGTCATCCGCTTACGTCGCTTTCCTGGCAGACGATGGTGGCGACATGGCCCATGGTTTTTTGGTCACATCTGAAGATTCTGGTGTGGCCGGTGCGATTAAGCCCCTTTTACGACGTGCCCTACACCACGCACTTCGGATTTGCGGTCTTTGTGCTGCCACTGGCGGCGGTCATTGGCAGTGCGATGTTCCTGGGATGGCTTGGTTGGAGATCACCGCGCGTAACCTTCGCCGGAGTCTGGCTATTTCTGCCGATGGCCCTGCTGCTGAACCTGCGAGTTTTTCCGGAAGGCGAATTCGTTCACGACCGATTCATGTACTTCTCTTCTGTCGGGTTCTCGCTCCTCATTGCCCTCGGGGTGGAATACCTTGCCACCTTGCCGAAATTCCCACTTTCCATCCGCGCTCGGCAGGCGGCGACAGTGATAGCGCTCGGCATTATCCTGGGTAGTGCAACGGTCTATTACGAGCGCTTTTGGGCCAACGATGGGGTGCTTTACGGGCGGGCCCTAACCGTCGCGCCCGGCAACAACCTGGCCACCAATAACCTCGCCGCGGACCTTTCCGACCAGGGACGCTATCAAGAGGCGATCGTGCTTTATGCGCGCATCCTGGACCGTGCTCCTGACTATTCGCTGGCGCAATACAATCTGGGCTATTGCCAATACCACACAGGACAGTTCGAAAATGCCCGCAGGAATCTTACGCGTGCCATCGCTCTCACCCCCGCGGAGCCTGAGCCCTACCTCTATCTGGGGCTCACGGATTTCCGCACCGCACACCCGGAAGAAGCGCTGGCGAACCTTCGGCACGCAGTTACGCTCAGCCCGGAAAACGCGCGTTACCGATTCACTTTAGGAGTGGTCCTACGAGCTAAGGGAGATCTGCCGGAAGCCCGCAACGAATTCGCATCCGCCCTCGCCCTTGATCCGAGCCTTTCCGACGCGCGCGAACAACTCAACGAAATCGAAAAGCAACCCACGGCCCAATGAGGAGGAAAAGGAGAAAGTAGAATTTACTTCCCTCGCCCCCTTGGCCCGGATTATTCATGAACTTCTTGCAGCGATGGAGGGCGGTAAAGAATTTCGCACAGAGGTCACAGAGTTAAGGCACAGAGACCACAGAGAGGTCCCGAGATGTTCTCTGTGCACTCTGTGGTCAAACGCTTCGGTAATTCGATCGATAAAGCACTCCGTGGACTCCGTGTGAAGCATTCTTAAAGCCGCCCCTCCGCTTATCGTTTTCATGAATAATCCGGGCTTGGGGGGAGGGTGGACGGCACCTTGCGTTTTCATCGGGTCAAGGCAGGTCCGATTTCGGGACTCCGATGGAGTCAATCGGACTCCAGCAATCGGAGAGGGGTGAGAGGGGCATCTCCGAACGAACTAAAATTAATCACTTGAAACCCGCGCTGCGAATAGTAAGGCACCGTGGTTTGTAACTGAAAGCTGATCGCTGACTGCTGATAGCTCTTAATGAATTTGACCCCACTTACTAAGACCGGCCCGGCCGCAATCGGCACTGCGGAAGGTCTTTCACGCGGGGGTTCACCAAGTTCCGGGGAAATTCTCCCTGCAGGATCTCCACTACCTGGTCTGACACCTGCTGCCGCATGCTGGCATAGGAATCTTCGCTGAGAGACGCATAGTGGCAAGTGAAAACTACATTGTCAAATTCCGCCAGCGGATGGGGCAGGCGCAAGGGCTCCTGTTGCAACACGTCCAGTCCCGCGCCTGCCAGCCTGCCGGAAGCGAGTGCGGCATAGAGAGCGCCCTCGTCGACCACCGGGCCCCGCGCGGTATTGATGAGAATTGCTCCTGCCTTCAGCAGCGCCAGTGAGCGGGCATTGATGATGCTCTTGGTCTCCGCGGTCACCGGCACGTGAAGTGAAAGGATATCCGCTTGGGCCAGCAGTTCTTCCAAGCTCATCAGTTGGACGCCCGCAGCCTGTGCCGCCTCCGCGCTGAGGTGAGGATCGTAGGCAATGACGCTCAGCCCCAAGCCCCTGGCCTTGTGCGCCAGGCTGCGGCCGATTTTCCCCAGGCCGATCAGTCCAAGAGTCTGTCCGCTGAGCCGCCGCATCGGCCGCATCAGCGCGTCCATGCCGGGAACCCACTCGCCCCGGCGCGCTTTGCGGTCAGCCAAGGCGATCTTGCGGGTCACGGCCAGGATGAGCGCCAGGGCGTGCTCCGCCACTTCTTCCGAACAGAAATCCGGTACGTTGGCCACGGCGATACCGAGATCGGTGGCAGCAGTGAGGTCCAGGTTGTCGACGCCAATACCGAGACGCACCACGCCCTTCAGCCGCGGCAGGGCGGTAAAGAACTCCCGCGTCAGCGGCGTTCCACCTACCACAACGATCTCCGCTTCCTGCGCCAGCCGGATCCGATCTGCTTCATCCGCCGCCCTCCCATAGCGAATGGTCCCTCCGTTTTGGCGAATCAGCTCTTCATCAAGACCGGGCACGGGGCCCTCATCCCTCTCCGTGAAGACAACAAGGCGCTCAGACATGGGTTTGTTGTTCCCCTCTCTTTTGGGCTGGAATAATTATAAGAGATGGCGAGGAATGCGCGCACAGAAACAGTACTGAGGATAGATGCAAAGGTTGGAGTGCGGCAGCTTGCCTCCGCGATGTAGCGGCGGGTTTACCCCGCCATTTCGCCGATGAGTTTAACTACTTGAAGGCTACGCTGGGGGGCTGGCGCATCACAGCGAAGCTCTGCGATTTACCTCACCTTGTTTCCTTCGCACCCGATTCAGAATTGGCACCCCTCAGCGCCCGCTATCCAATTTACGTCCAGTAACTGCGGTCAAGTGAGCGGTATTGGATGGCTTCGGAAACGTGCGCGTTGCCGACATTTTCCTCCCCCTCCATGTCAGCAATGGTGCGCGCCACTTTCAGGATGCGGTCATGCGCACGCGCGGAAAGCCCCAGGCGGTTCATAGCGCTTTCGAGCACCCTCTCGCTGTCGGGGGCGATGTCGCAGTACTTGCGAATTTGCCGCGAGCTCATCTGCGCGTTGCAGTAAATCTTCTCACCCTGGAAGCGTTCCAGTTGCCGCTCCCGCGTCTTGATGACTCGGGCACGAATGGCGTCGGAGGATTCCCCACCGGCTTCCTGCCGCAATTCCTGGAAGCGCACGGCAGGCATGTCAATGTGAATGTCAATGCGATCGAGCAGCGGCCCGGAAATCTTGGAAACATAGCGCTGGATCAGCGGCGGCGTGCAGGTGCAATCGCGCGAAGGGTCATTAAAGAAACCACAAGGGCAGGGATTCATAGCGGCCGCCAGCATGAAGCGGGCGGGGAACGTCAGCGTCATGGACGCGCGGGCGATCGTGACCATTCCATCTTCCAAAGGTTGCCGCAATACTTCCAGCACATTGCGCTGGAATTCCGGCAGTTCGTCCAGAAACAGCACGCCGTTGTGCGCCAGGCTGACTTCGCCGGGCCGAGGAATGACTCCGCCGCCAATCAAACCGGCATCGGAAATGGTGTGATGTGGCGAGCGGTAGGGCCGGACGCCCATCAGCCCCGAGCCCGCCTCCAGCACTCCGGCCACGCTGTGAATCTTGGTGGTCTGGATCGCTTCGTCAAATGTGAGCGGCGGCAGGATGGTAGGAATGCGCTTGGCCAGCATGGTCTTGCCAGCGCCGGGCGGCCCGATCATCAGGATGTTGTGCCCGCCTGCTGTGGCCACCTCAATAGCGCGCTTGGCGTGAAGCTGGCCTTTGACGTCGCGAAAGTCTACTGCATATTGACTGGACTGCGCGAGCATGGCGGCAGTGTTGACATGTACGGGCGTGAACTCGCGCGTTTCGTTGATCAGGTCCAAAGCCTCCGGGAGAGAACGCAGGCCGTAGACTTTGACATCCTGGACGACCGCAGCTTCCGCGGCGTTCTCGAGCGGCAACACCAGCTTGCGCAAACCCTTCTGCCGCGCCATCGTGGCAATGGACAGTGCGCCTTTGATGGGCCGCAGGCTGCCGTCGAGCGATAGTTCACCAAGAAAGAGAATGTCTTTCAAGTCGGTCTTCAGCAGCGCGCCCGTCGTGCCCAATATTCCCAGCGCGATGGGCAGATCGAAGCCGGAGCCTTCCTTCTTCACGTCCGCGGGCGCCAGGTTTACGGTGATGTTCTGCCAGGGGAACTGCAGGCCGCAATTGTTGATGGCGGACCTGATGCGCTCGCTGCTTTCGCGCACGGCGGCATCCGGCAGGCCGACGGTCAAGAACACGCCCTTGCCGGCGGTGACGTCAACTTCCACTTCGATTGGATAGGCATCAATACCAAAGACAGAGGCGCTTAAAGTCTTAAAGAGCATTTGGGCATCTCATTGCGGGAATCAAAACAAGGTAAGAAGGCCTGGGCACGATCCCGTTCGCGTCCGTTTACCAAAGGGTTCCTGCGAGGGCGGCCATTATACCAGAGGTAACGCATCCGCAAACAAAAAGCGTACCATCAAAATGTCACGCGGGGATTTGTCACGGGTTTTGAGGCTTACAAGGCCTCAAGGACACTTTCGATTTCCGGTGGATTCCACCACACCGGCAATTCGAGGTCTGTCGCGACGGTACGGGCGGAATTGTATCCGCACAGTCCCGTGATGTTTCCGCCGGGATGTGTCGCCCCACCGCACAAGTAAAGCCCGCGGATCGGCGTGCGGTACTGGCCCGCACCCGGGAAGGGCCGGTTGTAACCCACTTGGCCATGGGCAAACGAACCCACCAGCAAATCGCCGTCCTGCATATTCGGCAATGAGCGTTCCGTGTCGAGCGGGGAGCGGGTAAAGGAATCGATGACGGTCTTGCCCTGCAAATTCGGCGCGAAACGCGACCAGAGGCGCAGCATCGTCTCCCCATGGCGATCCTTCAAGGCATCCCAGTTTGCCGCCGAGCCTTGTACGGCGTAGGGCATCTTCTCCCACATAAAGGCCGTGTGTTTGCCATTGGGCGCCTGCGCGGGGTCAAACAACGTGGGACACGTACCCCACATCACCGTCGGCGGAATCTGACCTGCCTCATGTGCCCGGACGATCTCTGGAAACTGCAAGTACTCTTCGAGGCCCAGGATGACCATGAAAGCCTGGTTCAACTCCGGCCGGCGCTCGGCAGCCCGGTAACGCGGGGGCTCTTCCAGCGCCACATTCAAGGCAAAGAGCGGCGACAGCAAGTTGTATCGAAAGCCCGCCGCCTGCTTGCGTAGTTGGAGCGGCGCCGATTCGGCATCCATCAGTTGCAGGAATGTCTGTTGCGGATTGAGTCCCGACGCCACGAACGCCCGCGCCATGATCCTTTCGCCACTCACAAGTTCCACGCCCGCGGCTCTCTTGTTGTGAACCAAAATGGATTTGGGCTCGGCCTTGGTCATGATTTCGCCGCCGTGCTCCTGGATGTCGGCGGCGAGAGCCTGCGCGAGTTTGGCCGAACCTCCCCGGCACATCTGCGCCATGTGCTGTCCGGATAGCAGGGCCGGAATGCTGTGGCCAAACCCTTTGAGGCGCAGGTCGATTTCGCGCAGCCCATTGAAGAAGAGCAGTCCCGCGCGGATCAAGTCATGGCGAAATTCCCGCTCGACGAACTCTATCGGTGACAGCTCCGATACGCTCAGCAGTTTCCGTCCCAACGAAGAGCGGGTGAGAATTTCACGCCGGCGCTCGGGAGGAAGCGGAGGAGATTGCGCTTCCGGCAAAAGGATTTTCTCCACGATCGGCCGGAATTCTTCCACCCACTGGCGCAATGCCGCCGCGTCTTTATTGGAAAACTCTGCAAAGGACTCGATCGTCTTTTCAATCGAAGTCCACCATTCCATCGCGCGCCCGTCAGGCAGAATCAAGGCCACGTTTAATGCGGGCTCGATATAGTCCGCACCGTGCCGGGCGAGCTCCAAATCGCGATACCAGGGCATGGCGTTGAGAGCCCGGTGAAAAAAGGCGTGGGTGTTGTGCCAGAAGCCCGGAAAGCGAGGATTTTCCATTGTCGTGAGGCCCCCGCCATACACCTCGGCCCGGTCGATCGATAGAACGCGCAAACCGCTGCGACAGAGGTAGGCCTGCAGCACCAGCGCGTTGTGACCCGTTCCAATGATGATGCCATCATATTGGTCTCGCATTACGCCCCCTCTCGGGTTCACTGCATGCCGACGGGAAACCCCTCAATCGTCATCGGCCCGGAGCGCTCAACTTGGTGAGTTCCCGGCGGGCCTCCCGGAATTGGGGATCAATCCGGAGTGCCGCCTGGAATTCCCGGACAGCCGCCGGTTTCTGATTTTGCGTCTCCAGGATCAAACCCAGTTGACAGTGCGCCTCGGCGGAGGCCGGATTAGCGGCAATCGCGGCGCGGAAATGGCCCGTAGCCTCAGCGGACTGGCCCCCGCGGGCAGCGAGCAACCCCAATCCGAAATGCGCCTCGTAGTCCTGGGGTGCAAAGGTGAGCAATCGCTCGAACTCCGCGGCGGCGCGCCCGTGGTCACCCACCGCCAGCCAGATGTCACCAAGCATTTCTCCCGCTTCGACGTTGTGAGGATCGAGCGCGAGCGCAGCCTTCAGTTTGTTCGCGCCGTCGAGATAGCGATGCAAGTCCACATCCGCGCGGGCCAGTTCGATATACGCCGGCAGGTTCCTGGGATCGTCAGCAATGATGGCCTGAAATTCCTCTGCCGCTTCATCCGCCTTTCCGGTGCGGGCAAGGTGCCCCGCCAGCAGGTAGCGTTTGTACTCAAAGAGCCGGTCTTTGGGATCGACGCCGGAATCATCCAGCGCCGGCTTGGGCGAAGTTATCTCCAGGTATCCAAGCGTGCGCAAACTGTCCGCACTGCCGCGCGCGCCCGCGGTAGTGGTTTGGCCGTCTGCAGCTGGCTTGGCGCGGTAATTTGAAACCAACGCCGTCAATCGCTCACGGTAGGACGCGGCCACGGCAGCTTGGCCGGGCAGAAGATTGTGCACTTCGGCAGAGTCGTGCTTCAGGTCGAACAGCTCCGGATGAGGAGCGTCAATGTATTGGTAATCTCCCCGGCGCAGACTGCGCAGCGTCGCCCATCCAAACTTGTCATGCGCGTACGAGCTTTCGCTGTAGATCTCACCCGGCGGTGAATCTCCCTCCTTCGCGAGATCCAGCAAGCTGTGGCCGCAGAAGGTTGCTGGCGGCTGAATACCCAGGAAGCGCAGCACCGTTGGCGCAACATCGATCAGCCCCGCGGGGGCATCCACACGCGCCATGTAATCAGAAGGCGAGACTCGAGAATCGAAACTCGAAATTCGCGGAGATTTTCCATTTTCGCTTTTCGAATATCGGATTTCGGTTGTCTGAGGCCAATGGATGATGAGCGGCACGTGCAGTGTGCTTCGGTATATGAAGTATCCATGCGTGTTCTCGCCGTGGTCTCCCAGGCTTTCGCCGTGATCCGAGAACAGCACGATGAGTGCCCGCCGGTCGAGTCCCGAACGCTTGAGGAATTCGAGAAAGCGGCCAAGTGCGTCATCCACGTATGCCAATTCCTGATCGTACTCACTATGGGGGGCGCGGGCGCGGTAGGCAGCGGACGCGTCGTAAGGCAGGTGAAGGTCAAACAGGTGTATGAACAGCAGAAAGGGATGGCCGGAGTTCTTCACGAGCCAATGTTCCGCGCCGTCCAGCACTTTGGAAGCAGCGCGCTTTAGATCAAGCGCACCCCTGATCGTCCGCGTATCAAAAGGGCTGTCGTAGGTTTGGAATCCCTGTGCCAAACCGTATCGACGCTCAAGAAAATATCCCCCGATGAAGGCCGCTGTATCGTAATTATGCCCAGCGAGGACCGTGGCAAGAGTCACCGCTCCCGGTGGCAGGACTTGGGCATTCTCCCTGATGCCGTTGGCAAAGGGATAGGTGGAGGTAAAGAGCGAAACGTGCGAGGGCAGGGTGATGGGCGCCTGACTGCTGATCTCGGCGAAGATTGTGCCGCTCCGAGCCAACGAATCGATGTGCGGCGTTTGCAGGTGAGTGTAGCCATAACAACTCAAATGGTCGGCGCGAAGCGTGTCGATTGAAATGAGGATGACCGGCGGAGGCCCGTCCGTCCCCGCCGACTGAGGCCGCGGCCCCGCATAGGTCACAAGCGATACCATTGCCAGCAAGACGGGCAGGAATAGTATTCGCGGGAATGCGGATCGGCGCGGCAGGAACATATCCGAATAATACTCGACCCTCACCCCTGACGGAAAGTTGTGCGGGGGGTGCTATCGATGCGCGGCGAGCAGTGCGTCAGCCACGCGCACGGCGGGAAGGATGGCGGCAGGATCGTGGACGCGCACGATGTGGGCCCCCCCCAGGATGGCAGCCACCACGGCGGCAGCGTCACCCGTCGCGAGGATGGATGGGCTCTGTTGGCGCTTATCGCGGTCGCGCGTAGATCCGTGACCATGCGCCCCCGCGATGGGCCAGTAACGCCCACCGGAGGAATGCACCTTCGAAGGGTCGAGCCCTTCGCCGGCAACGATCGATTGCACAAAGGACTTGCGCGATGCCCCAATCAGAATGGGGAGGCGGAAGCGCTGAAGCCTTTCGAGGCCAGCCAGGATCTCATAGTTTTGCCGGCGCGATTTACCGAAGCCCAGGCCCGGGTCGAGGATAAGCTGCTGGCGGTTCATCCCGGCAGCAACGGCGCGGCGAGTCGATGTATCCAGGCCCTCAACGACCGAGCGCCAAACGTCCCGTATGAAAGGAATCCGCTGCATCGTCTCCGGCCGGCCGCGTGAGTGCATCAGGATCAGCGGAGCACCGTACCGGCACGCCACCTCCGCAAGGCGCGGTTCAAAACGCAGGCCGCTGACGTCATTCAGAATATCCGCGCCGGCATCAAGAGCTTGCTCGCCGACTTCTGCCTTTGTCGTGTCAATAGAGATCGGGACACCGCGCAGTTTCCGCCGCAGACCTCGGATAACCGGCAGCACACGCCGAAGCTCTTCCCCGGCGGGAACCGATTGCGATCCCGGCCGTGTGGACTCGCCACCCACGTCGATCCAATCCGCGCCTTCGCGTGCCAATTCCAAGCCGCGCTGAACTGCACGGCCGGTGTCAAAGTAGCGCCCACCATCGGAAAACGAGTCAGGGGTGACGTTGAGCACACCCATGATGAGAGTGCGAACTCCCATCGTGACCTTGCGGCCCCTGATCTTGATTGCGAATTCCGGGCGAAGCTTCGTATTCACGGTAATAGAATACCGTCGCTCATCCCTGCGCGGTTGTCAAATACCCGCGGCTCCGGGAGCTGCCCTAATTTGTGCGCAGAGCTTCCAGCCGCCTGCATCTTCCGCTCATCGCCCGAAAATGCCCACGTATGCCAGCGCCCCCAGAAGGCCACCAATGGTCGGTCCCACGACCGGCACCCAGGCATACCCCCAGTCGGAACCGCCCTTGCCGGGAATGGGCAGCAGGGCATGGGCAATACGCGGAGCGAGGTCGCGTGCGGGATTGGTGGCGTATCCTGTGGGCGCGCCGAGCGAAAGGCCAATCGCCCAAATGAGGAATCCGATCAGAAGGGGAGTAAGCCCGCTTTGTGCCGGAGCAGTGTTGGCGACGATGGCGAGAACGCCGAACATCAGAATGAACGTCGCGATGATTTCGGTGAGCACATTCATGGGCAGGCGGCGAACAGCGGGCGAGGTGGAGAAGACGCCGAGCTTCTTGCCCTTATCTTCGGTCACGGGCCAATGGGCAAGGTAGGCGAGCCACACGATGACAGCGCCGAGGAAGGCTCCCAGGAATTGCGCCGCCATGTACTTGGGCACATCCCTCCACGGAAACCTGCCGATCACTGCCAGGCTGAGGGTGACAACGGGATTGATGTGCCCGCCGCTGATGTGGCCGGCAATGTACACGCCCATCGCCACCGCCATGGCCCACCCGGTGGTAATCACCATCCAGCCAGAGCTTTCGGCCTTGCTTTTACTCAGAACCACCGCAGCAACAACTCCGTCACCCAGCAGCACCAGGAACATTGTGCCTACAAGCTCCGCCAGAAACGTGTTCATGCGCCCCCTCCAAGTTGTGTTTTGCTGCCCACAGATTTGGATGAGTATAGTTCGGCAAAGGCAAAATTGCGCGGGAAAAGCAGCGCAATTATTGGTGGGGCGGTTTCAATTGAATCAGGAGTAGAACAGGAGTAGCGCGGGATATGCAACATAAGGTATTATAAAATTATAAATCAGAATACCTTTTGCACATACCGGGCGAAGTACAATTCCTGCAAATGCCGCGCGCCCCCTTGGGGGGCGGCGCGCGACATTCCCACATTCATACTGCCCGGCGCCTGCGTTTACGCCGGCTGGGTGCGCTCACGTGGAGGCATCCCTCCGGATGGCGCCGAGGGCTGCGGCTTAAGTACCTGCACGGTCTCCGGTTGTGGAGGCAGCGGCTTGGTGCGGACGAATTCCGGCAGGGGCTTGTCCTCGATCAAGAGTTTCACTTCGGCAGCGTCCAGGACTTCACGCTCCAACAGGGCTTCCGCGATGCGGATCAGGCACTCACGGTTGGTCGTCAGAATGTTCTTGGCCCGCTCGTAGCCCGCGGTAACAAAGACTTTTACTTCCTGGTCGATTTTGATCGCCGTATCTTCGCTGAAATCGCGCTGGGTGGCAATGTCGCGTCCCAGGAAGATTTCCTGCTGATTCTTGCCGAAAGCCAGGGGTCCAAGATTCGACATGCCGTATTCGCATACCATATCGCGGGCGATCTGGGTGGCGCGTTCGATATCGTTTCCGGCGCCGGTGGTCATGTGGTGCAGGAAGAGCTCCTCCGCCACGCGCC
>CAYTMD010000187.1:0-11590 GCA_964438685.1 uncultured Acidobacteriota bacterium
CCTTCAACTTCTACGGTGCGAATCTCAAAACCCGGCCCCTCTTTCTTGCGGAATGCCAGCACCTGTAGGTTCTTCGGTTCCACGTGGACAAAGCTTTGGCGCGAGGGCAGGCTGCCTCCGTGCTGATTGCCAACCACGGTGATGAGCCCCCGGCCAAATGCCTCGGCGGCCCGCACGCGATCAGCATGCGTAATGTTTCCATCGTGCGGCGCCAGAGCATGGCGGTACTCGGAATAGCGCGGCCAGCCGTATTCAAAGTTAAAGTGCGATTCCCACTCGCGCATAATCAGATTGGAATACACACCGTCCTTGTTGCACTTGAAGTATTGGGTGCCCGGATGCAAGACCAACAGGCCCGTTCCCTCTCCGACCAGATCGACGAAAGTAAGGCCTTGGAAGTAGGAGTTCGCCGATTGTTCAATGCCCAAGGGGAAATCGCGAATCACCGAGGTGGGGCGGAAAGCGGGTGCAAACGTCAACCAATAACCATGGTCGATTTCAGCAGGGAATCGCTGGTCAGCCAGAAGTCTGTCGGTGTCTGGAGGGATTTCCGCGAGCACCCGCGTGGCGACTTCCACCCAGGGCAATCCAGCGCAGAGGGTAACGTTGGTCTCAAATTTCAGCAGCGGCCAGTCGTGGTGAGTTCTCGCCGTGGCGCGCAGAGGTCCTTTTTCAATCCATTCGATCGTTGCCTGCGAAGTTGAGGAGTTGTAGGACGCCGGAATGACTCTCCCCTTGCGGTCATGCTTTTTGGCCAGGTCTTCCCGGTACAAATCATAGTCCGGATTGGGCGTTCCGGTGAAAACTGGGAATGCCCCGTTCTCCTGGTTGAGCATCTCTCGTCCATTGCGCTTGTCAATCAAGCTAACGATTGCGCCGAATTGAGGGCTCAGGGTGACCTTCACGAATTGGTTTTCCATGGTCAACTGTTGCTCATTGATGCGCAGATCAGTAGTGGGCGCGGGCGCGGTTTCCGGTAGGAAGTCCAGTTGGTAAGTGTCGTATCCGACGCTGGGGACGTCTTTGGCCAGGAAGGCCACATCAGCGACGACCAGGTTTCCGGCATCGTTCCTGGCGCTCTTTATCACCTGCATGGGCACGACGCGGCCGGAATGGTCCCGCACCACGATATCCTTGGTATTCTCGCGAATCGGGTAGATACGCCCCGTAGTCGCGATGTTGGTACGCTCCCAGGCGCTGGAGTTGAAGACGGTGACTGCCATCTCACCCTGCCGCGCCGATTCCGAGTTAATCTGGCTGGCAATGGTGTTGAGAGAGGAGTGCAGCACGGCCTGACCTTTTTCTTCGGCGGCGTCCAGATGGTTGTATCCCAGCGCTCCCCAGGTAAAGTTGTGGAGGTCTTCCAGTCGATCGAGTGGCGCCATCCGGTTGCCTTGCCAGCGCGAGTACTCGCAGAGCCCCACATCGTGGCTCTGGGACGTTAGCAGGTGCTTCCATGCATCTTCCAGAGCGGGGGCATGGTCTTTCTCGCCCAGGCTGGTGGCGATGGCATCAAAGCGTTCCGCAGCCTGCAACGTTCCCTCAACCTTGCGGTCCATGATGCGCAGTTGGTCCCCGCCCAAACCCCAGGTCAGCAGCTTGTTCCATGCGTCCATGCGGAAATAGACGGGTTCCTTGGCGGCGTCATCGCCATACCTGTCGAGATAATCCTTCAAGGTGACAAACTCAACCGGGAACTGGCTGGCGATCTTTGCGAAACTTTCCGTGGTTTTCAGGTAGGAAGGGTGTTCAGGAGGTTCCCAGCCGAATTCCTGCCACGTGAAGAGGAGCGGCTTGCCCAGCTTTTGCAGTTTCTTGAACTGTCCCGAGGTGGCGAGTTTGAGCAGGTCAGGGGCGTAGCCGAAGAGCGAGTTTTTCGGTGTGCTCAGGATCGTCGTGCCATCCAGCCCTTTCCAGTTGAACGCATTGACCTCCAGCAGGGGAATTCCCGCCCGGCCCCAGGTATCCAATTGGGCGAGGCCGGCATAGCGGTAACCCGCTCCCAACGCGATTTGCGGGATTTGCGGGTGGGAGAACTCTTCCTCATCGAGAAACGTCAAGACTTCGTAGTCCAGCGCTTTTCGAATGGTTTGCCGTCCATACACGAGCTGGCGGATGTTGGACTCACCGCTGAACGTGGTCCCCATCGGCTGGGCATAGGTACCGCCAATCAACTCAACCTTGTCTTCAGCGAGATACTTCTTTAGCCGCTCCGCAACCTCCGGAAACTTCTCCGCCATTAACTCATAGGCGCGAGCATCGAGTTCCAGGCAGGTCTTGACGTGAGGGGCCATGTCCGCCATCCCCATCGCGTCAATTGCCGAGAGCACGCAGGATTCAATTCCCAATTGCCAGCCGATACCGATATAGCTCCAATGATTGCAGAGCGTGATGCATATGCCTTCATGCTTGCCCGCCGCTTGCGCCAGGAGATTGCTCAAGGACGGGGATAACGCAGCGCCAAGGCCACTCGCGGAAGTGACCTTTACAAATTCCCTGCGTGAAATCGTGCCTTTGTTCATGCCGAGCCTCCCGGGAAATTGTGGACCGATTAGAGGATTCAACCAGCGGGCGGAAAGGGCTGTGGTGCCGCATACGCCGAAGGCAGAAATTTGTCTCCACTGGGACTAGCTTGATAGCACTGGGGGAGGATTAAGTCAACTGAACTCAGCGACGGCGGTCAACAATTTTCCCGATGCTGGCTCTGCCGTACGAAAGGCATGGGATCGGTGGGATTAATCGATGGTGTGGGCTTGACGTTTGTTGAGGGCGAGATCTTCCCCGTCCGGGAATGTGCAAAGTTCAATTCGGCCTGGGCGAACAGAGCGCTGCGGGGCCTTCATGATCTTCGGCCCAGGTGCGGGTTGGGGATTTGCCTTTGCGGGATGCACGGCCCGAGGGCTAAGGTCGGAAAGCCATGACAGGATTCGAAAATAAAAGGTCGTCATCCGTTCCTGCTCAACCGTTTGCATTTGCATGGAATCGCTGCCGACCGTACTGGCCCGGGAGCCACGGTCCGCAACAATGCTAAAGAGTGACACCACGCCCGCAAGGATCAAGATCAAAAATGGAATCGGTAGAGACTGTTTATTCTTCATGACCTTCATTCGACAGTATTTGTTTCTTCTTGCAGGTCCATTTTGAACTTTGAAATAGACCTGCCCACACTAGATTTGACGGTTCGTACTGAATTTGGTTACCAAAGCCTGAACGATTGCAGTCCAAACTATATAGATGCAGCTTTGGGCGGAATGGTTACGTAGGGTGAGATGAAAAGAGATGCCTTTAATTACAGGATCAGCATGCAATCTCCATAGCTGTAGAAGCGGTAGCGCGCCTCCACCGCATGGTGGTAAGCGCTCAGAACGAAGTCTCTTTCCGCGAAGGCAGAAACCAGCATCAGTAGCGTGGATTGGGGAAGGTGGAAATTCGTAAGGAGCCCGCGAATAACCTGGAACCTGAAACCAGGAATGATGAACATGCGGGTCTCTCCGCGGCCCGGCGCGATGCGTCCGCCGTGTTCGGCGGCTACGCTTTCAAGCGTGCGCACACTGGTTGTGCCCACGGCGATGACGCGCCGCCGTTGATCGAGAGCCCGATTGATGGCGTCCGCCGCGGCTTCGGAAACATCGTAACGCTCGGTTTCCATGTGATGCTCTTCCACCTGCCGGGTTCGCACCGGCTGAAAAGTTCCCAGCCCCACGTGCAGCGTGATTTCGCAGGTTTCCACGCCGCGCTCGGCGAGGGCGCGGAGAACCTGCTCCGTGAAATGCAGTCCTGCGGTGGGTGCGGCCACGGCTCCGCGCACTCTAGCGTAGACAGTCTGATAAGTGGTGCGGTCGTCGGCCTCGTCGCTGCGACGAATGTAGGGCGGCAAGGGCACGTGACCCAGCCGGTCGAGGGCGTCTTCAATCGTTCCCGTCCGCGCCCGCAAACGCGCCCGGCGTATCCCGAATTCACCCCGGTCCAGAATTTCCGCTTCCAACTCGTCGTCGCCAAACACCAACACTTCACCCGTTCGAACCTTGCGCCCGGGATGGACCAATCCCTGCCAAACGTCTTCACTTTCCTGCCGGGTTAGGAAGAGCTCCGTTTCGCCAGTCAGGAAACCACGCTGGGCGGGATTATTTTTCCCCAACGGCTGCGAAGTAATCCCTCGTCGCCGGCCCAGTAGGCGGGCAGGGAAGACCTTGGTGTTATTGAAGACCAGCAGATCACCCGGCTGCAGGAGTTGTGAAATTTCCTGAAAAGTTCTGTCATCCAAATGGCGGGTGGCGCGATCGAGCAACAATAGGCGGGAAGTATCGCGTTCGGCCAATGGCTTTTGGGCGATCAGTTCGGCGGGAAGCGTGTAGTCAAATTCTTCGAGAAGCATGCGGAAGCAATTATGAATTATGAATTCTGAATTATGAACATGTTTCTGCATCCTTGTGACTTCGGACTTCGGGCTCTGTTTCCGGTCGCTTGCCACTCGCCACTGTTCTTATGTGCTAGAGTTAGAAAATGACCATGCCGACAGTTACCATCACCGCCCGGGGAATTGAGCGTCTCAATTCCGGGCACCTTTGGATTTACCGTTCCGACGTTTTGCCTCCGGGGGGGATTGAACCCGGCGTGGTGCGCGTCATCGACAAGAAACATCACTTTTGGGGGCAAGCCCTATACAGTGATCAATCGCAGATCACGCTGCGCCTTTTGACTCGCGATGATCGGCCGTTTGACGCCGCGTTCCTCGCCGAACGTATTCGCACCGCCGCCGCCTTCCGCCAGCAAGTAGCCAAAGGGGCACAGGCTTACCGGCTCGTGGCATCCGAAGGTGATTTGCTCCCCTCGCTGATCATCGACCGGTACGGGGATTGCTTTGTCATTCAAACCCTCAGCCAGGGTATGGAGCGGTTCAAGTCCACGGTGGTTGAAATTCTGCAAAAGGAATATGCGCCTCGCGCCATCCTTGAACGGAATGATGTTGCCGTGCGCGCTCTGGAAGGGTTGCCGGAGCAAAGCGGCGTACTGGCAGGGGAAGAAATTGGCGAAGTTGTGGTGGAAGAGAACGGCGTGAAGATGTGCTTTGACCTGCTGCACGGGCAAAAGACGGGCGGGTTTCTTGATCAGCGTGAAAATCGCGCCGCAGCTGCGAGTTATGCCCACGGATGCGCCTTGGATTGCTTCACCTACACAGGTGGATTTGCCCTCGCCCTGGCGCCCCATTGCGACACCGTTGTTGGCGTGGACTCTTCCGCGGATGCTCTGGGGCAGGCGGAGCGCAGCAAGGGACTGAACGGATTCACCAACGTGGAATGGAAGGAGACCAACTGCTTCGATCTTCTGAAAGCGGCCGACCTGGAAAAGCAGCGCTTTGATACCGTGGTGCTTGATCCTCCCGCCTTTGCGCGGCAGAAGACCAATCTGGAATCGGCTCTGCGCGGCTACAAGGAGTTGAACTTGCGCGCCTTGAAGATTCTGAACCCTGGGGGTTATCTCGTCACCTGCTCATGTTCCTTCCATGTCACCGAGGCCGACCTACTGGAAGTAATCGCCAACGCCGCGCTGGATGCACACCGCACCGTCACGGTGGTCGAACGCCGAACGCAATCGCGCGACCATCCCATTTTGCTCACCGTTCCGGAAACCCATTACCTGAAGTGCTTAATCCTGCGGGTGCTGTAAAGCCGCAAGAGGAATTGTAGCGCGAACCCCCGTTTTTGGGGTCCGCGGCTTTTCTGTTGCAAAGACTGGGAGTCTCGAAGACGGACGCCCGCCCTCAATTGGGGGGGGCGCGAGTCCGAGGAAGAACCGCAGACCTCAAAGGCGGAGGTCTGCGCTACACTTGCTTGCTTTTTTTCTTGAGTTGGTGCCGTCCTCAACAACGAACAGCCTTAGGGCTATCGGTAGATTTCTTTGCGGTGCCCAACGCGGAGAACAAGCACGATCATCCGGTTGTCTTCGATCTTGCAGATGAGCCGGTAATCGCCCACGCGGTACTTCCAGAATTCTCCCAGACGCGCGCCGCGCAATGCTTTTCCGATACTGCGAGGATCATCCAACTTTGCCACGCGTTGGTGAAGGAACTTCATGATGCGCTTGGCGTGCTGTACGTCGAGTTTGCTCAGCGCCCGGTCAACCTCGACGGAGAGTTCAACGTTCCAGGCCATGGCGTTTCATGACGTCTTTCAGGGGGATGGTCTTTGCCTCGCCGGTGCGGATGCGCTCCAGCGCAGCTTCGGCCAGATACACGTCTTCCATGTCTTCCAGGTGTTCGAGGAGCGCTTCACGAACATAGAAGGTTTTAGTGCGGCCGGTGCGCCGGGCGAGCCTCTCCAGGCGCTTTTCAATGGTCGGGGGAAGTCGAATTGCCAGCATATTTGCCTCGCTATACGAGTATAGCATGTACGAGGTATGATGCCTAAGCGCAGCGCGGACCTGTTCTGTAGGTCTGCGGCTTTTCACTGTAAATTGAAGACGAACCGCGGACCCAAAAAACAGGTCCGCGCTACGGCGGCTCCGGAGTATGATTTAGATACGGGTCCGATGGCAAAGACAGGATTTGGAACGCTTCGACTTATGGTGATGGCCTGCTTGGCGGGAGTTTCATGGCTCCTGCCAATGATGCCGGCGCTTGGCCAGGAGCCTCCGCCCTCCTTGCGCGGCCCGAAGACCATTCCTTCCCCGCCCGAGCAGAGCACTCCTGTGGCCGCACCACCACAAATCCAGTTGCTCATTTCCGCGCGTCAGCAATTTGTGGCGGAGCCGGAAGCGGCGCGCATCGTGCTGCACATCCACAACCCCACGCCGCAAACCACGTGGCTTTACCGGCGGGCAAAAGGGAAGCACCTGCTGGAGGACCGCCCCCGGGAAGAAGACCAACCCATCGAAACCACGGGCGGCTCGACTGTGGAGGTCCGGCTGCAACCCGCTGATGCCAAGGCAGCGCAAGGGGTGATTACGCCGGCAGAAGCAACCACGCTGGAGTATGTGCAAATGCCGAAGCCGCGTCTGGCCAAGCTGGCGGCGGGCGGCGACTATGAGGAAGTATCGATTGTCCACTTGCGGCCGGCGCTGGCCGAGGGGCAGAAACCGATTTGGGGCGCTTACAAGTTAACCGTGGTCTATGGGGCGAGTTTTTCCAATGGAGATCAATTTCAGCGCAATCTCGGAACACCGCTATGGCAGGGCGAAGTAAAGAGCAACACCATTACCGTTGAATTGCGGCCGCCCCTTCCCGACTCCAAGGGAGTTTTGGCCGGATCGGCGCTGGGAAAGGACCTCCAGCCGCGCGCCGGCGTCCGGGTATCTCTCAGCGACGAGCAGGGGCAATTGATTGATCAGCAAATTACGGGGGGAGATGGGCGGTTTTCTTTTGCCGACCTTCCCCTGACCACATACTGGGTCGCGGGGCGCCGCGAAGACGCCAAAGAGGACACCTTGGTCTATCATCACGAGGAACTGACCAGCGCCGTCCCCAGCGTAAACTCGCAACTGGTATTTTTCCCAGTCGAGATTTACGAGGCGAAGAAGATGGTACACAAGCCCGTCCTGCTAAGGGTTTTTGATGCCGACCATAAACCCCTCGGCGGCATCGAAATCGATGCCATCTTTTCCAACGGCGACATCCTTGACGATGTCAAAGCCACCAGCAGTGTCGATGGCACGGCGGTTATGGCGTTACTCCCTGGCCGCAGTTCCATCTCCCTCTATCGTCACAGTTGCGCTGAACAGGTGGAGCGAGTTGACGTAGACCCGGGCGTGGGCGTTGACAGCTTCAGGTTTACCTTTACTTGCGAGAAGAAGTGAGGGAAGGCACATTTCCACGGTTTTCGCTTCTGGATGAATCCACCTTGCGCCTGCTTTCGTGGATCCTTTGAGAAATCACATTCCCCACGGGATACCCCGTCGGCCCAATTGACATAGAGGAGAAAGAGAGAAGAATCATGCGGAAACTTATCGTTTTCAATCAGGTGACTCTGGATGGTTACATTGCAGACGCGAACGGGGACATGCGGTGGGCGCACAAGGATAGGCAGGACGCGGAGTGGAACGCATTTGTCGCAGATAATGCCTCGGGCGGGGGTGAGCTTGTGTTCGGCAGGATTACTTACGAACTTATGGCAAGCTATTGGCCGACACCCATGGCAATGAAAAATGACCCTGTCGTGGCCGAGCGGATGAACAATCTGCCCAAGGTGGTATTTTCGCGAACCCTGGAAAAGGCTTCATGGAAGAGCACAAAGTTGGTGAAGGGCGACGTGGCGGCGGAAATACGAAAAATGAAGGAAGCGCCCGGACCGGGCATGGCAATTTTGGGAAGTGGCAGCATCGTAGCGCAATTGGCGCAGGAGGGTCTGATTGACGAATATCAGATCGTGATGAATCCCGTCGCCTTAGGGAAGGGAAAGACCATGTTCGAGGGAATCAAAGAGAAGTTGACCCTGAAGCTGACGAAGACGCGTGCCTTCGGCAATGGGAATGTCCTGCTGTGCTACGAGCCGGCGGCGTGATGATTGTCTGCTGTTGTAGTAATCGACCACATTTGTGGTAGTATTTGACCTTATGTTTGACCTGCGTTCCAAAGCGCGTCAGCAGTTGTTAGCATATTACTTTACGAATCCTGTCGCTTGCCATCATCTACGGGAACTGGCGGATCGCCTCAGTATTGATCCTTCCAACCTTTCGCGCGAACTGCGACGCTTGGAGAACGACGGCCTTTTTCTGTCGGAAGTGAGTGGCCGCCAAAAGTACTTCCGGCTGAATCGGAAGTATCCTCTATTCCGGGAGGTTCGCAGCATCGTTACGAAGACAGTCGGTGCAGTGCCTTTGATAGCACAATCCTTAAAGGCGATTGCGGGTATCGAGGAAGCCTATCTTTTCGGGTCGTTCGCGCGCAACCAACAGGATGCTGCCAGCGACATTGATGTGCTCGCGATCGGTACCCCGCATGGCGTAGCTTTGGCGGAAGCCATGCGGAAGCTTGAGCGGCAATTGGGACGGGAAGTCAATTATACAGTTTTGTCGCGAGATGAATTTGAGGCGCGCCGCAATCGAAAAGATGCTTTTCTAGAGAGTGTCTGGCAGAACAGGCGTGTATCGCTAATTGCTCCGCATGAAAAATCTGAAGCCGCACAACGTTGATTGGGCCCAGATCGACCGCTTCGTGGGAAGTGCCGACAGGAAGTTGGCCTCGGCACACAAAATCCTGGCGTTTGATGAGGAGGCGTGCCTTCAACAAGCTTATGAGGCGATGCTCAGGGCTGCATTGGGATTTATGTTCAGCCACGGCTTCCGGGCAAGGAGTCAGCCCGGCCATCACATTGCCATCATCGAATTCGTTCGGGCGCGAATTGACGCCAAGCACGCCGGCCTGCTCACTGTATTCGACCGCCTCCGGCGAAAGCGGAATACGTCGTTGTATGACGATACCGGATTCGTTTCGCGTCATGAGGCAGAAGAGGCACTCGAATCCGCCCGTAAATTCATAGATGTTATCCGTGCCGACATCACAACAAGAAGACCATGATTTATCTGGTGCAGAGACGGCCAGCCCCGATTGAACGACTCTGCTGTCCAAGTTATGGTTTGCCAATTTAGTGCTGGCCGGCGGCTCCGCACAGCACGGGGCAAGGCCCCTTCCATCCCACACTCTCCACCTAATTTGGACAAGACTGATTACCCAAGCATCTATACCACCGATGCATTAACCGGTGCTTCCAAAGCCGGTAACAGGGATGATGGTGGTTGTTCTGGTGTGCGTCCCATCGTCTTCAGGAATCGAAAGTGGGAGCGGATTGCTCCGGAGAAAGAACGGTGGGCCTGGTATTTGACCTGATATTTGTCGCAAACCTCTGCGACGATCCGTGCCACCTGCGGATAGTGAACGTGGCAAATTCTTGGGAAGAGATGGTGAACAACCTGGAAGTTTAATCCGCCGAGGCACCAGGCAAGCAAGCGGTTATCTTGCGCGAAATCAGCGGTGGTCCGGAACTGGTGAATCACCCACTCGGCGTGGACATCTTCCGATATAGCCGGGTGCTCAGTCTCTTCGACCAGGTGGGCCAACTGGAAGACGATGCTGTTCACCAGCCCCAGGACCATCGTGACTCCGAAATACGATACCACTACAACCCACCAGGGGTGGCGCAACAGGGGAACAACAAACGCCAGGCTGAGATAGGTGAGTATCCCCGCAACCAGTTCCGCCAGGTCCCACCCTCGTGGCGGGGTGAAGGTCCTGCCCCCAATTTTCCCTGTTATCAGTTTCCTGAAGTCACTATAAACGTGCCACTGAATCACCAGTAAGGTGTAGGCGAACCAAAGATAATACTGTTGATAGCGATGGTATGGGCGGAGTGGAATATTGGATGAGCACCGCCCGATCGGCGCCAGGTCAATGTCATCGTCCACCTGGGGGATATTGGTGTAGGTGTGGTGGCTGAAGTTGTGCTTCCAAACCCAAAGATAAGAACTGCAACCCAAGAGATCAAGCGTTGCCCCTGCCAATCGATTTATCCACGCGTGGCGGGAAAAGCTTCCGTGGTTGCCGTCATGCTGGATGTTGAACGCAACCGCCGTCATAGCCAGGGCGAGCGACAGGCCGGTAAGAATGCCTCCGGGCCAACCGGTGATTCGGAAAACCATCAGGTAATACGAGGTGGCAAGCCACGCAAGCGCCAATGCCGCTTTCAGATGCGTGGCGAGGTTCCCGGTCCTGGCGATCCCTGCCCGGTGGAAGTATTCATTAACACTAGTTTCAAGGGCGAGTTTGAATTCCGTGGAGGGAGCAAATGTCGGATTGTTGGTCATAGTTCGTATATGCCTGCTTTACTATAAATTGCCGAATGATGGTTTCGGGAGAGTTAACGTCCGCCCGCGGGCTTGCGCAGATGGCGGGAGAGCGGGATCGTTAACGTCATTTACCCTTGCCAGAACGAGATTCTCGCTTCGCTCAGTATTACAGCTAACGGACTCAGGATGACAGCGATGGGCCACGTATGACGGCGGCGGGGTGTTCGGCAGCCTTCATGGCGGTCTTGTGTTGATGAACTGCTTACATCAGCGACTGCATGACCTGATCCAAGACTTCCTTGGGCGGACGCACCTTGGATTCCGGGAGGGTTGCCAGCGCATCGTCCATCACATTTAACTGGTCGATGAAATTCGGCCTTTGCGGATCCACATAGAAGAGCCCGGTCACGATTTCTCCCTTGTCGTGGGATTCGGTAAGCATGTGCAGTGCCGCGCCCTTGTTAGTGGCGTCGTACTCCGCGGCAAGCTTGCGCAGCATCATGTGCGATCCGTCGTGCATGGTAATACTGGTGGTTGTTCCCGGGTCGTAGTCGACGGAAATATCCTCGAAAAAGGGAATAAAGCTCACGTCCGCCACCGGTTCATCGTGGTCCTTCACATAGCTATAGGACTTGGTGGAACCTTCGTGGTCGTTGAAGGTGACGCAGGGGGAAATGACGTCGAGCATCGACGTCCCGTGGTGAGCAATCGCCCCTTTGATGTGTGCCAGCAATTGCCGCTTGTCGCCGGAAAACGAACGAGCCACATACGTGGCGCCAAGGTGAATGGCCAGCGCGCAGGTATCGATGGGCGG
>CAYTMD010000188.1:0-11480 GCA_964438685.1 uncultured Acidobacteriota bacterium
TGATCTGAGCAAAGTTGCAACGGCAGCCGCTCTTCAATCAGTATCACAATTTGAAAGTTGTGGTTGACGCTACGGTATTCCAAGGCGGCATCTGCTGCTGCCGCACTCCAAGGCGCGCCGCGCAGGCTCAAATCATGACTCGTCTTAAACGGGTGCGAGTGCGGCGAGTCCCGTGTCCTGAAACCCTAACCCCAAATCCCGAGTCCCGAGTTCCCCCCGCTTGTGCGGTGATTTTCCATAATATAAGATGAATATTTGCGGTTTAGGACAATCAATAATTTCGAATCCGTGCGACTTCACTTGGAGGTGCGGTCTTGGCAGAAGCTCCGAAGTACGACCTGGTTGTGATTGGCAGTGGCCCTGGCGGCTATGTGGCGGCAATCCGCGCCGGCCAGTTGGGACTGAAGACGGCCATCGTGGAGAAAGACGATAAATTTGGCGGCACGTGCCTGCACGTCGGCTGCATTCCCACCAAGGATCTGCTGTTAACCGCGGACGTTTACGATTACTTCAAGAACGCCAAAGAATACGGCATCGTATGTAAAGAATTTTCGCTCGACTGGCAGGCCATTCTGGCGCGCAAAACCAAAGTGGTTACGAAGCTGGCCAAGGGCGTGGAATTCCTGCTGAAGAAGAATAAAGTTGAGATGATCCGCGGCTTCGCCAAACTTGCCGGTCCGGGCAAAATCAGCGTGACCGATCCCAAGGGCGCGGCACAGGAAATCACCGCGAAGAATATTGTGCTGGCAACGGGCTCGGAAGCCCGCATGATGCCCGGCCTTGAGGCGGATGGCAAAACTCTGCTCACCAACAAGGAAATCCTGAACCTGCCGGCGATTCCCAAGTCAATGATCGTGATCGGCGCGGGCGCGGTGGGCGTGGAATTTGCGTCCATCTTCCAGCGTTTTGGCGCCAAAGTCACGGTGCTGGAAATGCTGCCACGAGCTGTGCCGCTGGAGGACGAGGAGATTTCCGCCGAGCTCGAGAAATCGCTGAAACACCAGGGCATCGCCATTCAGACCGGCGCCAAGGTGGCGAAAGCCACCAAGACCGCAAATGGCATCGCGGTGGAATACACCGTGGGCGACGGCAAGCCGGTTACGGTGGAAGCGGAAACCTGCCTGGTGGCCGTGGGCCGCGCTCCCAACACCGCCAACCTTGGTCTGGAAAAAACGCGCGTCAAGCTTGAGCGCGGATTTGTGAAGACCAACGGTTTTATGCTCACCGACGAACCGGGGGTCTACGCCATCGGCGACATCGTGGCCGCGAGCCCGCTGCTTGCCCACGTGGCATCCATGGAAGGCATTGTGGCCGTCACGCATGCTGCCGGCAAACACGCCGAACCCATCAACCACCGGCAGATTCCCAACTGCACTTATACCGAGCCGGAAGTGGCCAGCGTGGGCCTTACCGAACGGCTGGCGCGAGAGGCCGGGCACAAGGTAAAGATCGGAAAGTTTCCCTACGCCGCCGTCAGCAAGGCCGCCATCCTGGGAGTGCGCGAAGGCTTTGTGAAAGTGGTCAGCGACGAAAAGTATGGCGAGATTCTCGGAGTGCACATCATCGGGCCGCGCGCCACGGAAACCATCGCCGAAGCGGTAATGGCCATGCGCCTGGAAGGCACCGTGGACGACATCGCGCATACCATCCACGCCCACCCCACGCTGGCAGAAGGAATGGGCGAGGCCGCACACGCAGCCGTGGACTGGGCGATACATATCTGAAGGATGCGGTCAGCTGTCAGCTCTCAGCGCTCAGCTAAAGAATCCTCGATTGATAGCTGACTGCTGATAGCTGAAAGTTGCCTTCTGCTTCATTTAAAGCGAGCGGTCAACGGTGCGGAATCAACATTCAGTAAAGAGCCGATAGGGCTTGTGGCTGTAGCTGAGCGCTGAACGCTGATAGCTGAACGCTAATGTTCTTCCACCTCGAACAATTCGGCATGATCGATTACGCCGCGGCGCTTGCGCTACAGCACGACAGGGTGGCGCAGCGCAAGGCGGGAGCGATTCCCGACACGCTTCTGCTGCTGGAACACCCGCATGTGTACACGCTGGGCCGCAACGCCAAGCCTGAAAACATGCTGGTCTCCGCCGAGTTTCTCGCCACGCAGGGCGCCGTGATTTTCAAAACCGATCGTGGGGGAGACGTCACCTATCATGGCCCCGGTCAACTGGTGGGATATCCCATCCTCGACCTTACGCAGCACCGGCGCGATATTTCCTGGTACATGCGCTCGCTGGAAGAAGTCTTTATCCTTACAGCGTCCGATTATGGAATCAAAGCAGAACGCGTGCCGGGCGCCGCGGGCGTGTGGGTGGGGAACGACAAGCTGACAGCAATGGGCGTACACCTGTCGCGCTGGGTCACTTCGCACGGCTTCGCCATGAATGTCAACACGGACCTGCACTACTTCGAGTGGATTGTTCCCTGCGGCCTGCAAGGCAAAGGGGTAACGTCCCTGGCGAAGTTGCTTGGCCACGCCGTCAGGATGGAAGAAGTCACGGAACACGTGGTGGAACACTTTGGGGCGGTATTTGGGCTGGTGGCGGACTGCGAAGAGGTCAACCACCATTAGGCGCGGGAGGCGTTGACCTCCGCCGTCGGCTGCCCTACGATGAATGGGCGGCTCTAGTCAACGAGTGCAGGTTGTGGCTGTCGGCACTTGGTAGTTGTCTCCCAGAATTCACTGCCACGGACAACTGACGACGGACCAAGGACAGCTCTTAGCGACCCAATGAACCCATTACTCAATAACCCGGTGAGGTAGATCATGCCCACAAATGTCGTCATGCCCCAAATGGGGGAAAGTATCGCGGAAGGAACCATCACCAAGTGGATGAAGAAAGTTGGGGAGCGGATCGACCGCGACGAGCCACTGTTTGAAATTTCCACCGACAAGGTTGACGCGGAGATTCCCTCCCCCGCCGCTGGAATCCTCACCCAGATTCTGGTGAAGGAAAACGAGACGGTGGTGATCAACACGGTAGTGGCCATCATTGATGGCGAGGGCGCACCCGTGGCGGCTCCCAAAGCGGCAGAGGCATCGGCACCCACTCCGACAGCACCAACTCCGGCGCCTGCGACCCCGGTCGCTGCAAGCACACCGACGGCGGCTGCACCACCGGCGGCAGAGGAGCAGGAAGGCGGCGAGGGGGAAGACGTCCGCACATCGCCGCTGGTGCGGCGGATCGCCCGAGAGCATAACGTGGATTTGAGCGACGTAAAGGGCTCCGGCCTGGGAGGCCGGGTCAGCAAAAAGGATATTCTGGAATACATTGACCAGCGCCGCGCGACTGCTCCCTCAGCAGCCCCGCAACCTGCCGTTTCCGCTCCCGCGGTGCAGGCGCCAGCCCCTTCCATAACATTTACGGGAGCCACGCAGATTGTTCCCATGACCCCCATGCGCCAGAAGATCGCCGAGCACATGGTGATGAGCAAGCACACCTCGGCGCACGTTTACACGCTGGTGGAAGTTGAAATGACCCGAGTGGTTTTCGCGCGCGACCAGTACAAAAAGGAATTCGAACAGCGCAATGGCATCAAGCTGACCTATACGCCCTTCTTTGTCCGGGCCTGCGTGGAAGCTATCAAGGAGCTTCCCATCATCAACTCCTCTTTGGATGGCACCAACATCATCTACAAGCGCGATGTGAATATCGGCATCGCCGTGGCGCTGGAAAACGGATTGATCGTGCCCGTCATCAAGCGGGCGGACGAGAAAAATTTCCTCGGCGTTGCGCGCTCCGTGCAGGATCTTGCCGACCGTGCCCGCTCCAAGCGTCTGAGCGTGGAAGACGTGCAGGGCGGGACGTTCACCCTTACCAATCCGGGAAGTTTCGGCGGATTGTTCGGCCTGCCCATTATCAATCAGCCGCAAGTGGCGATACTGGGAGTGGGGGCAATTGAAAAGCGTCCGGTGGTTCGCGACGACGCCATAGCCATCCGGCACATGGTCTATCTTTCGGTTTCGTACGATCACCGCGTAATCGATGGCGCAGTGGCGGAACGATTCATGGGGAAGATCAAGGATATTCTGCAAAACTGGGACGAAGCAGTGCTCTGATCGGGCGATCCGGTGATCGGGTGATCGGGAGAACAAAGAGCATTTGCAAGAGTGGTTTCCATTCATCCGGTCACGATGTCATCGGGTGATCGGATCTGTTCACCCGATTACCCGATCTCCCGATCACCCGATTTCTGCCTACTGCCCACTGCCTTTTACGGCCCGGCGACGGGCACGCGATCAAGCAGGCCTTCCAGGGCATCGAGGCAGACATTCGGGTCCACTTTTTGGCGTTGGAGAGTGGGCATCAAGAGGGTCAGGTTCAGAGCAAAGAAGCGTTTGCCGTCCTCCTCCTGCCCCAGCACAGCATAATCCACGGCCACGGTTTGAAGCAGTTCCATGGTGCGATTTTTTTCCAACCGCCACTTCGCCAAGTCCTGCCGAAGAACGTCCTGAAGATAATCCCGGAAAATGCCGGTCTGGTTTTGGAAGCTGCTTCCGGTGAAATCGTAAACGGCCAGCAGGTCGGCAGCATCATAGTGGCCTCCGCAGGTCGTTGGGCAGGGCCGATGGGCGATACATTGCCAATTGGTACCCTTGGTGAGTTTGCGAATTTCCAGGCCCTCAAAGGGCAATCCGTCCAGTCCATCGATGCGCCCGATTGGCTTTACGGTATCCTTCCCAAGCTCCAGAATGGTGGCCACGGTGCAGCAATGGTCTCCGCCTGAATACTGGCCAACGATGATATCCGGAACTCCATTTCCGTTCAGGTCGCGAGTGTAGGTGGGGCGGGCGCGCGCCCCAGGTACGGTTAGGCCGTGGCGGCCATTGAAGTCATACAGCATCGACCAGGAATCCTTTGAACCTTCCAGTGTTTCCATTCTAAAAACCGGCTGGTCGGAATGGTCGTAGAAGATCAATCGTCCCGGGGCGAAGACTAACGGTGCAGGTGTGGCGCGATACAGGCCGGCCCGATAATCTCCCAGGCGAAAGGATTTGATCCGCTCGTAACCGGCGATGTCAGGTACCTGCCCACCAATGCCCGCCGTGGTCAGGATAAAATCTTCTGCGGAAGTTGCAACATCTTTGAGGTCGGCAGGATTCCATCGGCGCTGGATGGCGATAATTGTAAATAGCACAACACCCGCCAGCGCAATGGAAACAATGTTCTCACCTTTCTGCATATCGTTCTGCCGCACCCTGAGGCTGGAGAGTGGAGCGAGGGCCGCAAACACTCTCTTCCGCTTGAATCGTTTCTATCTTACCTTGTGTTGATGCCAAGCGCGCGCCCAGGTTGTTTCCAAAGAAAGAAATTAGATACGTATTTTGAAGCAGGAAGATCAAACGGCCTCGACCCCTCCCGGTTCAGGTGCGGCGAAATGAGTCAAGCCGCCAGCAGTCTTCGTCCTCCTGATGGCGCAGGATATAGATGTTGCCGTCGTCCGCCCGAACCTTGAAGCATCGGAAACCCACGCCATACCACTGGTCCAGGACTTCCTTTACCTCGTACCGGGGCGTGTCCGTCTTTCCCACAAAGGCAAAGCGCAGTGGACGTTCATCGGCACGATAGCCGGAATAACATTCCACTTTAAGCTCAATATCCATGGGGTTGGAGGAGCCGGTTCGCGCCATTTGGAATCCTGCCGGGGAAGAAAGGGCAAAACGCCGGATGCTACAGCGGCGGTTTCAGGTCGCCGTCATTCAACAGGAATGCATTCAAAGAACACGCCTACCCGCCGATGGGCGTCGCAGCTTCGCGCAGGAATTTTGCCGACTCTTCTGGAGGCGTGGGGTTGATGTAGAAGCCCGTTCCCCACTCAAACCCGGCCACCTTGGTAAGCTTGGGCATGATCTCCATGTGCCAGTGATAGTAATCCTGGGCGGCTGCCCCAATAGGAGAAGTGTGGACAATGAAGTTATACGCGGGAAAATCCAGCACGCGGTCCAGGCGCGCGAGCATGTCCTTCAGCATGGGAGCAAGCAGCTCAAAATCCCGCTTCTGCGACTCCTCGAAGGCGCACTGATGCGTTTTGGGAACGATCCACATTTCGAAGGGGAATCGTGGGGCGAAGGGGGCCATCGCCAGGAACCCCTCGTTCTCACTGATCACGCGAATCTTGCTTTCGGTTTCCTGCCGGATAATATCGCAAAAAATACAGCGCTCTTTGAAATTATAGTGCTCGCGCGCCCCTTCCACCTCCTCGGTCACGCGCTTGGGAACTACCGGCAAGGCGATCAGTTGGGAGTGGGTGTGTTCGAGCGAAGCGCCGGCGGCATCGCCATGGTTCTTAAAAATCAGGATGTACTTGAAGCGCCGGTCTTTCTTCAGGTCGACGATGCGGTCACGATAAGCCCAAAGCACATCTTCCACCTGGCGTGCCGGAAGGGATGCCAGGGTCAAGTTGTGGTTGGGAGTTTCAATGATAACCTCGTGCGCGCCGATGCCATTCATCTTGTCGTACAGACCATCTCCCTGCCGGTTTAGCGAGCCTTCAATCCCCAGGGCGGGAAACTTATTGGCCACCACCCGCAGCGACCACCCGGGTGTATTGGGACGGCTGCCGTCACTGCGAAATGCCAGAATTTCCGGTGGGGTCTTGGTTTCATTGCCGGAACAAAACGGACAGAAACCCGAGCCCCGAATCTGCACCTTATCGCGGACAAAATCCGATGGCCGTTTGGCGCGGTCCGTAGCAATGATGACCCATCGACCGGTGACGGGATCTTTTCTTAATTCAGGCAACTTTAGTGCTCCTTGAAGCTGACAGCTTGCAGCCGACAGCTAACACGGGCGGTAAGCTGTCGGCGGTAAGCTGTAAGGCTTCTTCCTAGGTTTTGAATGCATCCTTGATGAGTCTTACCTGCAGGCCTGCCACCGGGTCCGAGGCAACACTGGCAATGTCAAACCGATAGCATTGCGGCTTCCGGCGCAGGCGGTGGAGATATTCGTTGGCGGCCCTGGAAATTCTCCGCTGTTTCGCCTTGGAAACGGCAGTTTCCGGCGGGCCTCCCTCGGAGGTGGTCCGGGTTTTTACTTCCACAAATGACAAAACAGGTCCATCCCAACCAATCAGGTCGATTTCACCCGCGCCGGAGCGGGCACGGCGATTCCGCGCCACAATGACGTAGCCAGCCTGGCGCAAGTACCAATATGCCAGATTCTCGCCGCGCTTGCCGGTTTTCAAATGTTCTGCTTCGCTTGCGGGGGGTGGCAGTGCGTGGGAGGCAAAGCGCGCGCGTTGGCGTTCTTTCCAGAGCAATGCTTGATACATGAGCTGCGCAAAAATGCCCATGGCGGTTCACTTTCAGGGGGCTAGGGACTGGGGACTAGGGGCTGGGGAAATCCCCCCCCACTAACTATTAAGCCCCACGTACCTGGCGGCCAAGCTTCCGGTTCAGGGGTTCTTCCCTAGTCCCCAGCCCCTAATCCCTAGCCCCAAGTACCTACTGTTCCGCTTCCGTGATGCAGCGGTTTAGCGTATCGATCGCAAAATCCGCCTGTTCACGATTGATCATCAGCGGCGGCATCAGCCGGATGGTGCTCTCGCCGCAGCCCAGGACAAGCAACCCGAGGTTAAACGCCCGATCGATCACTTTGTTGCGCGCTTCCGGGTTGGGCTCGCGCGTTTCCTGACTCTTGACCAATTCGATTCCAATCATCAAACCCCGGCCACGTACCTGGCCGACTGTCCGGTGCTTGTGCGGCCAATCAACAATTCTCCCCATAATGTATTCGCCCACCCGCGCCGAATTGGCAACATATTTCTCTTCCAAAAGGCGGATGGTTTCCAGAGCCGCCGCGCAAGCAACGGGATTGCCTCCAAAAGTCGACGCATGCGCGCCCGGTCCCCAATCCATCAACTCCGCCCGCGCCACCGTGACACCCAACGGCAAACCGGAGGCAATACCCTTGGCGGTTATGATAATGTCAGGAACCACGCCCACATGGTCGCAGGCCCACATTTTCCCCGTCCGTCCCATGCCGCACTGAACTTCGTCAAAAATCAGCAGGATTCCGTACTTGTCGCACAGCCGGCGCAGGTTGTCGAGGAATCTGGGAGGCGGAATTATGTAGCCGCCTTCACCCTGAATCGGCTCCACAATGATGGCCGCTACTTCATCAGGCGGTACCGCCGTCTTGAACAATTGCCGTTCCAGCAAGTCGGAGCAAACACAATCGCACACGCATTCCGGTGCGCGGTGGCCTTGCGGACAACGATAGGGGTTGGCGTAGGGCACATGGACGACGCCCGGAACCAGGGGACCAAACCCGCGCCGCTGAACCGCCTTGCTGGCCGTCAGTGAAAGCGCGCCCATGGTCCGCCCATGGAACGAGCCAAGGAAAGCAATAAACCGATGCCGCTTGGTGTGGTAGCGGGCAATCTTCATGGCCGCTTCCATGGCTTCGGCCCCGGAGTTGCCGAAGGCGACCTTCTTGGCGAACGTTCCCGGCGTAATCTTCGCCAGCTTTTCCGCCAATTGCGCCATCAGGGGGTAGTAGAAATCCGTCCCCGACATATGGATCAGGGTCTCGGCCTGCTTCTGGATCACCCGCACAACATCGGGGTGACAGTGGCCGGTGGAGACCACGGCAATCCCGGCGGCAAAATCCAGGAAAAAGTTGCCATCAACGTCTTCCACGATGGCGCCCTGTCCACGCTTGGCCACCAGAGGGTAGTCACGGGTGTAGGAAGGTGAAACATATTGCTTGTCGAGCGCCAGAATTTTCTGGGCCTCGGGCCCGGGAAGGGGCGTCGAAATGTGTGGCATTGTTTCCATAAAAAGTCTCCACTCTCCGCTGCCTTTTGCAGCGCCGGCGTTGGTTTCAGGATCCTTCAGTGAGGAGATAGCGGAGAGGTTTAATCGCCCCCAAAAAGGTTGGGCCGGTCGAGTAACGGAAGATTGATGCGCAGGTTTCTCATGGTTAAGGGTTACTTCCGCTTCCAGCGCGTTCCAGCCTTCGTATCTTCCAGTATAACACCGGCCTTCAGCAAATTAGTTCGAATCTCGTCCGAGCGGGCGTAGTTGCCGCCCAGCCGGGCAGCTTTGCGCTCCGCAATTAATTTCTCAATCTCTTCATCGCTCAGGCTTTCGATGAGACCTGCGCCCTGGTGGCCGTTGCCCGTTTCGTTCACCGCCACCGGGGCGGAGTCCACTGCCGCGGAGGACTTGACGAAGCCAAACTTCAGCAGCTTGGCGTGATCGTCATCCTCCAGCACGGCGAAAATCCGGTCCCAGCGCTCGAGTGTATCAAGAAATGCGCCGCGGTCTCCCTCACGGAATTCCCCCCGGTCCATCGCCGTGTTGCCGTCGCGCACCATATCAAAAATTGCGCCCAGCGCTTCCGCCGTGTTCAGGTTGTCATCAAGCCCCGCTTCAAATTTCTGCCTCGCCTCGTGCGCGCGATTTTGCAGGGTCAAGCTCTCGCCTGCCGGGAAACTTTCTTTGGTCAGGCGAAAGCGGAAATTTCTGAGCCGGTCAATAGACTGCTGCGCCTGGTGCAGTCCGTCAAAAGTGAAATTAAGCGGCTTGCGGTGGGGCACGGAAACCAGCAGATAGCGGACGGCGGAAGGCTTATAGCCTTTGTTGATCAGGTCGCGGAGGGTGTAGAAGTTGCCGAGCGATTTCGACATCTTCTCATTGTTCACAATCAGGTGCTCGGAGTGCATCCACACCTTGACGAAAGGCTTGCCGGAAGCGGCTTCACTCTGCGCGATTTCGTTTTCGTGATGGGGAAAGATCAGGTCGCTGCCGCCGGAGTGGATGTCAAAAGTCTCCCCCAGGAATTTCATCGACATGGCGGAGCACTCAATGTGCCAGCCGGGCCGGCCGGGACCGAAGGGGGTTTCCCAGAAAGGCTCGCCTTCCTTCGCCGCTTTCCACAGCACGAAGTCGCGGGCGTTCTCCTTATCGTATTTGTCACTGTCCACGCGGGCGCCCGTCCGCACGCCGGAAAAATCCACATGCGTCAATTGCCCATAAGCCGGGAAGGCCGCAACATTGAAGTAAACCGACCCTTCGCTCAGGTAGGCAAAGCCTTTGTCTACCAGCTTCTGGATGAGTTGCACCATTTCCGGAATGCAATCCGTGGCGCGAACCAGATACTCCGGCTCCTCCAGGTTCAGGAGTTGGCGGTCGGCCAGAAATGCCTCAATGTACTTGTCGGTATAGGCGCGGAGCGGAACGTTCTCCGCCTGGGAGTTGCGAATGGTGTTGTCATCAACGTCCGTCAGGTTGACGACGTGCCGAATCTCATAACCCGCGTACTTCAGATACCGGCGAAGAACGTCCTGAAAAAGGAACGTGCGGAAGTTGCCGATGTGCGCGTAGGCGTAAACCGTTGGGCCGCAAGTGTACATGCGGACCGTGTTGCCTTCCAGCGGCTTAAACTCTTCGATTTGGCGAGTCAACGTGTTGTAAAGGCGTATAGGCATCTGTGTGGATAGCTCACAAGACAGTCAAACATTTGATTCTATGGGCTGCCTCGATTCCAAGTCAAGAAAAGAGCAGTGAGTGGGTGGATCGTCTCGATTCTGCCGCTGCCGATTGTGCGAACCAGTTGGCGGTGTTCCGCCGAGTTTATCCCGCCATAAGGTGATGTAGCGGCGGGTTTACCCCGCCATTTCCGTGTTGCACCGATTGAGGTTATGGCGACGTAAAGTCGCCGCTACGTTGCGAATCCAGCATTTTTCCGCAGCCTGTAAAGCCGCCTCCACATCATGATGCCCCCAAACAAGTCAGAAAAGAGATATTTGCTAACCCTGTTTCTTTTCATCAACATCATGGAAAGAAGCCTATAACCCCTTTCATTTCATCAACATCATGGAAAGGCGAAAAGTAGACATTTTTTCTATATTTGTTTTCAACAACTTAAGGCAGTCTAACGCCAATTTTCGCCCCTTTTATTTTTCCTGATCCTGATCGACATGGGCAGACTAACTATTTTAGTTTCAACAAATTAGATTTTTTCAGGGCTTTCGCAATTCACAGCTAACCCCTTTTGTTTCTATTACATCTTGGAAAGCCGGCCCTTTCTTTTCGTCCCTGATACTGAACTTCAAACTAAATCTTTGCATTTGAATAAGATAAACGTTGAGACATTATGGCCCTAAACTCTAACCTCTTTTGTTTCAAGTACATCTTGGAAAGCTGTTTTTTTGCCGATGTCTTCACCCGCGACTCCTGGCGTTTGATCCCCAATCGAAAACGCGTCCAGCCGTCAGAACCTTGGAGCCGTGAGCCCGAAGTCAGATATCAGGAGTCAACCTTCTGTCTCCTGACTATTGCCTGCCGCCCGACACGTGGCACCTCTCGCGACTGCGTGATTTTCCCCTGACACCCTTCACCACTAAATAGCCTAGCAACTTGCCGACCATCCGCGCTACCTTTCCTGCCGGGTTAAGACGAGTCATCGTTTTAGCCTGCGCGAAGCGCCTTGGAGTGCGGCGGCTCGACGCCGCCTTTGTCGCTACCT
>CAYTMD010000189.1:0-11427 GCA_964438685.1 uncultured Acidobacteriota bacterium
AAGGGGCGAGGGAAGAGGGAGCATTTGTTTATTGGCACGATGGGTGGCGAGGGCGGTTCGCGAACCGTCCCTACGATATTCCCTGCCGACTCGTGAGATAATCGGTCGTCTTGTAGGAGCGGTTCGCGGACCACCGCTGCGATACTCAGTCAGGTCAAGGAACCATGCGCTTGAAAACTTTGAAGACTCTTGATGCGCAAACTCCGGAAGCGTGGCGGGAGTGGCTTGCCGATCACCACGACTCCGAATCCGAAGTTTGGCTGGTCTTTAGCAAACGCCACACCGGGCAGGCATCGATTGCTTACGCGGATGCGGTTGACGAAGCCCTCTGTTTCGGATGGATTGACAGCCTGGTCAGGCGCCTCGATGATGCGCGGTACGCCCGCAAATTCACTCCGCGGAAGCTTGATAGCAAGTGGTCCACCGCGAACCGCGAACGCTATGCGCAGCTTAAGGCCAGCGGCCGATTGATGCCGCCGGGGTTGAAACGGCCGCCGACAGATCGAAGCGGCGATGCGCCCCGGCCATCGCTCGCCACGGTTCCACAGTACATTCAAGATGCGCTGCGAAGTTCGCCCCAAGCATCAAGGTTCTTCGAAACCCTTGCGCCCTCCTACCGGCGGATGTACATTGCGTGGATCGATTCCGCCAAACAGCAAGAAACGAAAATGCGGCGCCTGAAGGAGGCCATTGGCCTGCTTGCGGCTGGGAAGAAGCTGGGATTGAAATGAGAGGTGCCTGTTCCCCCATCGCTTCTCAATAACTCTAGATGACAAAACAGGGTACGGCAAAGACCACGAGCGCAGCGGGAATCATCCACCCCAGTTGAAACCACCCTGTCGCTCGGCGCCCCACCCCCTCCTTGTCTGAGGAGAGGAGCATTGAAAACAGCACACCCCTCCTGATTCAGGAGGGGTGGCGCCTTATGGCGCCGGGGGGTACCGGTAGTAAGGCGTTTTCCCGCGCAGAGGAAAAGCGCAGGGCCGCCTCCTGCAGGAGAGGCGGCCTCGCGCGGTCGGAGGAGGGAACCCTACGAATCTTTCCGAATGGTCTTGAACTTATCCTGAAGCTTCTTAACTTCCTTTTCCCGGTCTTTATCCGGCGCGGCTTTCAACAGCGCCTGGGCAGCCTTCAGGGACTGTTCGCCTTCGTCGCACATTGCTATCAATTTTTGTGGGTCGCGGCCATGATGGCGATCGAAGACGATGGCGCCATCGGCAAGTTCCTTGGCGAGGAAGATGGCGAATGACGCGCCCGGAAGTTTATCCGAGCCGTTGGCGAGAGCCTGGCGGGCTTGCGCCCGGTCACCGGAAACCACATCGGCCAGTGCGTCGTCAATGCCTTTGCGGAGCGAATCCGTCGCTGCGCTTTCCTGCTTGTCAGGTTCCAGCCAGCCGCCCTGTTCCACCACCGCCAACTCGTTTACCTTCACGGGGCCTTCAGTGGTGGGGAGGCTTGCTTCCAGTGTCAACTCTTTGGGGATCTCCCCTTCAGGAATCAGTTGATGCGCGGTTTCGGCCACATTCAGCGCGGCCCGCGCGGCGATTGCAAGGCTGTCGTGTTGCAAACGCCGATACTCGGTTTGGAACCGCGGGTTCTTGGATTTCTCCACTCCTTTGGCGTACGTTTCCGCCAATTCCTTGGCACTCTTAAGCTCGCCCGTGTAGATCACGGCGCGCAGCACCTGGGCGCGTTCCGTGGAGTCGGCGGGCGGTTTGACGGTGGACAGCTTATCAGTGAGTTCCAGCGCTTTGTCCAGTTGGCCATTCTTGAAAGCTTCTTTGGCGCGGTCATACGGACTGGTTTGGACGGCGGGCTTATTGCTGCTGGGCCCGCAGCTTACCAAGATGATTACGGCGATAAAGATCAAACCGAGCAAGCGAAGACTTGGAAAGAAGGAACGAAAGGAAGGCAACATGACGAAACCTCCAGGAAGGATGGCACTGCGTTCGGATTCCATCACTACAGCGGTGCCGGCGCGATGGCTGTAGTGGATTTTGATCTAGGGGCGGCTTTACGCCGCTTGGTAGCGAGATAAACCCGCCGCTACAAAATCAAACCGCAGCACTACACCATGAACCGGTGCCACATGATTCGTCCTGACCGCTGTTCACGCGAGAGAGAGGTTATGCGGAACAGCAGGCCTCAGGGAAATAGCGGCGCAACTATAAGTCAAGCCGGGTGGGAATTCAAGGACTAGGTTACAGGGAATAGGTTACAGGGGACAGTGGCTAGGGGGAAGGGATTATGGTGCAGGTTGGGTTTCAGGTGTCAGGGACCAGGTGTCAGGAACTGCTGACCGTTGTCAGTGGTCCGTGGTCCATTGCAACCTGCCACGGAGCTTGGGATTCGAGTGCCGGTCTTGGGTGCGTGTGCCGGTTTCCCCAGCCCCCAATACCCGGCCCCTAGCCCCTGACACCTATCCCCTGAAACCGGCCTTTAAGATCCACCTTGAATAATCAGAATTGATCGGTGCTCGCCGCCGAAGCGCAGTTCCTCAAGACGCTGCTTGTTGTCTTTCTGGCCAAAGCGCGCTTCATTGCATGTATTCTTTTCCGGTTTCTCCACAATCTTGCATCCCGCGGTGGCAACGACCTTGTCGCCTTGCTTGAAGGTCACTTGCTTGGACGTTTCATTGACGTCCACCTGGTACTTGCCGGCTTTTAGTTCCTGTCCGCTGGGTAGTACCGAATCAGTATAGATATTGATGGTCTTGGCTTTTTCCGCGAAGGCGAATGCCGACATTAGCAGCACGGCCCCCGCCAGAAATAGCAAGATCTTGGTGACTTGCCTCGACATAGGATTCCTCCTCACGATTTTTCGGCCAGCGATATTCTCAGGCCTGTAAGCGGCTTTCCAACCCCCGCCGCGCACGTCTGGCAATAGTACGGTTGCCGGTGGGCAACTCTGGCCGCTGCACTGAATGCACCCGGCGTGCCATGGCCATGGCAAGATAGTTGTGTTTATTAAAGCGTGTATGTGCTTTCTGCAAATGGATTTAGAAGGAAACAAAGAGGATTCAGGGGAAAATTGTCACGATTGGAAACGACGCAGGTGAATTCTCACATTGCGAGAAAACCCACTATTGCCGTTGTGAATCAAGGTCAAATATGCCTAACTCCTGGGAAAGGTCCATTATGTCCCTTGATTTGTGTTGACCCATTTTACAAGCGCTGAGCGATGCGATCTGACTGCAGTAACTCGACGACTCCTTGGAATTTCGATGGAACGTGATTTGAATTTGAGTTTCAACCCAAAAGCGCACAACCCGCATACAGTTTGAGGTCTGAGTTGGTTCGGCGGAGCAGCAGCCAGAGGCGAAGGGACCAATGCGCCGTTCCGTGGCTGGACGCCATCCGATCTGCGAGACATGTACCACCCTGTGCTTATTCCACGCAAATTGCGGTTTGCCATGACGGCAACGCTGAGTGATAATAGAGAAAGGTAGACAACTATACAGAAAGGTAGAAAATGAGCCTGAATGTCAAAGACCCGGAAGCGCATCGCTTGGCTCAAGCCATTGCCAAAGCCACTGGAGAAACGCTGACGGGGGCCGTCGTCGCAGCTCTTCGGGAACGGCACGAACGCCTCCAGCGCCGCCAAAGGAAGGCCTCGGTCGAGGAACTCCTTGCCATCGCCAGGCGAGCCTCGGCACAGGTAAAGGGTCCTTATCTCGACCATGCCGAACTCCTCTATGACGAACGGGGACTCCCCAAATGATCCTCGACACTTCGGCCCTTGCCGCCATTTTCTTCGGGGAACCCGAAGCCGCGCTTTATACCCAACTCATCCACGGGGCCGACCGCTGCCTGATCAGTGCAGCAAACTTCGTCGAGCTCTCGATTGTTATTGAATGTCAAATCGGGCCGGACGCCGGCCGTCAATGCGACGCTTTTCTCCGCCGGGCCGGCATCGCCATCGAACCGGTCACCGCGGACCAGGCGCACATGGCGCGGCAGGCATTCCTCGACTTCGGCAAGGGCCGACATCCCGCCGGACTGAACTTCGGCGATTGCTTCGCCTATGCGCTCGCCAAGGTTACGGGAGAACCTCTTCTATTCAAAGGTGACGACTTTAAGAAGACCGACATTGCCGCTGCCGTCTAGTTGAAAAGTCGGCAGACAGCAAGTAGCGGCGGGGTGGCAACCAGAGGCGTGCCATGGCCATCCTGGCCATGCCCGGGCACGGGCGGGACGCCCATGGCACTTTTGCTTGTACCCTTCACAGCCAAGAGTGTCTGTGCCACGAGCATCGAAGAACCGTTGGGTGTATTCTATTAACATGGAACGCCGCGGGATTGCCTTGAGTAAAAGGCGCAGGGGAAAGGTTCTCCTCCTGTTTGTTGTTTCCACCGCCTTATTGCTGCTGAATCTTCTTCCCGCAGTTGCGCTGCCTCCAATCTCCCAAACCGCCCAATATGCCGCCGCAGTGCAGTCGTCAACAGGATCGGCCCAGGATTTCTTAAACCAGGGCAACATTGCTTCACGCCTGAACAAGTGGGACCAGGCGATTGCCGATTACAAGAAGGCTCTGGCCCTCAGGCCGGGGTATGTGGAGGCGCATTACAATCTGGGGAATGCCTACACGGCGGAGCAAAAAGCCAACGAAGCGATGAAAGAGTACCGGGAAGTGCTGCGCCTGCGCCCCGACTATCCCGGCGTCCACATGAACATCGGCGCGCTGGAAGAAGCCGGCGGGCAGATTCCCGAGGCCATTGCCGATTATCGTGCTGAACTCAGCGCCCACCCCAAGAACGCCGACGCGCACGTGAATCTCGCCAACGCCCTGACCGCGAACCGGGAATTCAGCGAGGCTGCCCTGGAGTACCGCGCCGCGCTGGAACTCGCTCCCCGCGATGCGGAAGTTCACGTGGCGCTGGCCAACGCCGTGCTGCAATCCGGCGATGCGCAGGGAGCGGGCCAGGAGTTTCGCCAGGCCATTGAACTCGATCCCAATAATGCCGACGCTCACGTTGGGCTTGCCGCTGCGCTGAACCAGGCCGGGGATTTTGCTGATTGCATCAATGAGTATCGCACCGCCGCCCGGCTGCGGCCGAGCGACCCGGAAATCCACATGAGCCTGGCCGCGACCCTGCGTGCCAGCGATGATTTGGGCCATGCCATTCAGGAATATCGAGTGGCAGTGCAACTGCGCCCCAATCAAGCCGACTACCACTATGCCTTGGCACAAACATTGCGCGCCGCCGGTGACTATGGAGGCGCCATCGAGGAGTTTCGCCGGCTCATTCGTCTGCGGCCCGACAATGCCGCCGCCCACACCGAACTCGCGTCCGCTTACCTTTCCATCAGCGACCATCCGGCGGCGGTTAGCGAGTACCATGAGGCGGTGCGGCTGAAGCCTGCCGACCCCACTTTGCACGAATCGCTGGGGCTGGTGCTGCGCAAAACCGGCGATTTGGCGGAGTCCGTTCGCGAATTGCGCAAGGCCACGGACCTCTCTCCCGATGAGGCCGACTACCACCGCAATCTGGCCGAAGCGCTGCAATCTTCCGGTGACGTTGCGGGCTTTGTGCAGGAATATCGCGAGGAAGTGCGCCTGCGCCCCGACGATGCGGACGCCCACGCCCACCTGGCCAACGCCTACCAGGCCGCCGCTGACCTGCCCAAATCACTGGGGGAATACAAGGTGGCGTTGGAGCTTCAACCGCAAAGTCCGGAATTTCATTTTCGTACCGCGCTGGTGCTAGAGGCGATGGGGAACACGGCGGAAGCGCAAACCCAGCTTGAGCAGGCCGTAAAACTGCGCCGCGACTACGCCGAAGCGCTGGTGGCTTTGGCGGATTTGCTGGCCCATGAACAGAATTACACCCTGGCCGTTCCTACTTACCGCGACGCCTTACGCCTGCGCCCGGATGATCCCAGCCTGCACGTCAGCCTGGCGGCGGCACTGCGGGCCAACGGGGACGCTCAGGGCGCGGCGGCCGAGGACCAGGAAGCAGTGCGCCTGAATCCCGCCAATTCCACATACCAGCGCGACCTTGGCAATACGCTGTTTGCCGGAGGCGATTATAAGGGCGCCGCGGCCGCCTATCACGCCAGCCTGACGCAACACGAAGATCCGCAAACGGAGGAGAACCTCGGCTTGGCGCTCACCCAGTTGGGAGATTGGCCCGGCGCGGCAGATGCATTTCGTGCGGCGGCAAAAGCCAAGCCTGAGTGGGGTGAGGCGCACCTGAATCTGTCAAATGCGCTGGCCCGCCAGAACGACTATGCGGGATCGGCGGCAGAGGCACAAGCGGTGCTGCGTATTACTCCCAACCTCCCCGAGGCGCATTTTGCTTTGGGCAATGATTGGGCTCACCTAGACAAGATGGATGACGCTGCCAGGGAATATCAAGAAGCTCTACTCAGCAAACCCGATTATGCCGATGCCCGCCTCGCCCTGGCCAATACGCTTCGGCAACAGGGCAAACTGGATGACGCCATCTCCGACTATCGCGATTACCTCAGGGCGCGGCCACAGGAATTCGGTGCGCACGTAAGTCTGGCCAATGCCTTGAAGGTCAAGAATGACACCGAGGGCGCGATTCAGGAATATGAAGAAGCCATCCGCTTGCGCCCGGATTATCCCAATGCTCATTACAATCTGGCAGTGACGCTGGAAGGTAAAGGACAACTTGAGCGCGCCCGCCAGGAGTACGAAACCTACCTCCATCTCGCTCCCAACTCTCCCGATGCCGAACAGACCCGCAAACACCTGAAGGAAATCGCGGCGCCACAAACCCGGAAGTGAACCGGAATCAGGGCTTATTAACATTTATTGCGCTGTTGCAAAGGCTCTGCGCGTCAGGGTAGGTCGCCCTCATGGGCGGGAACCCCATCAGTAAGGCGTCTGTCTTCCATGTCGGCGGAATTCCCGGCGGGGGTGATTTCGCTGAGCATTTTTAAGTCGAGCACCATTTCGCCCTGGGCGTCGGGCTCGAAGGCGGGAACGAAGCGGGCTCCCCAAGCCACTTCCTCATAGCGGTAGGAGTGGCGAACGTGGACCGTCTGGAAGAACGTATCGTCGAACGCCTTAATCGTAATCAGAAACTCGGCTTGGTGCTGCGCCAGGTATTCCGGTCCCTGACCCCACAACGGGCTTGACTCGTCAATGGGATGAACGATCGTCCAGGTGAGCGGCAGGAACTGGACGAGGTGGCGTTCCAGCGTCAGATATTTGTACTTTCGTAGCAGCCCCTGTTCCGTGGATTCCACCGTACTCATCATCACTCGCGCTTCCACTTCCATCAAATTATTGCTGCGGCGGTTGGCCACACGGAATTGCAGGCTGGTTCCGGATTGATAAGGCGCCACCACCATCTGTTGGCTGAAGGCCAGGCGCGCCGCGGGCCGTGAGAAACGTCCGAACAGCAGACCCGTGCCAATCGCCAATGCCATCAATCCCAACAGGGCTTGAAGCGATGCAACCAGACTGGTCAGAACGCCATCCGGGGAGATCCGGCCGTACCCCACCGTGGTAAAGGTTTGCGCGCTGAAGAAGAAGGCGCTCAGAAAGCGGCCAAGCGCGGTGGCGGTGTCTGCGCCCTGAAGGTGCTGCACGCCGATCTTCAGGTAGATCAGTGCAAATAGCACGTTGGCGACGACGTATCCGCCCAAAATCATCGCCAGGAAAACCGGCCACGAGGCGTTGATCATGAAAAGATACGGGTGAACGTCGCGCCATGTGGTCCCGCGACGGCGAACATTGAATTCGCCGCTGGGGTTGATGATTCGACGCAAGTCGCCGCGGTATTTTTCCGTGAAGCCAGGGTCAAACGAAGGCTTGTGCATATTTTACCGGTATTGAACGAGGAACCTGATTCTGCTCGAACCAGAATTGTGGCGCCACCAGCCCGTTAGAGTGGTTGTCCTTACTGTTCCCTGTAACCTGTGCCCTATCACTTGTTCTTCAGGAATGTTCCCTTTTCCAGCTCCGCAAATGCCTGACGTAGTTGCTCCTGCGTGTTCATGACGATAGGGCCGTACCACGCCACCGGTTCCTCCAAGGGCTTTCCTGAAACCAAAAGAAAGCGGATGCCTTCCTCCCCGGCCTGCACCATGACTTCATCGCCGCGATCAAAAAGGATCAGCGAGCGGTTACTCGCCTCCGTGGGAGGGTGCGTGTCAGCCCACGATACCGGTTCCGTGGGCACGGCCAGCGGTCCTGATGCATTGCAGAACTTTCCATCCCCAGCAAACACATAGGCGAAAGCATGGCGTGTAGTCTCAACTGGCAGAGTCTTGGTCCGGCCGGGCGGGACGGATACATCAAGATAGATCGGTTCAGCGGCAATGCCGTCCACGGGACCAGCCTTACCCCAGAAGTTGCCGCACACGATGCGCACTTTCGTGCCATCGTCGTCCTGGACTTCCGGGATGTCAGGCGATTTCACTTCCTGGTAACGCGGGGAGGTCATTTTAAGCGCGGCTGGCAGGTTCGCCCACAACTGGAATCCGTGCATACTGCCCGTCGCGTCGCCCTTCGGCATTTCCTGATGAATGATTCCGCTCCCCGCCGTCATCCACTGCACGTCACCCGCACCAATGGCGCCCGCGTTTCCCATGCTGTCGCCGTGCTCCACCGTTCCGGCAAGGACGTAGGTGATGGTCTCAATGCCGCGATGCGGGTGCCACGGGAAGCCGGCAAGATAATCCTGCGGGATGTCGTTGCGAAAGTCATCCAGAAGCAGGAACGGATCGAAATCCGAGGTGTTGCCGAACCCGAAGGCGCGGCGCAAGTGGACACCCGCACCTTCCAAAGTAGGCTTGGACGTGACAACGCGCTTTATAGGTCGAAGTGACATTTTAGCCTCCTGAAAGAAGTCTACCTCAGTTTGTGTGCCTTCTGCCACCGTCCTGCCGCCGGGCGCGCGCTGCCAGTGTTCTTAACGAAAGCCGCCGGCGACGAGCAGGGTTTCGCCGGTAATCCAAGCGGCGTCGGAGGAGGCAAAGAAGACCGCCGCGTGGGCAATGTCCTCCGGCTGGCCGATGCGCCCAAGGGGAGTTTGTGCCTCCACCTGCTTGCGCATATCGCTCTCGGCAAAGCCGGCGGCGTGCCACCCTTCGGTTTCCACCATGCCGGGATTGATGGCATTTACGCGAATCTTTCGCGGCCCCAGCTCCTTGGAAAGCGACTTGGTCACAGCATCCACGGCTGCCTTGGTGGCGCTGTACACCGAAGTGTTCGGAGGCGCAAAAGTGCTGACGACCGAACTGATATTCACGATGCTGCCGCCTTCGGGGCTGAAGTGTTTCGCCGCTTCCTGCGAAGTCAGGATCAGGCCAAGGACGTTGAGGTCAAACTGTTTGTCGAAGTGCCCTTCCGTGATTCCTTCCAGCGGAGAGAACTCGTAAATTCCCGCATTGTTGATAAGGATATCGAGTTTGCCAAAAGCCTTTTTGCTTTCGGCAAAGAGCCGTCCGATGTCCGCCTGTTTCGATACGTCTGCCTGCACCGCGATGGCCTTGCCCCCTTTGCCCGTGATCTCGGCCACGGCGCGGTCAGCTCCTTCCTTGCTGGTGGCGTAATTCACCACCACCGACGCCCCTTCCGCCGCCAGATGCTTGGCGATGGAAGCGCCGATCCCCTTGGATGCTCCCGTGACCACTGCCACTTTGCCTTCCAGTTTCTTTGCCATGATAATCCTCCTTGTCGGGTACTTTTGTACCGTACAGTAAAGATGTCGCTGCCCCGCCGAAGGATACAAAGTTTTTTACCAATCGGTACGAAAAGGGCTATTATGGGCGGGAATGATATCGAATAAGCCCCCTCGATCTCTCGGACGTCCCCGCGCTTTCGATCCTGATCAGGCGCTGGACCGCGCCCTGCGCGTGTTCCGGGAGAGAGGCTACGAGGGGGCTTCGCTCTCCGACCTGACCCGCGCCATGGGCATCAACCGGCCAAGCCTCTATGCAGCTTTTGGCGATAAGGAAGCCCTGTTCCGCAAGGCGCTGGATCGCTACTTTGAAGGTCCCTCGGCATACCTCCATGAGGCCTTGCAGGAACCAACGGCACGCGCCGTGGTGGAACGGTTGTTGGGCGAAGCTGCGAAATTGCAAACCGCCCCCGGCAGTCCTCCGGGATGTCTCACCGTGCAAGGCGCGCTGGCCTGCGGCAGGGTGGCGGAACCCATCCGGCAGGAGCTTGTCCTTCGCCGCAAAGAGATTGAATCCGCCCTGCGCCGGCGACTGAAACGAGCCAAGTCCGAAGGCGACCTGCCGGCCGATTCCAGCCCGGCCGATCTTGCCCGCTACGTCGCAACCGTAATCCTGGGAATGGCGGTGCAAGCATCCGGCGGAGCCAGCCGCAGCGAACTTGAGCGCGTTGTCCGGACGGCGCTGCGAGCCTGGCCAACGACCCATTCGGAGGCTTTAAACAGATGAAGGTAATTCTTTTTGGCGGGTCAGGGATGATAGGGCAAGGCGTTCTTCGTGAGTGCCTGCTTGATCCTGAGGTTACCGCTGTCCTCTCAATCGTACGCGGCAGCACCGGGCAGCAACACGCGAAGCTGCGGGAGATCGTCCACAAGGATTTCTTCGACTTTTCTTCAATTAAATCGGAGCTGACGGGAGTTGACGCCTGCTTCTTTTGCCTCGGCATCTCTTCCGCGGGAATGTCGGAAGAAAAATATCGGCACATTACTTACGATATTACGTTGGCCGCGGCACAGACGCTGGTGAAGCTCAACCCCAATATGACGTTTATTTTTGTTTCGGGTGCGGGCACGGACAGCTCTGAGCGCGGCAGCTCAATGTGGGCTCGCGTGAAAGGACAGACGGAAAACGCCTTGCGCCGGTTGCCGTTCAAGGCCGCGTACATGTTCCGCCCCGCCGTGATTGTGCCGCTCCACGGGATCAAATCAAGAACCACAATCTACCGGGTTTCCTACGCACTGATGTGGCCGCTGCTTCCTCTTTTGAAGTCCCGCTTCCCCAAATATGTCACCACCACGGAGAAACTGGGGCGGGCGATGCTGATCGCCGCCAAGGATGGGGCGCCGAAATCAGTGCTTGAATGTTCTGATATCAACAGTCTTTCGGATGCAGCGCCGGCTTCCAGTCGGCATTGAGCCGCTACGATGGCGGCACGACGCTCGAACCAGGACAGCACTCAGACGGGGGGTAGTGTCCTAAACTTGTGTTAATTCTTGGTGGCGGCTCAGTGACAATCAGTCAGGAATATTTCACGTTTGGAGCGTCAACGAGCTTATTGGGATATCTTAGAAACAGAGAAATAGGATAATTATTTTTTGTCATTCCAAACACATCCATCTCTTCGATCATTCCACATAAACCACGACGCCCCAAATCCTACTGCTAAATTACTAGGAAACGATTTGCGCTCAAATTGTAGCGGAATGGTTCTAAGATGCTCTGTAAGCGTACGGTCTTGGCCGTCTGGACGGGATTAGTGTTAGTGGGCATT
>CAYTMD010000190.1:0-11409 GCA_964438685.1 uncultured Acidobacteriota bacterium
GGCGTTAAAATAACGGTTTGCGGCGTTCCAAAGCCCGCAAAGCGGGCGTGGTCATTTACCCAATGCGAGCCAGCCGTGGGTTAACGCACCCCACTCGTGTCCAAAACGAATGGCGTCAGGTTGGGAATGAGGTGCAGCACAAGCGCTCGCTATGCGGGGAAGCTGGGGGTTATTCTCCCACTGGCGGTCGAGCCAACCGGTTTCCAGCGGAGACCAAGGGAAGACATATCCCTCGCCCCTTTGGGGGAGAGGGTGGACTGCAACCGGCGTTTTCACCAGCCGGGGCAGGACGGGTGAGGGGGTCAAAAACTCATGGGCCTACTGAGATGCTGTCGACGCTGAGGGCATTTCAGTCTGGGCTTGCTTTTGCTGCTCTTTCGAATGATTTCCATTTTGGTAGAGACCCCCTCACCCCCCGCCTTGCGGTCCCCCCTCTCCCCCCGTAAGGGGCGAGGGAAGCAAACTCAAATTGATACGCGCGCCACCGTGCGCGGCTTGGCCACGCGACGAGGATCTTCCGCCCGACAACGGGGGGGGCGAAATCACTTCAGCAGCACCGCCGTTACGGAGCCGCAACAATATCTTCACCTGGGATTCACAAAAATCCGGAACTTTGCGCGTCATGCCTTCGTATACCTGAGAGAACGCGGAACGATTGGGTGGTCAAGGCAAAGGGAAGAAAGAATACCTGGCAGCTTACCATTGGTTCCAGGCTGCGTCTAAGAGGGAGACACCAAAAGGGCGCTGGGGCAGAAACGCCATAACGGCTTTTGCAGTGTTTCAGCCTCAAACGAACAGAGGGCAAGAAGTAAATCGGGGTTAAATGGATTGCCGTTGCCGACGGTTTGGCGGCCTGAGCAACGACAATCCCGGAGGAATCACGTGAAGCCCGTTGGCTTCCCGTTTTTCATTTAACCCCGCCTGATTCTAGGGGCGCTTCAGTGGCAAATGCAAGCGAAACGTCAACTTAAACGGGCGGGCGTTCCATCCGGGTCCAGATCGCGGATCGCCAGAATCAACACGCAAGACAACCACCGTCTTTGAGGAGGATGGATATGAAATTGAAGAAGAGTTTGATCGTTACGATCGTGGCAATGGGCTTGATTGTCGTGGCTGGCGCCGCGGCCAAGCAGAAGGATTCCAAAGATGTTCTCCTTCACTACGATGTCACCATAGCCGGATCGCACCTGGCAAGTGGCAATTACAACATCAAGTGGCAAACCCACAGCCCTGAGGCAACTGTCACTTTCCTGCATGGATCCAAAATTGTTGCTACGGCTGAAGGGAAAGTAGTGAATCGCGGCACAAAGTATGGGGCCGACCAAGTCGTGTACAACGATGCTGCCGATGGCACGCATGCGATCCAGGAAATCCGCTTCCGCGGATCGAGCGAAGTCCTCGTGTTCAATGAGTAGCACCAGGCTCCGCAGCCGCAGGGTCTGAAAGGATTTGATGGTAGGGCCTGCGGCTGCGAGCGATACTGCCCACAGTGGAAAGGCATGCTTGCGCTGGCCCCCCCAGTGAGCATGCTTTTCCCGTGGGCAGCTACGATCAGGCACGGTAAAATGCCCTTACATGGTACCGATCCCTCTTACTGACCACATTCGCCGGCGCACCTTCTGGGCATTCACGCTGCTATTGATTGTGATGAACTTCTGGGCCTTCTTCCTTGAGCTCACGCTGGGCCCGCACTTGAACCGTTTTATCCTCCAGTATGGATTGATTCCCGCCCGCTACTCCGCTGCCCACCTCTTCGCGCTTCCCGCCAGCCGTACGGTAGCTCCCATTTTTGTTTCCATGTTCCTCCACGGCGGGTGGCTGCACTTGCTGGGAAACATGCTGTTTCTATTTGTGTTTGGGCGCAGCATTGAAGACCGCTTCGGACATTTCCGTTTTCTTCTGCTCTACTTGGTCTCCGGTGTCGCGGCCGCCGTGGTCCAGATCTTTATCAGCCCCGGATCGCGCATTCCCACCATTGGGGCCAGCGGCGCCATTGCCGGGGTGCTGGGCGCCTATTTCATCTGCTATCCCGGCGCTCGCATCACCACGCTCATTCCGCTTTTCATCTTCTTTTGGACGGTCCAGGTCCCAGCCATCCTGCTCCTTGGCTATTGGTTTCTGATTCAGTTTGTCGCGGGATTTGAAATGCTGTCAATTCAGACCGCCACTGCGGGCGGCGTCGCCTGGTGGGCTCATATTGGGGGTTTTGCCTCGGGGGTCCTGCTGGCACTCATCATGCGCCCACAACATCGCGGTCCCATGGTGGAAGTCGTTTCCTAGTGTGCGCGCGCGGAAATCATCGCAGACTTCTCCTCGCCCCGCTCACGCTCCGTCAGATAAACGCCTGCCAGGATCAGCGCCCCGCCCATCAACACCTTTGAAGTTAGCCGTTCCGAAAGCAACCAGATGCCCAAGCCGCTGGCGATAACCGGCTGCAAATAATTGAAAGCTGCAACTCGTGACGCAGCCAGTTCCGTCATTACGTAGGCAAAGAGCAGGTAAGAGATCACTGACCCGAACACAACAAGAAACCCCAGCCCCCACCACGCTTCAAAGCGGAGTGCACCCCAGTTCGTAGCCATCACCGAGCGGGCGCAGAACGGGAGCATCATGATGGCACCCAGCAAAAACGTCAGCGTATTAAGGGTAAGAGCATCGAAGTGATCTGCCACCTCCTTCATCAGGACAGTGTAGATGGCGAAGACCAATGTACTCGCAAGTAGGATGAGGTCTCCCACCCAATGGCTGGTACCCCCCTGCCCTGCCTTGTCGACCGTCAAGACGCCGACTCCCGCAAATGCGATCAACATCCCGACAAATTTCCAAGCCGTCAGGGCCTCCAGGCGAATTATCACGGCTATTATCAGCACCGTCACGGGACCCAGGGCCACGATCAGGCCCGTGTGGGCCACGGTGCTGCGCGCCATCCCGCCGATAAAAGTAAGTTGGTTCAGGGCGATGCCGCACGCTGCCATGGCCACTAGGAAGAGCCACTTCCGTTGCGACAACTGGAGTCGGCGCATTCGGCCGCTGGCCAAAAAGCAGATGACAAAGATTAACGCCGAACCCAATACGCGCAATTGCGCCAGGGCCAGGGCGCCGAACCCCGTCAAAGCCTGCTTGCCGGCAATAATATTACTGGCCCAACAGACCGTTACCAGCACCATCAGCAAGTGCATGCGAGCATGGTCAGGCTTCGTCGCCGGAATCGGTGCGGTGCTACTCAAATAACTCCTTCCGCACCGTCAATTTCTCCATCCTCTGAAGATTGGGCGTGTAACCCAACCCCGCCGATTGGGGAACATGAATTGTCCCCTGCGCGCTCACCGTGACTTCAGGATCAATGATGTCCTCAGCCCAGTAGCGTTTGCTGGCGGAAACATCACCGGGCAGCGTAAATCCCGGCAAGGAGGACATGGCGATATTGTGGGCGCGGCCGACGCCCGACTCCAACATGCCTCCGCACCAGACGGGGACGTTCTTGGCGCGGCACAGATCGTGAATCTGCCGGGCGGCGGTGAATCCGCCCACGCGCCCGAGCTTGATATTGATGATCTTCCCCGCGCCAATTTCCAGCGCTTTGCGCGCATCATCAACGCTGTGAATGGATTCGTCCAGGCAGATGGGCGTGGCGATTTCTTTTTGCAGCCGGGCGTGGTCGATCAGGTCATCCCAGCCCAGCGGCTGCTCCATCATCATCAGATAGAAACGGTCAAATTCCTTCAGGTGCGCAAGGTCAGCCAGGGTATAAGCGCTGTTGGCGTCAGCCATCAGCGGAATGCGGGGAAAACGGTTGCGAATCGCCTCAAGCACCTTGAGATCCCAACCGGGCTTCACCTTCACTTTGATTCGCTGATAGCCAGCCGCTACTTCACGCGCAATCTTCTCCAGCAATACCTCAATCGAGGTCTGGATTCCGATTGATACGCCACAGGGAATCTCTATCAGTGTCCCGCCCAGAAGTTTGGCCAGGGGGATGTTTTTCCGCTGGGCTTCAATATCCCAAAGCGCATTCTCCAGTGCGGCCTTGGCCATATTGTGCCCGCGAATCGGCCGAAAGCGGGGTGCAACATCACCGGGCGCCGCCCAAGCTTTGCCCAGCGCCCACGGAATCAGAAGATCGCGAAGAATGTGCCAGGCCGTATCCGGTGTTTCGTGACTGTAAAAGGGCTGTTCACCCGCCGTCACCTCGCCCCAACCGGTCAGGCCGTCGGCATCGACCCGGACCAAGACGATTCGGCGCATGGTCGTTCGCCCAAAGCTCGTCTCAAAGAAGTGTACGAGCGGCATTTGCAATTCGCGAAGTTCGACGCGGTCAATTTTCATGGACGTTCCACCTGCAGTGTCGCTCTTTCCTGGTCAAGGGCCGAGACTTTCACCACAGAGAGCACAGAGGTCACAGAGAAAAGCACTTCTCCTCAGAGGGAAGAGTTCACAGTTCGTCTCTTATATCCGCACCATTCTTGTGTGATTCCCTTCTCCGTGATCGCTGTGCCCTCTGTGGTGATGTCATCCTATTGTTCAAAACGCCTCATACATCCGGTGTTTTATGCTGCTCGGCAGCCTTAATCTCCCCCCACACTGCTTCCATTTCGTCGAGTGAACATTCCTTCAATTGCTTGCCACGTTTGAGGATTTCCTGCTCCATGGCCTGGAAGCGCCGCTGAAATTTCTTGTTGGCACGCCGCAAACAGCTCTCCGGGTCGAAATGAAGAAAGCGCGAGAGATTGGCGACGGCAAAAAATAGATCACCCACTTCTTCCTCCACCCGCGCCGGCGCACTGGGAGGTTGCGCGTCAAGCTCCTGGCGCAACTCGTGGACCTCCTCTTCAATCTTTTCCAGCAGGTCGCCCACCTTCGCCCATTCGAATCCCACCTCCGCCGCCCGCGTTCCCAATTCGTGCGCCACCAGCGTGGACGGCAATGATTTGAGGATTCCATCCAGCACGGACTCCCTTGCGCGCTTGCCCTCGATGGCGCGCTCCTGTTCCTTGACGGCCATCCAACTCTGAAGCGCTTCGCCGGCGTTCCCCGCCTGCACCTTGCCGAACACATGCGGATGGCGCCGAATCAGCTTGGCGTGCACATGCTCAACCACATCATCAATGGCAAAGCGGCCTTCCTCCTCCGCGAGACGGGAGTAGAACACCACCAGGAAGAGCAGGTCCCCCAGTTCGTCCTCGAGGCCGTCAAAATCACGCGCGTTCGCGGCATCCACCACCTCATAGGCCTCTTCCAGCAGCAACCCCTTCAGGGTGTCGTAATCCTGCACGCGGTCCCACGGGCACCCTTCCGGGCCTCTCAGGTGCGCCGTCAATTCGATCAATTTACGAAGATTTTCTCCAGCCAGGTTGACTCTCGATTCTCGCACTCACGGTGAGCGGCGAAGGATTAGGTTAATAGGGTAATCTATCAAGACGCGGCGAGTATTCGCAAGGGCGGGTGAAGCAAAGCGCCGGAGCGGACCGGAGGTTTTTCTTGACAAAGGCAAGCGCGTAGGCTATATTGTGTTTGTCTGGGACCGATGCACTGATCCCAGGCGTGCCTCCCCGCAGAGCAAGAAGAGAATTTGATGATGCCCAATGTTCCTAGCCCCTGCGAGTACAGATTGTGTGGCGACTTCGCGTCAGTTTTTGCGTATCCTACGAAAACCGCCAAAGCTGGTAACCCCTTGAAACAAAAGAACCGAGAAGGGCGTTTCTTTGGTCGGCAAAGCTGGTAACCTACTGAAACAACGCCATTTATTAGATTCCGTGATAATCCCGAGCTTGCACGACATTATGCCCGCACGGTAAGACGGCCAAAGCTGGTCGCAGGCCGTGAGAACGCGTTCGCACGACTACATTACTTGCCCATCAACGCTCACCGCTTTCCCCAGATCAGATTAACGCCGCCAATGGGCGCGGACAAATTCGCGAAACGCTTGGTCGTCAGGAATGTACTTGCTCGGGATGACGAGGTATAGCCCTTCGCGGGGAAGTTTGCGCAGAACCTCCGGCAGGAATTCGAAACCTGTGCAGACTTGCAAGATCAGGCGGGACTTCTCCAATATCTCCCTGAACACTGGCACCATGTCAAGCAGCGTGGGCCCCACCGTTTCCATGGTCATCTCCAACCCGGCAATTCCGGGAAGGTTCAGCACGTGGGGATAATGCTGGTAGCCGGTTGAATGGAAATGGAAAAGAGCACACGGGCCGATGTGCTTCACAATCTCTTCATTGAATTGCCTGAAGATATCGCGATAGATGGAAGGTGAACACATGCCCAGGGCATCCTCCTGCATCATCACGGTTTTCCCCGGCGCCCAATACCCCATTATTTGCACGTACCCACCCAGCTTGGGGTGAACATGAGAATAATGAATATCCATTTCCGTCATTAGAACCTGGTTAACCCGGCCAGCCGCAATTTCCACGGCTTGGGGGCTGTCGTTCAAATCGAGGAAAAACTCCGTCATGCCCCGAAGGGCAGCAAGGGCATCGGAGGGCCCGCGGAGGATCGACGGGCTGACCCAGCAATCCTGCGGGGCCGCGGCCTCAAGGCGCTGTGTCTCCCTGCGCAGGCAGTCCAACCATCCGTTAGGCGCAGGGACGGATAGATGCGCCAGTGCATCCGCGGACCCCACGAAATGGGCCGGCGCCAGCGATCCCTCCGAATACCTTACGGGGCATCCGCAAGCAGCCTCCAGCCAGGGTATTCCCCGCCATGCTGCCGAAAATGGCATGAAGTCATCGACAGTCACGGCCCGGCTTGCAAAGCTGAACTCATGCTCGGTGGCTACCAGATCGCCGTTAACATTCTCGGGGCAGACGATGGGACGTGTGAATGGCCGGCGCAGGAAATTGATCGGCAGAAAGATGTCTTCGTCATAGATCCCCACCGGAGGCCGGTCAGTGCGCTTCCTGTCCCAGAAGCTTCCCTGGAAACGCTGAATGCTCTCGATGAGTTGCGCTTGAGTTTTCATGGTTTATCAGGGCCGCGAAAATGCCGATGTGCTTGAAATTCTGCACCGCAGCGCCGCCAATGAACGATCCCTTTCTACCTTTCAAATCGCATGTCGGGGCGATTCTAGCACAGCGTGGGGCTCCAAGTTGCAGTATACGCGGGCAGGACGTGGACGCCCGTTTCACTTCGATGCCGAGCACCCAGGTCTGCGCGTGGGCTTGTTGGTTTTCGGGTTTATTGCTAAACTGGACTTTCGCAAATTTGGTGTCGATACCCGCTAATTTCCAAAGCTTGCTAATCCGGGCTGCGAGGAATTTCATGGCAGATGACAAGAAGGAACCATCGGGTTTCAAAGTGGTTGATCGTCGGAGTTTCACGACCGAAGGCTCCCGTCGCGATGAGGAAACGTCCGAAGCGCGGAAGCCTGAACCGCCACCGCAGAAGGCGGCGCGGCCGGAGATCATTGAACCCGGGATGACCGAAACGGGAGAAGCAGAATTTTCGGAGGAGCCCTCCGGTTTTGAAACTCTGGTTTCATACCTCAGCACCACCACCATGTTTCAGCTTGGCCTGATTGCCGGACCGGGGGGCGAGCGCATCCCCCCGGACATGAACAACGCTCACCGCACCATTGATCTGCTGCAGGTTCTACAGGAGAAAACCAAGGGGAACCTGACGCCCAATGAATCCCGCCTTCTCGACGACGTCCTCTACGAATTGCGCATGACGTTCGTGGAATTGCAGAAGCGGCAGGCACGCAAAGGGTGATGACTCTCAAGTTTCTCGGCACTGGAACTTCCACAGGCGTGCCCATTCTCGCCTGTCATTGTCCCGTTTGCACGTCCTCCGATCCCCGCGACAAACGCACCCGGCCCTCCATACTGCTGGAGTACAACGACAGGGCTGTGCTGATTGATACCACACCGGACTTTCGCACGCAGGCTTTGCGCGAGGGCATGTCCCGTCTGGATGCCGTGGTATTCACCCACGGTCATGCCGACCACATCATGGGCCTCGATGATACGCGGGTGTTCTATTTCCGGCAGCAGGTGCCAATTCCCATCTATGCTGAAGCCCGTTGCATGGACACGCTTCGGTCAACGTTCAAATACATCTTCGATGGAAATTACCAATTCGGCGGCGTCGGCAAGCTCGACCCGCATCTTATCGATGGCCCATTCGAGTTATGGGATTTGAAGCTCATCCCCGTGCCTGTCATCCACGGCAGGTTGCCGATTTTTGGATATCGCTTTCACGACATCGCCTACGTGACGGACGTCAGTGAGATTCCGGAATCCAGCATTCCCCTGCTGGAGGGTCTGGACGTTCTTATCATTGATGCCCTTCGCCCCAAACCGCATCCGACCCACCTCTCAGTGGCGCAGGCCCTGGGAATGGTCGAACGTCTGAAGCCGCGGCGCGCGCTGTTCACCCACATTGCCCACGAACTCGGCCACGAGGCAACAAACTCCACCCTGCCCTCGCACGTGCAATTAGCTTATGATGGATTGAAGTTGGAGTTTTAGGCTTCGGACTTGTTCTTATGCGCGTCATCAATGACCTTCGGGAACTCGACGAACAATCGGCGCCCAGCGTGGTGACGATCGGCAATTTCGATGGAGTCCACCTGGCGCACCAAACGTTGCTGCGCCGTGTAGTCGACGTGGCACGACCGCAGGGCTTGCAGGCCGCCGCCATCACGTTTGAACCTCATCCCATCAAGATTCTCTCGCCTGACCACGCACCCAAGCTCCTTACGCCGCTTCCGCGCAAGGTCGAATTGATTGCGGCAACGGGAATCGACCTGCTGGTGGTTCTGCCCTTTACGCGCGAGCTGGCACGGCAGTCGCCGCTGGAATTTGTGAGGCGGGCACTGCTTGACCCGCTGCACGCATCGTCCGTCCATGTGGGGCCCAATTTCCGCTTCGGCTATCGCCAGTCCGGTGACACGGAAGTTTTGGAGGAACTAGGGAATCAGGAAGGCTTCCGCGTCGAAGTTGTTCCCATGCTCGTCATTCGAAGTGACCGCGTTTCCAGCACGCGCATTCGCGAACTGCTGGCAGAAGGACACGTCCACAAGGCCAATCGCCTTCTGGGGCGGCCGTTTTCTGCCCGTGGGCCGATTGTTGCCGGCATGGGCGTAGGCCGCAAGCATACCGTCCCCACGCTCAATCTGGCTCCCATTGAAGAACAGTTGCCCAAAGTCGGGGTATACGTGACGCACACCGTGCTGGCCGGCGTGGCCCACGACTCCGTGACCAACGTGGGATTCAAACCAACCTTTGGGGACCATCGGTTGACCGTGGAAACTTTCCTGTTGGATTTCTCCGGCCAAATCGACGAAAGCGATATGGAGATCAAGTTCCTCTACCGGCTCCGCGACGAGATGAAGTTCCAGAACCCCGCCATCCTCAAAGTGCAGATTCAGGAAGACGCACGCCGTTCACTGAAGTTCTTCCGCCTCCTCAAACAATACGGGCAGCGGCCTAACGGATCGGGCAGTCAGCTCACATGTTGAGCCCGTAATTTCATTCCACGCCAATGTCAGGGCCGTCGGGCGAGTGCTTTCCCACGCGATGAAATAACATGGCAAGCGGGATGCACAGCAGCGCGAGATACCCCAGCAATCGGAAGTTGTCAGCATAAGCGAGCAGAGATGCCTGCTGCTTGACAATCCCGTAAAGTACCCCCAAGCCTTGTTGATGAGCGGTGTAGGTATCCGTGCCTCCACGACTAAAGCTTGACTGCAGGCCATGGAGAACCGCAATCACCGTAGGGTTTCCTTCTGTGATGTTTGCCGCGAGATAATTCTGATGAACTTGAGAGCCGCGCACCAGGATGGTGGTGACGCTGGCAATACCGACGCTGCCTCCGATATTCCGCACGAGGTTGTAGATGCCGGACGCATTACCGATCTTATCTTTGCGCAGCATACCCATCGCCATGGTGGTAAGAGGAACAAAGACGAAGCCGCCCGCGAATCCATTGATGAAATTCGGCCAAGCCACGGAGCCCATGGAAATGTCAAGATTGACATGGCTGAGCAGTAGTGCCGAATAACCAAATATCCCGAAGCCGCACGCCAACAGGATGCGGCCGTCGACATAATTCACCAAGGTCCCAACCACAATCATGGAGAGCACGGAACCAAGGCCACGCGGACTGACTGCCAGGCCGCTATCCAGCGCCGGATACCCCATCAGGGTCTGTAGGAATAACGGCAACATGGCCGTGACGCCATACAGAACAAAACCGTAGAGACCCGTAATCAGCGTCCCGACACTGAAATTGCGGTCGCCGAGAATCCGCAATTGCACAATCGGCTCCCGGCACATGAACTCGCGGAAGATAAAGCCCGCCAGCGCGAGCACGGAAACGACCGCCATCCATCGGATCCAGTTCGCTTCAAACCAGTCAGCCTCCTGCCCCTTGTCCAGCAGCAACTGCAGGGTGCCCAGCCAAAGAGCCATCAATCCAAACCCGAGAAAATCGATAGCCCCGCGAAATGCCCGCCGAATGTAGGGAGGGTCTTCGATAAACATCTCGATCATAAACAGAGCCAGCATCCCCACGGGAAGATTGATGTAAAAGATCCATCGCCAGGAGTAGCTGTCCGTAATCCATCCTCCCAAAGTTGGGCCGATCACCGGGGCGACCACGATCCCGACGCCATAAACAGCCATGGCGGTGCCGTGCCGATGTCGCGGAAAGCTCTCCAGCAGGATGGACTGGGCCAGGGGCTGCATGCCGCCGCCGCCAACGCCTTGTAGAACGCGGGCGACGATCAGCATCGGCATGTTGATGGCTACCCCGCATAGCAGCGAGGCTCCGGTGAATACCAGGATCGAAGTCATCAGCAGGCGTTTGCGGCCGATGCGCCGAGTAATCCATCCGGCGGCGGGAAGCATGATGGCATTGGAAACAAGATAGCTGGTGAGGACCCACGTCGATTCATCGGTGCTCGCCGAAAGATTGCCGGCGATGTGCGGTAAAGCGACATTGGCAACCGAAGAGTCAAGCACCACCATGAAGGTTGCCGTCATCACTGATGCGGCAATCATCCACGGGTTCACGGATGGTTTCCACTCTGAGTGTTCCGCTCCCACATCTTGAGGCGGGGGGACAGGCGTGCTCATCCGGCGCTCCGGTGTCCTGCTGTGAGGATGTTCCTTGCACGTGAGCGCTTACAAACAGGGGCCGGTTTGCGGTTTTCTGTCGGGTTTTCTTCTGGACTGACCATATAGTCATGTTATTATACTACACAGTCATGTTCTGGCGCGCGGAATCTCACACGGCAACGCTTGCCGCGGAAGTGCCAGACGGGAGATCGATGAAAACCAAACAGCAAGTCTTGTCCGAGTTTCGCCGGTCGGAGATTATCGATGCGGCACGTTCGGTATTCGCCCGCAAAGGATTTGATCACGGGATCATGGATGTAATCGCGAAAGAGGCGGGAGTCGCCAA
>CAYTMD010000191.1:0-11363 GCA_964438685.1 uncultured Acidobacteriota bacterium
GAGGCGACGATAAGCGTCACCATGGGCGCCACAAAGCCCGGCTTGCGCGCAATATCATCAAATGTCGCGCCCGGAGAGATGAAAACTCCGACAGCGCGCCTGAGGAAAGAATCTGCGGGTTGCTCTTCCGGCATGGAAGGTGCGACCATAGTTTCGCCCATGATTCACTCCTTGATGGATTCACCTGCCGTCGCGGGATCGAGGGGGCTGCGTGCCTGTAGGGACGCACTGGCGCACGACTCCGCGGTCTTACCTGCATGAAATCCGTGGCCTACAAGTGCTTCCTTCGGGAACGACCGGTCAAACGTAAGTCACAATCCAGCCAAAGACGTAAAGCACCGCTCCGCCGTAAAGGAGCAAAGGCTCCAGAATCCCGCGCGCGGTTACGAGGACGGGAAAATCAACCGTCGGCCATGGTCCGTAGCCGCCCCAGTACACCTTGATGAGCAGCCCCAGGACGATCAGGGAAAGCGCCCGGCTGCGAATTGCCTTGCCTTTTTCCGGGCCCATCCAATAGGTCCGGCCGTGGTAAACCGTGCCGGGGTCCACCATGAAGGGACCATCACACTTGCGGCAGACGGCGGCATTGTCGTAGTTGGAGTAATTACAGTACGGGCACGTTTTCATGGAAGGCCCCCCGCAACGATATATCAATGCGACTTATACAGTGCTGCCCGATGCGACATTTCCCGGGGCGGAAGAGTTACTCCCGCACGGTGGCATCAAGGAAAGCTCGCAACTTCCGGCTGCGCGAGGGGTGACGCAGCTTGCGCAAAGCCTTCGCCTCAATCTGGCGAATGCGTTCGCGTGTTACCGCAAAACTCTGTCCTACTTCTTCCAGAGTGTGCTCGCTGCCATCGTCGAGGCCAAATCGCATCTTGATGACTTTTTCCTCGCGCGGCGTCAGGGTCTTCAGCACGGACTCCGTCTGCTCTTTCAAATTGATGTTGATGACCGCTTCCGCCGGGGAAATAACTCCGCGGTCTTCGATGAAGTCGCCCAAATGCGAATCTTCCTCTTCCCCAATCGGTGTTTCGAGGGAAATTGGTTCCTGCGCAATCTTCAAAACCTTGCGCACCTTCACCACGGGGATTTCCATCCGCTTGGCAATTTCCTCCGAGGTCGGTTCGCGGCCATACTCCTGCACGAGCTGGCGCGACGTGCGGATGAGTTTATTGATGGTCTCAATCATGTGCACGGGGATGCGGATGGTGCGCGCCTGGTCGGCGATAGCCCGGGTGATGGCCTGCCGGATCCACCATGTGGCGTAAGTGGAAAACTTGTAACCGCGGCGGTACTCAAACTTGTCCACCGCCTTCATTAAGCCGATGTTGCCTTCCTGGATCAGGTCCAGGAACTGGAGGCCGCGATTGGTATATTTCTTGGCAATTGAAACCACCAGGCGGAGGTTGGCTTCAATCAGTTCGCGCTTGGCAATTTCCGCCTGCTCTTCACCCATCACGATATTCTGGTAGCTGCGGCGCAGCTCCATGGTGGTGGCTTGAATACGGTCTTCAAATTCAGCCAGGTTCGTCTTGGCCTGGCGAAGCTCCTTGCGCAGGTCCTTGTTGCCGTTGGTGCGTGTCCCTTCCACGCGCTTTTCCAGGCGATTCGCCTCGCGCTCGAGCGGGCGCATTTCATCCACCGCCTGGCGAAGCGTTCCAATCAGGGCCTTGCGTTGCGTGTGGGTGAACTGAATGGACCGCAACAACTTTGAAATCATGATGCGATGTTCCGCCACTGCCCAACTGTAACGGCGGAAATCCCGCGGCTTCTTGGTGCGCGGAATGGCATCGCGCTTGATCCGCAATTGCCCCAACTTTTTGTACAGGCGTTCCATCTCATCGATGGTGCCCACAATTTCTTTCAAGCGATGAACAACGCGGTCCTCAAGCAGCTCTTCGTCATCAAAAACCACAACTTCCTTGATGGATTTTTCCCCGGCCTTGAGCTGCCGGCCCAGGGCAAAGAGGCTCTGGATCACAATGGGGGAACGGGAGAGGGCCTTGAAAACTTTCATCTGGCCGCGTTCAATGCGCTTGGCGATTTCCACTTCGCCTTCGCGCGTCAGTAGCGGCACCGTGCCCATTTCCCGTAAATACATCCGCACCGGATCGTTGGTTTTATCCAAAGCTCCGGGGGTCAGGTCCAGCTCAGCATCTTCGCCCGCTTCATCGGATTTGATGTCATCGGTCTTATCCAGCGCAATGCTATCCGCGGCTTTGGTCCGGGGGGAATCCACCACCTCAATCCCCTCGCTATCGAACATGGAAAGGAGGTCGCTAAGGTCTTCCGCTGAATGGACGTCGGACGGCAGGAGGTCGTTGACCTCGTCGTAAAGCAGGTAGCCTTTTTCTTTACCCAGGCTGATCAGTTTGTTTACTTGGTCGAACTTTTCGTCAAACGCCAAAGCAATGCCCTCCCCACAGGCAACAGGCTCGAGTCACGCGTAGAAATGGAAATAGGCGACACCGCGCAAACCGCCTCGGCAGTGTCACCCGCTGGCAACCCTGAAGCAAAGTTGACATAAGCCGTCAATTTTCCTACGGCTCCATAAAATTAGATGTAATATACCCCAAATCGTTTGTCCTCGGGGCGGAATTATTATGGCCGGCCCACCTTACGCAACTCCTTGTCAATAAGGGATTTCGCCTGCTGCAATTCCCGAAGCCGCTCGGAATCTTGAGATTGCACGGCGGACTCGATGTCCCTAAGGAGTCTATCACGCTCCATCTGGAGGCGTTTGTGCTCAAGCGCTCGCAGGTAGCCATGAGCCTGTTCCAAGCTCGGTGCGGCCCCCGGCCAGAAGAGCGCATCGTACGCCAGGCGTTTTTCCTGGGGGTTAAGCTTCCCCTCGGATTCCGCGAGATTCAGCTTCTCATTTCGCTGCCGCGCATCCCAAAGCTGCTTGAAGACATTCTCACCAACAAGCCCGGCCGTCGCGCCAGTTTGGATGATTTCGGGGAGCACGGCGTCTGCCACCTCATCACTCTCCAGGCACGCACGCAGCAATTGCTTGACGGCATGGTTGGCGTCTGCCGCCACTTCTTCCACCACTCGCACTTCCCCGCGCTTCTCCCCCGCCGCCCGCCGCAATTCGTCGCGCAACAGGCGCTCATCCAGACGCAACCGCTCCGCTAAACGACCCGCCAACTCGGCGCGCAACATGGGGTTGGGCACCTTGATCAAATACGGAAGGATGGCATTGGCCGCCGCCACTTTGCCTTCCGGCGTTCGAATATCATGAGTCTTGGCAGCGCGATCCGTCAAGTAATCGAGATAGGAAGGCGCATTCTTGAGCAGTTCGGCATACGCCCCCGTTCCCTGCTTATGAATGAATTCGTCCGGATCCAGCCCTCCGGGAAGCGCCAGAACTTTGGCTTCATATCCGGCTTCCAGCAACAGCGCCAGCGAACGTTCCGTCGCCGCCATGCCGGCGGAGTCCGGATCGTAGTTCACCACCACCCGCCGCGTGTAACGGCCCAGCAACCGAATTTGCCCTTCCGTCAGGCTGGTACCGCACGAAGCCACCACATTTTCGATGCCACTGGAAGCCACGGCGATACAATCCATGTAACCTTCCACCAGGATGGCATAATCAAGCTTGCGCGTGGCCTGCGCGGCGCGGTCCAGGTGATATAACAGCCGGCTCTTGGTGTAGATTGCCGTTTCCGGTGAGTTAAGGTACTTGGGCTGATCGTCACCCAGCGCCCGGCCCGCAAACGCCACCACTTTCCCGGCATCGTTGGCGATGGGGAAGATGATGCGCCGCCGGAAGCGATCGTAGGGGCGTTGGCGCTCGGCGTCCACCAGGATCAGCCCGCTTTTTTCCAGGGTGTCCTGATCAAATCCTGCGCCGCCGAATTGCCGCACCAGCGCTTGCCCGTCCCCCGGCGCGTACCCGATGCGGAAGCGGCCCACCACCTCATCAGTCATGCCCCGGTCGGAAAGGTAGCCGCGCGCCATGCGCCCTTCCGCCGTCGCTCCCAACTGTGAGGCGAAAAACTTGGCGGCGATTTCGTGCAATTTCATCAACGACGCCCGCAGCTTGGTGTTGGCATCGTAGGTTTCGTCGCCCGCCCTCTCTTCGAGATGAACTCCCACCTTCTCGGCAATCCGCCGTAGTGCCTCCGGAAACGGCAGGTTGTCCATCTCCATCACAAACTTGAAGACGTCGCCGCTCTTGCCGCAGCCAAAACAATGGTAAAACTGCTTGACTGGGTGCACATTGAAAGAGGGCGTCTTCTCCTGATGAAACGGGCATAGCCCCACGAAATTCGCGCCCGCCTTGCGCAGCTTCACATAGTCGCCCACGATCTTGACGATGTCGGCCGCGGCGCGAACTTGTTCAACTTGGCTCATGGGATAAAGGCAGTGAAGAGTGACAAGTGACGAGTGACGAGCAAGCGGCAAAAGCGCAGTGACGAGTGACAAGTGAGCAGCAGGATTGTTCCACGCATTGAGCTGACGGAGAGTGAACAACCATCTGCCCACTGCCTACCTGCCTTGCCTCTTGCTCGTCACTTGTCACTCGTCACTTGTCACTGCCTAAAGCAGTACGATATTCGACCCCGACTTCTGGAACTCTTCCTTCGGGAATTGCTGGCGGATCAAATCCAGATAGGCGCGTCCCTTGGGCCGGCCATTCTCATGCACGGCGCAAAGCTGCGTTAGGAAGATCATTGCGTCGCGGACATCGCTGTCGCGCACCGTGGTCATGCCCACGCGCTCCGCCTCTTTTTCCCGGAACTCTGTAAGGGAGGTTTTCAGGCTTTCGTACAAGGCGCGCTGCAACGCATAGTCCAGGGGTTTCTCGTAAATAATGCCGCTCGCCTGCGTCCGGTAACTTTCCGCCATCGTTTGCAGCGCGGCGCGGACGTCCGTGTCCACAACCTCGCGATGGTCGGCGGCAAACTGGCAAATCGCTCGATCAATATAGAACAGCATCGCCCCGTGCGTATGCGCGAAGTGGTGATTGAATTTGACCTCGGCAAACGGCACTTTGGCCCAGTCGATTTCCATTCGCGTTATGTCGTACTTGCGACTGGCCACCAGATGCGGGCAATCACTGGGACAATCGATGGTCACCTCGCGCTCGGTGCCACAACAGATTGAGCAAATGCTCTCCGCCCGAGCCGGACACTGCCGCGCCGCCTTACGTTTATTGCAAATCGGACACATCAAGGTATTCTCCTCAAATTCTGAAAACGAGATTATGCCACACTTTCGCCGCGGGCTTCAGGGATGCCAGGCGTCCGGTACCAGGTTTCAGGTGCGCAGGGAAATTACCATCGCCATCGTGGGTCATGGGGCCATCCTGCCATTCCGTGATTGAGTGATATGGGGTTTGCAGCCTGCGAATGTAGCCCAGTCGCAGGTCCCGGACCCGGCGCCCCGCGTTCGTAGCCCTCCGGAGTCCCACATTCTGGGGAATTTGCTCGATTCAGTTAAACTATTTATTTTCATAACTATCGCGAGAGAAAAGCTATAAGTCATTATTTTCCATCAACATCGCGAGAAGCGTAAAAACTGACATTTTTTCTATATGTGTTTTCAACAACATCGCGAGACTTACCTGCAATTTATTAGACCCCTTTTTTTACTTCCGGCCGGAAGAAAAATTAATAAATTGCTTAATATCAATAGCTTGACAATTCAACGATACAACATGAAGAATCTCTAACTATATTTATTATCATGAACATCGCGAGAGAACCAGGGGCTGGCAGCACTCCCCACCAAAGCTGTGCGAATTCACCCCAGACTGCCCGTTCTTGATTGTAGCCTAGCAACTTTGCGGCCATTCTCGGTACCTTTATTCACGAATGCCATCTCAGGGGAAACAAAACAGTAGGCTGCGGGCAGAAGGCAGCGAACGTCTTTTTCCAGTATGTGTAGCGCGAACCTGTTTTGTTGATTCCGCGGCTTATTGTCGCTGATGGTGGACGAACCACAAACCTCTAACCTATTATTCATGAAGACGATAAGCGAAGGGTAGATTAAAGAACGCTTCACAGAGAGTCCACGGAGTGCTTTACAGATCGAATTGTCAAAGCGTTTGACCACAGAGTGCACGGAGAATAATTCGGGGCCTCTCTGCGATCTCTGCGCCTTAACTCCGTGACCTTTGCGCGAAATTCTTTACCGCCATCCATCGCTGCAACAAATCATGAATAATCCGGGCTAATGGCCTGACTGGCCATCGGGGAAAGTCAGACATAGAGGGGATTGTAATCGGCAGCAGGGGCAACAACTCCTCGTACGGCACAAAGCGCGGGCTGGCGTCGACGGTCGATTTTTAGCTTCTGCCCCAGCCGTCCAAAACTGGGGTATCATCCCTTGCGCATGCTATTCATAACCTTCCCTGAGGCGACCCGATGAAATCCCGCTATGCAATCATTCTTATGCTATGTGCAATGGCGCTCGCGTCCGTGAGCGTCCGCGCGGCCACTCCCGTCACGGTGCGTGAGCAAGGCGCGAAGCTTACCCTCGCAAGCGATTATCTCGAACGCACCATCGAGGTCGTAAACGGCGCGGCCCATACGGTGCGCCTGGTCAACAAACTCTCCGGCCGCACTCATGAAGTGCGGGGCGACGAATTCGAAATCAAGCTTGTCTATGAGCGCCTCGGGTACAACTTCGGCGCTGAAAATCCCCTGGTGCTGACCACAAGCGACCTGCAAGTGCAGGGTCATGAAGTGCAGGATGCGCCCGGCAGCGGTAAGCGAGCGGTGTATCATCTGTTGCTCCCACACAGTCCGCAAGTGAAGACCGGCCTCGAAGCTACGCTGACTTACGAACTGAAGCCCGGCGACCACTACACGCGCCAGTGGATCGAATTGAAAACCACCGGCAAGGGAACGTTTTTTATCGACTCCATTGCCCCGGCCAAGAACGATTGGGGCGCCGAAGAATTCCGCCTGGGTGGGTTTGGCCAACCGCTTTTCTCGGATGACCTCTTCATGGGGCTCGAATACCCCACCAGCATCAACACTGCCCGCCAATCATCCGTGTCGTTGGGCGGCATCGTGGGGCTCAACATTCCGCCGGAAGGTTTTACCAGCGAACCCGCCGTGGTGGGAGTTGCGGCAAGCGGGCACGTTCACCAGGCCTTCATGGAATATGTCAATCGCTTCCGCGCGGTGCCGGCGCGTCCGTTCATCACCTACAACTCGTGGTACGACCTTCAGCACACGAGCATGACCAATGATTTATTGCTGGAGCGCGTCAAGCAGTTCGGGGATCTACTGGTCAAGAAATACGGCATCACCATGCAATCGTTTCTTCTTGACGACGCGTGGGACGACGACCAGAACAACATCTGGGTTCCCGACCCGCAGCGCTTCCCCACGAGCTTCCGCGACCTCACGGCTGCGCTTCAGAAAATCGACAGCCACCTGGGGCTGTGGGTGGGCCCCGTCGGCGGCTACAACCTGCGCCATTTCCGCGTGGACGCCGGCCGCAAGATGGGCATGGAAGTGACCTCCAACGGTGAGTTCCTGTGCTTGGCCGGGCGCAATTACAGCCGGTATTTCCGTGAGAGCCTAGTGGGCATGGTGCGCAACTTCGGCGTCAACCAATTCAAGCTGGATGGCCTTCCCTTCGGCTGCAACGATCCCAACCACGGGCACCCCGTGGGCATCTACTCGCGTGAAGCGGACCTGCGTTCGCTGCTCGGAACGCTGGAAGCCTTGCGCGCTGAAAACCATGAAATCTTCCTCGACGTCACCACCAGCACGTGGCTCAGCCCCTGGTGGCTGCGCTGGGCTGACACCATCTGGGAGGGCGGCGAGGATTATGGCCATCTGGAAGCCGTCCCCACGCTCACCGAGCGCCAGAGTTCCATGAACTATCGTGACATTGTCCTTTACAACGATTACGTCCGCCATCAGGTGCAGTTCCCCATGTCGTCACTGTGGACCCAAAGCGTTATCAAAGGCACTTACCTTCAGCTCGGCGGCAAGAACGAATCCCTAGAGGATTGGAAAGACCACCTGGTGAATTTTCTGGGCGTGGGCAGCCAGTTGAACGAACTCTACATCACGCCTTCGCTCTTAAAGCCCGCCGAGTGGGACGCGCTGGGCACTTCACTGCAATGGGCCGTGGCCAACGCGCACCCGTTGCTCGACAACGCCACCTGGGTGCTGGGCGATCCCGCTCAGCGCGAGCCCTACGGCTACCTGCACTACTCGCCGCAAAAGACAATATTGATGCTGCGGAATCCCTTTGTGCGGCCCGTGGTGGCAAATGTGAAACTCAACGAAGCAGCAGGCTTTGAATCAAGCGGCCAGACGTTCCAGGCGGAGGTCACCTATCCTTATCGCCAGAGTCTGCCCGGCGCGTTCCGCTATGGCGACACGCTGCGCGTGAACCTGGATGGCTACGATCACCAGATTATTGAGCTGCGTCCACTCGCGAAAGGCGAGGCACACCTCACTGGCGCACGCTATTCCGTTGATCCCGCAACCGTGGGCGGAGTCAGCTTCAAGATCTACGCTGCCGAGGGCGCCGACGTGGCCGTGGAGATTTCCCACCCCTCTGCTTACGCGTCAGCCAGCGTCGATGGCGAGAAGTTAGAGCTTAACGCGAGCGGCGCGGCGGCCACACTGGGACTGCATTTCGGTAAGAAGAATGCGCACGAAAGCCAGCCCGTGATTTCCGCGCCCACCATCCGCACAGCCGCCAATGGCACGGTTACGGTGGCTATCAACATTCAAATTCCGCCTGACTTCCGTGAAAGCAAGGCTTCCCTGCTCCTTGAATCCACAGCTCCTGGTATGGATGTAAAGGCCGAAGCGCGAGACAACTCGAAGTCCGTTGCCGCCGCCGAGATGAAAAGTCCCAAGGGCGCATGGCACTGGTTCACGGTGGACCTCGCGCCCGGCAGCCACGCGCTGGAATTCGACCTGCACATTCCGGTGGCCGCGCGGGGGGGAATGCAACTCTCCGGCTGGCTGCGCGCAAAGCGAGAGTTGCTGGCAAAGGAATTGCGCCTGACGCTCAACCCCGGCGAAAAGCTAGCCGCTCCACCCGCCAACCTCCTTCCCGCCTCGACAGAGGTCGAGAAGTTAACCTACGCGCTGGTCAAGGAGACGGCGTTGTAGCGGATGAGGGCGTCTATTGACTCTTTCAGAGCCAGTGTGAAAACACTGGAGCGCGATAGTTTTTATAGCGCCGTCCTTTAGGGCTGCATGCCCGGGTAAGAACCGGGGGCGCCGTCATTCCCCGCAGGGGATGTATTAAGTAGCCGGGGGCAACGCCCCCGGAAAGTGGCTTCCCTGACTCCCCTGCCCGAACCGACCCTGAAGGGGTCGCATTGACCTTGGTTGCAGTAAGCAAGCCTGACGTAACCCCACCTGACTCGACCCCTTCAGGATCGAGAAATATGGGGGACGCTTTCCGGGGGCGTTGCCCCCGGCTACTCAATTGTGCCCTTGCAGGGCGTCGAAGAGACCGCAAGTTATTCCGCAACCTGTAAACCCCGGCGCTACATCGTCGGCTTCAGGAATTAAATGCATCACAATTTGAGGCGCACCACCCCAGATTCCTCTTGACCCCGCCCGCTGCATGGCAAAAACTGGAGGAAGGGCAATGATCAGTGGCTAGTGGCTAGTGCTTAGTGGCAAGTGGGTGGTGGTTGACAGTCGTAAAGGCGGGAAGCGACTATCCACTAACCACCAGCCACTAACAACTTCATTTAATATGGCGGAAAACTCTTCACGGACTGCCGACGTGGTGATCATCGGTGGTGGGATCATCGGTTGCTCGATCGCGTGGCGGCTGGCGAAGGCAGGGATGAAGGTCACGGTCCTTGACCGCTCCGAACCCGGCGCGGAAGCCAGTTCCGCCGCCGCGGGCATGCTGGCGCCGCTGGGTGAGATGATTGAGCACCGGATTTTCTCGGAGCTGTGCGTTGCCAGCCGCGGTCTTTACCCGCGTTTTGCGGCGGAGATCGAAGAGTGCAGCGGCCACCATGCAGGCTACCGCAGCGATGGCTCCCTGGTGGTGGCGCTCGACGAAACTGACGAGGAAGAACTCGCCAAGGTCCACCGCACTCAGACCACACTAGGCTTTAAACTTCATTCGCTAACGGCCGCGGAGGTTCATAGCCGCGAGGCAGGCCTTTCACCCATGATCCGCAGCGGCCTGTTTATCCCTGACGATCATTGGATTGACAACCAGCGGCTGATGCGCGCGTTACTGGTTGCCTGCCAGCGCACGGGAGTGCGGATCGAAGCAGGGTGCGCGGTTCAGAAGTTCCACACCAAAGGCGACCACATCGAAAGCATTACGGCGGGAAACGATGCCAGCTTCACAGCCGGGACCTACATCCTGGCGGCAGGAAGCTGGTCGGGGGAAATAGCCGCGGAGTTGGGAATAAACCTGCCCGTCACTCCCTGCCGCGGGCAGATGATGGAGTTTGAGGTTGAGCGGGAGTTGCCGTTCGTGGTGCGCCGCGGAATGCACTACCTGGTGCCACGCCCGGAACGGCGCCTGCTGGTGGGAACAACTTCGGAATACACCGGATTTGAAAAGGCAGTTACCGCCAAAGGACTGTTTTCCCTTCTTGCCGGCGCGGTACGCCTGGCGCCCTTGGTGAACCAGTGTCATTTCTTGCGCGCATGGGCTGGCCTGCGGCCCGACACTGCGGACCATCTGCCGATTCTGGGTTATGGGGAAATTGAAAATCTGGTCTTCGCCACCGGCCACTTCCGCAATGGCATTCTACTGGCGCCGTTGACAGCCGAAGTGATTGCAGACTTGATTCTAAAGGGATCTACGTCACGGCCTTTGGAAGCTTACCGGCCCACGAGGTTCAGTGCGGAAGGCAGTAAGCAGTAAGCAGAAGGCAGTAGGCAGTAGGCAGCCGTCAATTCTTTCCCCCCCCCCTTAAATTGCACTTCGAGTCTGCAGATCTTATGTCGTGCTTCCAGCTCTATAGGGACCAATCTGAGGGGAATGGTTGGTGGGCCGCTTGCTGCCTTCTGCTTACCGCCTTCTGCCGACTAGTTGATTACCGTTTCATCCATGGTCGAGCGCCGGCGGGGGTCACCCCAAACCTCCAGAGTGCGCGCAAAAGCCTCCACGACATCGGGATCGAACTGTGTCCCGGAGCAGCGGCGCAATTCTTCCATCGCCTCATTCAGGGTGCGTCCGGTCTTGTAAGCCCGTTCGGAAATCATGGTATCGAAGCAATCCGCAACGGTGATAATTCGAGCGCCCTGCGGAATCCTCTCGCCCTTTAAGCGGTCGGGATAGCCCGTGCCATCGACATTTTCATGATGATGGCGCACTATGCCCCCGATGGCTTTTACCCTGAGCGGCTCCAGGATTTTCGCGCCCCACACCGGATGGCTCTTCAT
>CAYTMD010000192.1:0-11344 GCA_964438685.1 uncultured Acidobacteriota bacterium
TGGAGGCCCACAAAGCCGCCGCCTGACTCAATATAATGCTTGAACGCATCCCGCTCCGAATCATTCACAAACGCTTCGTTGTTGGTGTTCGCAAACACCACCGCCTGGTACTGCTTCAGAACGGGGTCGCGGAAGAATAGGGGATCGTCCGTCACGTCCACGGCAAACCCGTTCTCCGCCCCCATCTTCCTGATGGCTTCCACGCTCGTTTGAATGTTGTCGTGGACATAGCCTTTGCCATTGCGGGTGTAAACCAGCACGTGCTTCTCCGCCGCGGCCGCACTCGCTGAATTTCCGGAGAGCGATACACGGAATTTCATGGTCAGCGGAATCTTATCGTCAAGGCGGCGCAATTCCAGACCGGGATATTCCGCCCCCACAAATCCGTAATGCCGCAAGCACCAACCGTTGGGCGCGCCGGGGTTGGAAGGATCTTCCGTGACCCTTGTGGTGGCGATCTTGCCGTCAAAATTGCCGGTCAGCTCCGCCCAGGCGGCGGGGACGCGGTCGGTGTCAGGTGAATCGTCAGTGGCCGCAGTGCGAATCCTGGTATCAGTGCGGGGAGCGAAGCGGATTTCCAATCCTCCGCCATAGCCCTTATCGTGGTCGTGTGTGCCGCCGATGGATACCTCCGCGCCCCCCACAGAGTGCAGGGTGACAGTGATGTCAATGTCGCGGCGTCCGTCCACCAGGGAATGCGCAACGATCTCCACGTTCTCCTGCACCACCCGGCGCTCGCCCACGAACCAGGCGTCCTGAAACGCCAACTCCGCCATGTTCTTGCCGGCCTTCTTGCGCTCCCACTTTTCAAAATGGTCCAGTATGCCCTTGATGGTCCAAAGGTCATACGTCTTGCCATCCACAACCACGATAGGCCACATCCAACTGATACCGCGATGGTGGGGGTGGTCCTTGGGAAAATCATCGGTTACCACCACGCCGTTGGGCGCGTAGACGGGATAAAGATAACAGCAGCGGGCGCGATCGGGCGCAGTGCCCTCCTTGAGCATGGTTCCGTAGTTGAAGGAAAATACCGGTGCTCCTTTTTCCGTGACCTCCAGCGACTTGGAGTTCACGTCATGGAATTGGAACTGTCCCGCTGCCACGATCGGTGCAATCGTCAATGCCAATAAGGAAAGAATTAAGGTCTTCAAGCTCTCACCTCTCATGTTATAAGTCCTATCTTGATGGATTGCGGCATCCGTCTGCCGAAGGATCCCGCCTTTCTTCCTCCCCCTTGACGGGATTACACAGAGCAAAGCACTGTGGTCAGCCTCAGAGCTGCACTCTGCGCAATCCGCACCTCCTAGTGCGTGAACACATTTGCACCGAACGCGCTCCGACAAGACAATTGAGGACAAATTGGCCTTCCCAATGCGTAATTTCCTGCAAAAATGGCCTCATTCTGCCTAAACTGTCCGACTTTTCGTCGGGCATTTTGACTGCATTTCCTTTGTTTTCATACACATTCCTACTTCGAACGCTATAAACTAACATCTTTTTTCCCAAGCATGTCCAGGAGGTGACTTTTTGTTGTGCAGGGTATAGCAGCCGCCAGGAGGGGCGGAGTTCGGGACTTTCCAGACACGGCATGGGCGCCGCCTTTCCCCCTTACTATACATACACAGCTAGCCTTTTTCAAGAGAAAATCCATTTCGAGCGCTGATGCCGGAAAAGTGAGAGGGGCCTCCGATCGCTTGGAGGCCCCTTCTTCACCCGGTCTTTCTGGTCTGTTGGATGTTTCAAAATCTAATTAACATCGCAAAACGGAATTGGCGGTCCGCCCCACTGTACGGCGACCAATCCGTTGCGGCGGTCGCGCTGATGATGTCGTAGCCGCCATAGCTGGTCACCGCTCCGTTGGCGAATTTGGCGTTCGAAACGTTGGTGGTGCTGTTGTTTCCACCTGCGCCGAGGGTGCCGAAATTCGGCGTGTTGGTAAGCCCATAGGCCTCTGCCCGGAATTGCAGCTTGAGTTGCTCGGTAAGCCGGAAGTCGCGGACCAGGCTGAGGTTGAGGTTGAAGAAGCCCGGACCGCGGAGAATATTCCTGCCGCTCGTGCCAAAACGCGCTGCCGTGACGGGTGCAAAGGCCAGGGGATCGAAGTAAGGCGCGTTGGCCCCGTGGCCTCCCAGGATAGCGACCTTGGGTTCGACCTGGTCGGCGGTTTGAGTGTTGCCGGGACAATTACAGGAGCTCCCGGAGGCAGTGACGAAGAAGGGCGAACCGCTATAGCGCGACAGGACAGGAGTCACGTTCCAATCGCCAAGGATCTTCCCGCCAACGCCCGAGTTGAGCCACCTCTGGTGCTTCCCGAACGGCGAGTTATATACGGAATAGATTTCCAGGTTGTGCGTACGGTCGAAGCCGGCTAGGGCTCTGTTGCGGGCAAGATCTTGGTAATAAGCCCAGGTCACGCCGCTGTTGGCTTCGGTATCGTTTTGGTCAATGGTTTTGGAATAGGTATAAACGATCCCCACTTGGGAACCGGCTACCCTGCGGGTCAATTGTGTTTGCAAAGCATTGTAGCTCCCGCCGGAGAAGGGGCCGTTAATGGTCATGGAGCTGGCATTCCCATACTGGGCGTACAAGGGGGTTCCGGCATTTCCTAGGCCGGGGGCGCCCGCGTTCATATTGATGAACTCAGCCTGCCGCACATTGTGATCACCCACATACCCAACCGTGGCGTTCCAGTTGTGGCCCAAGTCGCGTTGCACTTCGAAATTCCACGCTTCTGTATAGCCGCGATGGTAGGCATTGGGATAGCCGTAAGTCCCCACGTAGCTCGGCAGAGCGTACTTTCCCGCCGACAGGCTGGGGAATGTGAAAGAGGGAATTCCCGCCGGTAGGTTGACCCCGGGAGTGGTGGGGCCTGTCCAAGTCCCCGTCGGGCCGGTTGAGGATCCCAAATAGCCGCCGGGAGTGAAGGAGTTGGTCCCGGAAATCTGCTGGGAAATCACCGCGGGGTAGATCCAGCACATGTAATTCAAGGCGTAAGGGTCGCTGCTCATCCCGTATCCGGTACGGATTACGGTCTTGTCGTTCAGCCGATAGGCAATGCCCACGCGCGGTTCCAGTTGCCCGGGGCCCGTGGTCATATACGCATTTCTGGGCACTCCACCCACTCCGCCCAGGTAAGCGGTGTCCTGAAGCCAATTGAAATTGGCGGAGCCGAAGTGACTCACGGTCGGGATGGGATAGTATTCCCAGCGGCCGCCGTAATTGATACTCAGTTTCTTGGTGATCTGCCAGTTGTCCCGCGCGTAACCGGAAAACACCGACTCGCGGGTCGTGCCAGGATTTAGATAGACGTAATCCTTCCCCAGACTCTGCGGCAGGCCCAGGAGGTAATCCGCCCAGGTGTTGTAGGCATTCGACGAGGCTCCACCCTTTAAGGAGGTAATGCCTCCGGTGAAAGTGAATCCGCCTCGCACGCCGAAATCCAGTTGGCCCTGAAAACGGTTCATGTCATAGCGGGCGATGCCGCCGCCAAAGCGGAAATTGTGGGTGCCGTGAATCCAACTCAAGTTCGCGGCAAAGGTGTACTGATTGTCGCGAAACAGGAAGGGGTTGGAGACGGCCGAGTTGCCCAGCGTGCTGAGGCTGGTGAGGTTGAAATACGGAATGCCGCCTTGCAACGGGTTCGATCCACCGGTGCCGGGGATAATGGAAGCATAGTTGGTCCCGATATCGGTGTTGGTGGCTTGATAGCGTGGCCGCGTGTACCCGACGTTGGCATCAAACAGCAGGTGGGGGTTAAAGACATACGTCCCGCCCGCAGAGGCGTTTTGCGTCAAACCATAGGCATTGCCAGGTTGGGAAGTGGAGCCCAGAGCCGCTCCGCCTGCCGATCCTCCACCCGTGTTGAGCTGTTGGGGATCGAAAACATACGTCGGCTCCGCACTGTAACGCGCAAAGAACGTGCTCTTATCTGAAGGAAGATAGTTGATCTTCAGGTCGACGCTGTCCCGGTGGAACAGAAGGTCGCCGGCGTACTGAAAGTTATTGGAAATGCTGCTGCCGGCGGGGGCGTAGTTGGGCATAGGAATCTGCGCTGCCAAGGTCGAAGACGCCTTGCTGATCATGTTGGGGCAGATGACGTTCAGGCCGCAGTTCTGCATGCTGCCCGCCGCGCCAATTTGGATACGCCCGCTGCCATCCGCATTGCCGGTTTGGGGATCATAAAGGGTAACGAGCGAGGCAACACTGGAGAAGTCCCCTTGGCGAATAGCTGCTGTCGGCACCGAAGTGGTGCCGGTGCCAAACGAGCTCAGACGGTAGCGTTCCCAGTCACCGAAGAAAAACAACTTGTTCTTCTTGATGGGTCCGCCCAGCGAGAACCCGAATTGATTCAGCACGGTCTTCGGTATAGCGGGGCCGTAATAGAAATAGTTCCGGGATTGCAACTTGCTGATGGTGTTGAATTCAAAGGCGCTGCCGTGAAACTTGTTGCTGCCGGATTTGACCGTCACGTTGGTCACCGAACCCGCGGCGTTGCCTGACTCGGCGTCGAAGCCGCTGGTCACAACGTTCACCGCCTCGATCGCTTCCGACGGCGGAACGTAAGCGATAAGGTTTTGTTCCCAGTAATTGGTGTCGATCGAGCCGTCGATTAGGGTGACATTCGAGACGTCCGACCCGCCACTGACGTACATGGCGAGAGACTGGGTGGGGTTCCCCGCATAGGAGTGCGAGGCAAAGGGTGGCGCCGCTCCCGGCACAAGAACGTAAACCGACTGGAAGTTGCGGTCGTTCCCCAACGGCATACTGGTAAGTTGGGTGGAGTTCAGCTCGGTCTTCACATCCATGCGGTCTGTTTGCAGAACTTCCGCCGCAGCTTTCACCGTAACCGTCTGGCTTACTTTCGCGACTTGTAATGTAATGTCGGCGCGGCGGACGTTGTTGGCCTCCACCCCGACATTCTCCTGGATGACCTTGGCGAATCCCGCGGCTGTAATCGTGACAAGATAGACGCCGGGTTGAAGATCGTTGATTGAGTAATCTCCGCGGGGATCCGTAACTCCCTCGACTGCGACGCCCGTTCCCGTATTCAAGGCCACTACTTTCGCCCCCGGAACCGGGGCCCCGGAGGCATCGGTGATGCTGCCGGTAAGTGAACCGTAAAGTGTTTGGGCCTTGGCAGCACCCGCTAAAAAGAATATCGCCATCATCAGTAAAGCAGCCGTCACTTTCATCTTTTCGCGTACCATTGCATACACCTCCCATCAAGCCAATTGACCATTTCCTTGAGATCAAGTCACTGAGGCAAGCTCTGCTCTTGATCTCAAGGCCCTCGGCCCAGACACCCAAACGTGCAGACGAAGCGCAACGGGCAGACTTAACCAGCCGCCACTGGCGCTTCGTTCAAGAGGTAATTTGTTGCAGTCGCACATTAAAACAACACTCAACGGATCTTTCGGTATTACGGTTAGTTCTGAGGGCTTCCCTTAGTCCGCGCATGCTTCAAGCAACAAGTCGCGGCCGGAAGTGTTTTTGCAAAACCAGGGCAATTGTTCCTCGCAGCCGTGGCTGCGTCACATCATCGGCTGGCACGATACGGGTGGAAGCGTGGGTACGTGCGCACTCTTGAACAACGTTCTGGACGAGTGGACCGACATGCTTCCACGCCCGCGTCACTTCGCCCACAACAACGATCACGGAGGGCGCCAGCCCGTTTATCAGCATCGCCATACCCAGCCCCAAATAGTGCGCCATGATATCGAGAACGTCGCTGGCCTTACGGTCGCCACGTTCTGCCAGCGAAAGGATGTCAGCGAAGCTGGTCATTGGATCTTTGGTAGCCATCTCGTCCGGCTTGTGGGAGCGGCTGGAGCTCTGCCGGCTGTAATTCCGAATAGCTGCGGAATTTGAGGCATAGGCCTCCCAGCACCCGCGACCGCCGCACCGGCATTCGGGCCCATGCGAGTCCATGCAGACGTGGCCGAATTCCCCCGCCGCGCCGCTCGGTCCCCGCACCAAATGCCCGTTGGCCACGATCCCCGTCCCAATCCCTTCCGATACCGTGACGGCAATGAGATCACTCAGTCCTTTATGCGGCCCGGCCCACACCTCCGCCAGAGCGCAGGCGTTGGCCGCGTTTTCGATTTGCACCGGGAGGCCCGTCGAGGTCTCAAGGGGTTGCTTCAGATCCACTTGCCGCCAGCCGAGGTTGGGGGCGAATACCAGCCTTTGGGAAAGGTAGTCCACCCGCCCCGGCACGCTTACGCCGATACCCTCGTAGACCATATCAGGGTGCTGGCCTATCAGACGGCGCACGGTGGAAATCAGAACCGTTGTGAAAGTGTTGGGGTCAGACGATGTGGGAATCGACTCTTCCGCCCGAAAAGTTACGTTCAGGTCAGCCAGCGCAATAGTGGTCAGGCGCGGCATGATATTTATTCCAATGATTCCGGCGCGATCGGTGTTGAGATATAGAAGCCGGGGCCGCCTCCCCAGTGGTACTTGGCCCAGGTCTCCCTCCGCCACCCAGCGCTCGCTGATCAACTCATCCACAATCAGCGAAACCGTGCTGCGCTGCAGCCCTGTCCGGCGCGCCACGTCGGCACGGGACACAGGCTGGTTCGTCCGTATCAGGTCCAGGACGCTACTGCGATTAATATCCCTTGCGATTTCCGAGCTGGCCACGCGGATGATTCCTTCTCCGGCAGTGGACCCGGTTGGGGCGATTGCCTTTGGCCGCTACGCCTGGCAAACGTCAGCTGTTCGGAATAATTCAAGCACCCGTCAGCGGCAATCCTGACGGCGCAAAACCACGTCAGCGTCAACACTCAGAAACCCAAGGCGCGGGGCAAGTCCGCACCTTGTTCGATATTCGAACTAAGTGTCTACGCGCAAAGCTATGCGTTGTCAAGAAGAATCTTATAGGTCTTATAGAGAAAATTTATCGGGCCTTAATGCGGCCGCGCAGGGGTTCTCCGTTTCAAGATATTCAGTGGGCGCCCGTTTCGGGGAGCCCGACCCATTTCCGGAAATTCCCGGAGAACATCCGTTGCACGTCGCGATCGATTTGACTTCGCGTGAGCGGATAGCCATCGGCGATCAGGCGGGAATAGGATTCGTAAAGAGCGCGGGAAATCGCGCGGCGGGAATGCTGCCATTTGTAAATTAATTGGTCAAGTATCCGCGCGTCGGAGTGCTGTGGGATGGTGGTGGCTCCCAGCAATTCCAGACGCTCCGAGGTGATCTCATCAATAATCGAGGGATTATTCAGGAACCACCAGCACCCAAAGGGCATGAGGTTGCTGAATTTCCGTGCCGCGACGCACAGGGCGTGCTGATTCTCGCGCGCCAGAAGCGTAACCAGAAAACGCACCCCCGGATTCTCGCTGCAGAGTCGCTCCACTGAAGCGGTGTCCGCAAACCCAATACTATCGCCCGCATCCTTCAGGGCGGGATTCACCTGCCTCGACACGCCGATCATCAACGCGAAAGGAATATTGTGTTGAAGGCACGTGGGAAGAACGACCTTCTGGATCAAACTGGTGCGCAAAGAGTCATCGGGATAAGTAAAGGTAAAGGGCATCGAAACCGCGAGATAAACCGGGCGCATGCGGGCAATCCACAGGTCCAGGAAGCGGCGCGCCTCAGTGATGGTTTGCGGTGTCAAATCCGCGCTGGTCTTGAAGCCTGCCGCCGCCATCACCGCGTGCGCAGTATCCCAGTCATTGAGGACCGGATCCATCCGCAAAGCGCGATGGAAATTCTCCAGGCATGGCTTGTTTTGTTCCCACATGGCGCTTTCCGCGGGGTTGAAGGGATCGTTCGTCATCACCAGCTCCGAAACATGCGCGAGCTTCAAAACCTGGTCGATATACTGTTCAACGGTGACCGAGGCAAAGTACTCGCGTGCCTGCCGAAGGTTCGGTTGAGCAGGATCAAGTCCCAATCTGGTCATGACGGCAACCACGCCGGCGGTCGCCTCCGAAAGTGGCGTGTTCTTGACGAACAAGGCATCCCAGATCATGTCCGCCTGCTGAGGTTTGGTAAGTGCCCAGAATTGCTGTGGCGTCGCCGACGACGACCGGAACAGCTCCGCCACCAGATAGTGGTAGTTCACCAGCTCATCGATTCCCCACAAGCACAGGTCTCCGAAACTGGCCGGGAGGAGGTGCGTGTGAATATCAATCACCGGAGTCCGCTGGACTGCATCTTCAACATTCTGCTGCAGCGTTGCCGCCGTCATCACTTCGTCCATTTGGGTCATTGCTTTTCTCCTCGATGGTTCAATTTGGGTTCTCGCGCGTCCTCGTCACATGGCGGGGTAAACCCGCCGCTACGTCGTTATTCATCAACCTGCTACTGTGCCGACATCGGGGACGCCATTTCTAGCCGCCGCAACAGGTCGCGCAGGATTACGGTTTCGCTGAGATTGTCGACCCGGTTGAGGTCCATCCACTCCGTCCAGACATACTCCAGCACGACAAAACCAGGATATTTTACCTTCTGCATGGCGCGTACGACACCGTCGAAATCGATGGCGTTTTCGCCCATGGTTGATTGCAGCTTTCCCGGGCATGCACCGCGGGCGTGGAAATGCGAGGTTCGAGCCATCAGTGGTTCAATATCGGTGTCGGGAATCCCTTGGAAAGTGAAGTGCCCATAATCAAGCGTCAGTGTAAGGCCCGGAGTCAAATCGAGCAGGCGGCTGGCAGCCTGGGGCGTGGGCACAATGGACCCGAGGTGTGGTTCGACACTCAAGGTAACGCCGACGTTGGCCGCTGCTTCCACGCGCCATGCAAGCTCATCCACGCTGCGCTTCAGGGAATCTTCTTCACTTTCGGATGCAAAATGGACCCCCGGGAGCAGGCTCATATGGCTGCCATTGCATCGAAGTGCGAACTCCAGCAGGCGAAAGAAGAATTCCGCTGCTGCCTGCCGTACGGGGGCCTCCGGATGGTTTACGGCGTTCTCTTCAAAAACTTTTCCCGGCTGGCCAAAGGAATCGGCAATGCGCAGGCCGTTGGCATTCAGCGCCTCGGTCACACGCTTTGCCGCGCGCGGCAGGTCGGTAAAAACTTCCTGAATGTCGAGGTGCGATCTCCCCGCGAACAGGCCCACGTCCACGGCCTCCACGCCCAGTTCCCGGGCGATCCGCAGCGTTTGCTCCCATTGCAGCTTGGGAAAAGTGTAATCACAGGCAGCTAGTTTCAAAGTCGTTAAATCTCCCTTCCGTGTCGCTGTATTTGAACCGGGTCCATAATACTCGAAGCTGGGGAAAAATAAACAATGTCACTCAGAGAGTACCACGCGATTAGAAGCGGGCGGGTACAAGCCGCGTAGCGGCGGCAGAATGTGGCCCATGGCGCGAGCCATGGGAAAAGGAGGCCGACCGAGCAACGAGCCCCGACAGGGGCGACAGAAATAGTCGACCCGTGGCAGCAATTCTGTCGCCCGCCGGCGCGGGCTGAAGTGCTAACAACGACCGCTTTCCCACGGCTGCCGCCGTGGGCCACAATCTGTCGGCCCATACGGGCCTTGGCATGGGGAGCTGACACAGACAGTCCCTCGATAGCATAAGGGAATTGCCTTTTGACTTTCTTTTGCGTCGGCGTAGCGCTACCCTACCCCCGGCGATGGCGAGCCGCGCCGCGATTCCAATCGCCGTGCCGGAACACACGCCAATCCCCATATCCGCCCACCGCTGACGTCCCCATGGCCGGGCGGTACGAAACTTGCCCCTGCGGGCCTGCGAGGTCCCCATGGTTATCGCGTCGCAACTCCGTCCTGGAATGGTCCTGAAGATCGGTACGGACATCTTCAAGGTGTTCGAATCCTCTTACCACATCGGGCAAGGCAAGATGCCGGGAAGCGTCCACACCCGGGCGCACAATGTGGTCACCGGCACGCTGAAGGAGTTCCGCTTTCGCCCGGAAGAACGGCTGGAGGAGACCCAACTCCAAAAGCAGGATATGGAATTCCTGTACGCAGACGCGGATTCCGTAACCTTTATGCACCCCGAAACCTACGAACAGGTTTCCATTCCGCGGGAAGCGATCGGCGCGGCCACCAAATTCCTTCGGCCCGAGATGAAAGTTCCCGTGGAGCTTTACCAGGGCCAACCGGTCAGCATCGTCTTCCCTCCTGTCGTGGAGGCAAAGGCCTCCACTACCGCGCAGCCTGTCCACCAGCAGCAGGACAATACCCTGAAGAAAGCGACGCTGGAAAACGGCCTGGAAATCATGGTGCCGCAGTTTATCAAGCCAGGGGAAACCGTGCGCGTAGAAGTGGCCACGGAGAAATACGTCGACCGCGTGCGCGCCGACGCCAAGCGGTTTTGAGGAAAGAGTGAGGCACCCGGACCAGCCTCGCAGGCTTGCCACGGCATCCTGCCTCTTCGTATGCGCTCGCCAGCCCACAAGGTAACCAAATCCCCGCGTGAACATTGTGTCCGTTGTGCTCACAGTCGATTCGGAGTAGATTGACCGCCGAAAATATCCTTTGCGATGGTTGTGAGCGTCCGGAATCGTCTTCAACAGCTCACGAGGTGCAATCATGTTCCCACAGTTCAATTCACCGAATCCTCAACCCCGCTATCGTGCGATGCAAGGGGCGGCCTTCCTGCTGATGGTTCTACTCCTGCTCGGCTGCGGCGTGCGGGCGGTTGCGCAAGCGCCTTCGCCGGATGACATTGCCATGCGCAATCGGGCGTTTCTGCTCTGTAAGCAGACCAACTACGCCGAGGCCTTGCCGCTTCTGGAAAAGCTGGCGGTGGCGCATCCCTCGGATTTCGTCATCCTGGAGGCACTGGGCAGCGCGCTGGTAGGCACCTCGACGGATTCCCCTGACCCCGCCGTGCGGAAGCAGGTTATCCTTCGTGCCCGCAGCGTTTTTCTGCGCGCCAAGGAGTTGGGTGACAAGAGCGATTACCTCGCCACGGAGCTGGAGCAATTGCCCGTAGACGGTGAATTAACTCCCTTCTCAGTTCGCAAGGAAGTGGATGAAGCTATGCGCGAGGGCGAAACAGCCTTCGGCCATAGCAATTTCCCGGCGGCCCTCGCTGCCTACCAACGTGCTTTGCAGCTTGATCCAAAGACTTACGCCGCAGCCCTCTTTACCGGCGACATCTATTTCCGCATGAACCAGATGGACAAGGCCGGAGACTGGTTCGCCAAGGCCATCGCCATCAACCCCGATCGGGAGACCGCCTATCGCTACTGGGGTGACGCGCTATTGAAGGACGGGAAGATGGCTGAAGCCAAGGCCAAGTTCATCGAAGCTGTGGTGAATGAGCCCTACCAGCACGCCTCGTGGAACGGTCTGCACAACTGGGCAAAAGCCAATCAAGCCACCATTTCCCATCCCCAGATTGACTCCCCCAACGCCG
>CAYTMD010000193.1:0-11257 GCA_964438685.1 uncultured Acidobacteriota bacterium
CTGGGAGCAAAGGTCTGGACCGTTGAGATAAATCCCCGGCTGGCGGAGGAAATGCGCGAACGGCTGGCGCGCCTGGGATATTCAAATATTGAAGTGTCGGCGGGTGACGGAAGTGAGGGGCTGGCCGCCCATGCTCCTTACGACGTCGTCATCATCAGTGCGGCAACACCCAGCGTGTCGCCGGTCCTGATTGGCCAACTGGCGGAGGGTGCCCGCCTGGTGGCTCCAGTAGGAAATCTGAAATACCAGGAGCTTTTGCTGCTCAATAAACGAGATGGGGAGATCGCCATCCGCCGTCTTGACCCGTGCCAGTTTGTTCCCCTGATCGGAAAGGGCGGCTGGCGGGAGGAAGAAGTTAACAGCTAGAGCTAGGAGATAGAAGCGAGAAGTGATAAGCACAGGGCTTCTAACTTCTTGCTCCTGACTCCTGACTTCTGACTTCTGCTATAGTTGTGATTCATGCCTGAACCGTTTCTGAGCATTGTGATCCCCGCTTACAATGAGGCCGGCCGCATCGTCAGCTCGCTGGAGGCCATCCAGAACTACGTGCGACGGAAAGATTTTTGTGTCGAAACGCTGGTGGTGGATGACGGCTCGACCGATAACACGGTGGAAGTTGCCTCAGGGAAGCCGGGGGTCCGGGTGCTGCGCAACCAACGCAACCGCGGCAAAGGGTTTTCAGTTCGGCACGGTGTACTGGAAGCGCGCGGCGAGCTGATCCTCTTCACCGATGCTGACCTTTCCGCTCCCATTGATGAAGCCGACAAATTGATGGCGGCCATGGAATCATCCCACGCCGATGCGGTGGTGGGATCGCGGGCAATGCAACGCGAACTGATCGGTACTCATCAATCGCCGTTTCGCGAATGGGGGGGCCGATTCTTCAACTTGCTGGTCAAGATTTTCACCGGCCTCAGGATCCATGACACTCAGTGCGGCTTTAAACTTTTCCGCCGCGAAACCACGCTCCGCGCCTTTGAACTCCAGCGTGTAGATCGATTCGGCTTCGACCCGGAAATTCTTTATCTCGTGCAACACCTGGGGGGCAAGGTGGTGGAAGTTCCCGTACGTTGGAACCACAATCCTGCCACCAAGGTGCATTATCTGAAGGATTCTCTGCACATGACCCTGGACCTGGTGGTCCTGCGGTGGAGGGTTTTGACCGGCAAATACCGCACCTGAATTTTCTATTGTTTTCGCCTCATTTTCGCCTCTTTTTTTCTTGACTTGCCCCCAAATACGGAATTAGTATCGGCCTATCGCTAGAAAGGAGGTGATCCATGTCGATTGGAAGTGACTGTAGTATCAGCGAGGGTGCTGAGGCTTAGGCGCAAAGCACGCGCTCGTTCGTGGGTCCCTCTCTTCTTTTCTAGCTCAGAGAGGGTGTAGTGGCAAGGCGCTGCTGAGCGCCGTTCCTGTGTAAGATTCCAGATAGGAAATAGCCAAACCCATCAGTATCCCGGGCCCCTGGTTGTGCGGTTAACGTACAACCAGGGGCTTTTAATTTTGGAGGAGAGATGGGTGCAAGTAGGCAGTAAGCTGAAGGCAGTAGGCAGTTGAGCCACCGGCTGGGGGCCGGATTGAATAGACTGTGACTTGGAGCAAGCCTCACGTAAGTGGGCAGACCTTGCGACCCCCTCACCCCCGGCCCCTCTCCCCCAAAGGGGCGAGGGGAGAGGTGATTTGAATCTACATCCCTCGCCCCCTTGGGGGAGAGGGTGGACCGCAACCGGCGCTTTCATCAGCCGGGGCGGGACGGGTGAGGGGGTCAAAACCCAAGTGTTGCGGAAGTAGTCAAAGGCCAGTAAAAGGAAGACCGAATGCGGGAGGCAGCAAGGGCAGCGTTGTTTTCAGAGGATCACAGTGTTAATGCGGGCCCAACATGCCGGAGACCGCAAGCGCTTACGGTACGGCGAAGCTGCGATTGTCGGCGCTCCAACGGGGTGCTGATTCGATGGCTTCCAGAACTTCTTCCGGTTCATTCACGACTTTCCAGATGTCGCGGTGCCGGATGTCCATGAAACGCTCCGCAATGCAATGTTCGAGAGCCGCCACGATGTGATCGTAAAAGCCACGCGTGTTTACCAGGATAATCGGCCCGAGGTAGCGGCCCACACGCTTCAGCGTCATGGTTTCGAAAAGTTCCTCCAGCGTGCCGCAACCGCCGGGCAGAGCCACGACGGCGTCAGCGCCTTCGAGCATCTGGTGCTTGCGCACGCGCATGTCCTCGACAACGCGCATTTCCGTTAGTTGCTTGTGCCCCCACTCAAGCTCCACCATGAAGCGAGGCATGATCCCAATCACTGTGCCGCCCGCGCTCAGTGCGCCCTGCGCGAGCCGTGCCATGGCGCCCGCTCCTCCTCCACCATAAACCAATGTCGCCTTATTGAGTGCCAGATGGCGGCCCATTCGTTCGGCGGCATCAAGGTAGACGGGGTCGCACTGTTTGCTGGAGGCACAATAGACGCATACTTTCAGGTTACTCACTCGGAATTCTCCTCTTTCTCAGCATGTCGAACGCTTTCAGAATCACCGTCGTAGCCATATCGGTCAGATGATATTGCGACAGGTCTTCGCGCCGCACCCAGCGCGCGTCCGTTACGTCGGAAGCGGGCCGCACCCGTCCGCGTTTTCGGCGGCAGAGGTAATCGGCAATGACGTAATGATACTTTACCCGCTCGCCTTCCTTCATGATCCGGTCAAACACCAGGATGCACTCGATGGGTTCGACATCCAGTCCCGTCTCTTCTTTCAACTCGCGCTTCACGCCTTCCGCAAGTTCCTCGCCCAGTTCCACCATACCGCCGGGAATGGACCACTCGCCTTTCAGCGGCTCGCTGCCACGCCGAATCAGCAGCGCCCTGCCGCGGTCAATCACCACTCCACCCACGCCCACCAGCGGATTTCTTGGGTACATACGTCTCATGGATTGTCATCCTTGCCGCCCTTGCCGCTCCATCTGTGGCCACACGAATCCCGGGTCCGGTTGAACCTTGCATCAGCAAATGAACCCGGCGGGTTCCGGTCAACTTTTGACAGCATCCGGTTTCGGCGCGCACTTCTTACGGTACCAGACAATCAGGGTATCCAAGGAGAACTTTCCTGGGCCGAAGAACAGGATGAGGAGAGAAGCAAAGAGGAAGGTATAAGGGGCTGCGGCGTAAAACTTGTCGGGATCGGAGAAGATGGATCCAAGGGCCTCCCGGTCACCGACGACATATGCGACGATCATGTTAATCGTAAGGGGTAAAGCAATGAGGCGCGAGAATAGTCCCAGCACCAGCAAAATGCCCCCGCCGGTCTCGAGCAAGGCGATGAAGTGCGCGTTCAACGCAGGAGCGGGAATCCCCAACGTGGTGAAAAATTCGACGACCTTGGGAATGTCCTTGAGCTTGCCCCACCCGGACTGCCAGAATTGCCATCCCCAGTAGAGTCGCACGGCAAGCAGCAGGGGAGACTGGCCGGCATTCGCGGCCCGCAGGAACCACCCATAAACCTGGTCGATAATTTTCATGGTCGGAGAGCCTTCAAGGCTGGGCAAACCACCCGAGTGTTGCCCAATTTTGGAACCATTCCCGCAGTAACTCGGTGACACGATCAACGCTGCGGCGGGAGCGGAGCATCGAGACTTCGATGGCTTTCGCCAGGGGCTTCCCCTGTCCCAGCGCCTGAAGCAGCGCATAGCCATCGCGGGTAAGGCGCTTGAAGTAGACCGTGTCTTTCAACCTGTAAACGGCCAAATAAACCTTCCTGGGCCGGGGTAAAGATGAGCGCCGGATTTTCGATGGCCGCGGAAAATTCAGCACGGCGTTGCTGACCGCCTCACCCCGCGAGTCGATGCCGCGGATTCGAAACAGCAGGTCATCAACAGGGTAGGCCAGGCCCAATAAATGCAGATGGGGTTGCAGGCGGAAGACCGTGTCACCGCTCAGATTGCCGGAGTTGTCGGGGGTGAATCGCGGCAGTTCGAGCCCGTCAAAGGCGTCGATGTCCGCCCACTCCAGGTTCGCCATATCAATCGCCACGCGTTCGACGCCGGCAACATGCTCCGGATGGTTCCCGAGCCAGGTTCCCAATCGCGCGCCCAGATTTCTTAACGTAAAGGACTCGGAGGGGCAATCATTCAGGAAGGCGACCGCCAGTTTCTCAAACTTTCGTTCGCCCATCAGGCTGCGCAGGCCGGGGAAGTCTTCCGTAAATGAAGCCAGGATTCTGAACCAGTATTGCTGGTTGTAAATTTGCAGGCGCTCGAACGACGTCATGCGGTCGTTGGGCTTGATGAGCGCGTTGGCGATGTCACGCACCGACCTCCCGTCCGGAAGGCGCGTGCGCGTTGTTTCTGAATGCGTCAGCGGCTGGCGGGTGACTTCGAAGACAGCCCGCTGAAGCTGCTCGAGGTTCACGACGCCTCCCGCATTTGCGCCGGCAAGTAGCGCTTGGCCTTCAAGGCTTCGCGATGGACTTCCTCGAAGGAGGGAATGCGGTCATCCCACTCCAGCAAGGTCGCCGTGGGGCCCGCCAATTCAATGGCCCGCGCGTAAAGTGCCCACACCGGATCGATGACAGGATGGTCGTGGGTATCCAGAATGAGCTTCTGATACTTCGTGTGTCCCGCGATGTGGATTTGCGCCACGCGCTCCGCCGGAACACTATTCAAATAGTCAAGGGGATCGAAATCGTGGTTCCGTGATGACACATAGATGTTGTTGACGTCGAGCAGAATTCCGCAATCGGCGTCTTCCACGACTTCATTCAGAAACTCCCACTCTGTCATCTCGGAAACATGAAACTCTGCGTAGCTGCTCACGTTTTCAACCGCGATCGGCACTTCCAGAAAGTCACGCGCCTCGCGAATCTTCTGTGCGGTCTTCCGTGCGGCCTCGAACGTGTAAGGCATGGGAACGAGGTCGTGCGTGTAGCGCCCGTCCACGCTTCCCCAACACAAATGGTCCGTTAGCCAGGGAGTCCGGGTGCGCTTCACCAGGGCCTTCAGCCGCGTCAGATGCTCGCGATTCAAGGGTTCGGCGGAACCGAAATACATCGAGACGCCGTGCTGAACCACCCGGTACCGCTCCAGGATCTGATCGAGAACTTCCAGCGGACGGCCGCCGCCCACCATGAAGTTCTCAGAAATGATCTCAAACCAATCAACGACAGGCTTCTTCTTAAAGATGTGCCGGTAATGAGGAACGCGCAGGCCGATGCCCACCCCGTAGTCCTGGAATCCGTTGAATCGATTTGCCGGCATAGTTGTTTTCCGCTGGTATCAAGCTGGTGAAGAATCGGTGGGCTGACGGTGGTCCCGCCAGCCCACGCGCCTCAAGCTTGAGTTTCCACTAATCTTTGCAGGGTTTGCCCTTGCAACTGGTTTTGGTGCTGCATCCGCCCGTGCCTTTGCAATCGTTCTTTCCCTTTTCGGCCCCGCAACCACCTTTACCTTTGCAGGAGTTTTTTCCCGCACAACAATGCTTCTCCACCTTGGTTTTTGTTGTCTTGGCGCCCGTATCGTCCGTGGGTTTGGGTGCTGCGGAAACAGCCGCGGTGGTGCCAGCTACAAAACCCGTCAGCGCTGCGCCGATTAGAAGCCTTCGAGCCGTCTTGGTCATCTGAAAATCCTCCCTCTTTAAGCTGAGTGTCTACGCCTGGCGAAAGCGGTGTGGCCGAGGGTTTAGCGGAATCCACCCTCACCGCCCAGTTCCGGCAGCCGCAGCATGAACCTACGCATCAACTTGATGGAATTGCCCCAAAGGAATGCTATTTCGGATTGGGACAATTTGTCAATGGCGTTCTGATTGGTTAAATCGCCCCACGGCGGGTATATCTCGAATGGAGGGCCGAACAGCGTTCGGCCTCGGACCAGCGCTGCGTGTCCCTGCAGGTTTGGGTGCGGCCCCGCCGCGCTGCGCTACCGGTGTTTTCAGTGAACTCCGCTGATGTTCTTCCCGCCTAGTGGCACTGCTTTTGCACAAAGTCCTTGAGCTTCCCCTGACTCTGTTTCTTCAGCAGATCGTCCAGAGCTTTGGCCTTTGCGTTTGGTTTCTGCTTCAGGATTGCCTGGTACGTTTTCAGGAGGCTTTCCACGGCGGCCAGGTTCATAGCATTGGTGTCACTTGCTCTATCCGGATTCTCGATCAGAAAGGCGGCGCTGGCCAGCATATATTGCCGCGTGATTGCATGTGCGTAGGTGTATTTCATCCCATTGAACTCGGCAAAGAAACTTGCGCACAGCGGCACATGGAAATCATGCACATCAATGAGCCGCTTCAGTGCTGATTCGCCTTGTTTGCCCACGGCTTCGTCCAGCGGGGCGGTCTCCAGTTGGCGGGTAATTCCCACCCACTGAGTACGTTCCTCCGGCGTCGAAGTATCCTGGGCCGGCGCGCTTTGAACGGTAACCATGGACAGACAGCTCACAATTAGTGCCCAGCGAAGAATTGAATGTCTAACCCGCATATCACTCCTCCTTAATAAGTGCATTTCGTCAAGATGTGCAGCCGTGCTCTTGCGATTGGCAAGCGTTGCGCGGATCTGGTTGGCAGTTCCGCGGCTTTTCGCGCTACGGCGTCCATAATCCACACGCCGTCTTACTCTTGCAGAAAGGACCTGTCAACGAAAAAGCTCACAATTTGTGGATATTGATAACCTCCCCCCGGCCATGTTCATATCGTCGTATCCCACCTTATAATCCTCGAACCTTCGCTTCGGGGAACAATGCGGGGGTCTGGCCGCCTCAAGATGAGTCACCCCCAATCACTCACACCGGTGGTTATTTCTGTTCAATCTGATATCATTTTCAATTCGTTTGGGCAGTAGGGGTGGAGTCCCGCAGCATACGTGAAGACTCCACTTCATAAAGGAGGGCGTCATGGTACAGCAATCGTTGGCCAACAAGGGTTCCGAGCCGGACCGCGATGGGTTAATCGTCGTCGGAGGGGCAGGCGGGTTTATCGGCGGGTCCCTGGTGCGCTATTTCCACGAGCGGGGTTTCACGCGAATCCGCGCGGTGGATAAGAAGCCCCTGCCCGAATGGTACCAGCGTGTTCCGGGCGTGGAGAGCCTGTGCCTGGATTTGAGTGAAAAGGAAAACTGCGTGCGTGCCTGCGAGGGCGCCATGGAAGTCTACAACCTTGCCGCGGACATGGGCGGCATGGGCTTTATTGAGCGCTTCCGCATTGAGTGTTTGCGCAGCGTGCTGATCAACACCCACTTGATTGAGGCCGCTTACCGCGCCGGGACGTCCCGCTACTTCTACTCCTCCTCCGCCTGCGCTTACAACACCGACTTGCAGAAGGATCCGAAAGTCCGCGCGCTGAAGGAAACGGATGCCTACCCCGCCATGGCCGAACGCGGCTACGGATGGGAGAAGCTCTTCTCCGAAATGGTCTGCCAGGAATACACGGCCGAGCGCGGGATGAAGACCTTCATTGCGCGCTTCCACAATGTGTATGGCCCCCACGGCACGTGGGACGGCGGCAGGGAGAAAGCCCCGGCGGCCATCAGCCGGAAAGTGATTGAAGCAAAGGACAGGGGAATCCACAAAATCATGATCTGGGGCGACGGCACTCCCACGCGCAGCTTCATGTATATTGACGATTGCGTGAAGGGCATCGACATGATCACCCATTGCGAGAATCTGCTCGCCCGGCCTATTAATCTAGGGTCAAGCGAGTTGGTATCCGTCAACGAATTGGTGGACATCGTGGAGGCCATTGCGGGCGTCAAGCTTGCTCGCGAGTATGATCCCACCGCGCCCCGTGGTGTGGCCGGTCGCAACAGCGATAACACCATGATCCAAAGCATCTTGAAGTGGGAGCCGCGCACCCCGTTGCGCGACGGCATGGCGAAGACCTACGCCTGGATCGCGGAACAGTATGCCGATCGCAAGGCGGGCAAACGGACGGTGAGTTGACACCATGGCGAGAAACTTCAAAGACCTCTCCGAGCGGGAAATCCTGGCGCTGGCAATTACCCTGGAGGAGGAAGACTCGCGCGTCTACGGGGATTTTGCCGATGGACTGCGCGAAACTTATCCCGCCACCGCCAAGATGTTCGACGAGATGCAGGAGGAAGAAGCCGGGCATCGGCGCAGCCTGATTGAAACTTTCCGCCAGCGCTTTGGAGAGCACATTCCGTTGATCCGCCGGCACGACGTGAAGGGATTCATTCAACATAAGCCGGTGTGGCTGGTGCGGCCGTTGGGTGTTGATACGGTGCGCAAGCAAGCGGAAATCATGGAGCTTGAGAGCCGGCGGTTCTACGAACGCGCTATTGAATCCGTCTCTGACGCCTCCGTGCGCAAGTTGCTGGGAGACCTTGCCGATGTTGAGCGCAAGCACTCGGCGATGGCGGAATCGCTGGAAAAGAAATATGTGACGCCGGACGTCCGCCGCGAGGAAGATGCCGCGAATCGCCGCCTTTTTGTTCTGCAAATCATTCAGCCTGGCCTGGCCGGATTGATGGATGGCTCGGTTTCAACGCTGGCCCCGGTGTTTGCCGCCGCTTTCGCCACGCGCAGCAGCCCCGACGCTTATCTGGTGGGCTTGGCGGCCTCGCTGGGAGCGGGCATCTCCATGGGATTCGCCGAAGCCCTCTCGGACGACGGCTCGCTGACGGGCCGAGGACATCCCTATGTGCGGGGCGTGGTCTGCGGCTTGATGACCGCGGCGGGGGGAATTGGACACACGCTGCCGTTTCTGATTCACGATTTCCGCCTGGCCATGACGGCGGCGGTCGTGGTGGTCATGGCGGAACTCGGGGCGATCAGTTACATCCGTCATCACTATATGGATACGCCCTGGCTATCCGCCACCTTCCAAGTAATGGTGGGCGGCGCGCTGGTTTTTCTTGCCGGAATTTTGATCGGAAGCTCATGATCGGGAGATCGTGTGATCCGATGATCGGGTGAGCAGCAGCGAGCGGTTGGCCTTTGTTCACCCGATCACCAGATCTCCCGATTACCCGATTCTGCATGGAGGGGAGGAACTCATGCGTCTAGTATTGGGTTCGGATCATGCCGGGTACCTGCTAAAACAAGAGTTGGTTGAATATCTCCGCACCTTGGGCCACGAGGTTCTGGACGTCGGCACGTGTAGCACCGCCGCAGTGGATTACCCGGATTTTTCCGAGGCGGTTGCCGCTGCGGTGCTCGACGGCAGAGCCGAGCGCGGCGTGCTGATTTGCGGTAGTGGCGTGGGCGCGTGCGTGGCCGCCAACAAAATTCCCGGAATCCGCGCCGCCATTTGCCACGATTCCTATTCCGCCCACCAGGGCGTTGAACACGATGACATGAATGTGCTGGTGCTGGGCTCCCGCATCATCGGAGGCGAGTTGGCCAGGGATCTGGTGCGCAATTACCTGCAGGCGAACTTTAGCGGTGAAGAACGCCACGTGCGCCGCCTGGGAAAAGTGAAGGCCATCGAAGCGCGTTACATGCATTCTGGACATTGAGGATGCCGGCAACCCCCGGTACGTCCCCCATTCGCGATGAATGGTTGCAGAACTGACAAAGAGGTTCGCGCTACGTGGGCTTCTGCCCTATTCTCCTGCTCCTGCCGGCGAATTGCCATGAGACCACGCTTCATCATCCCTCTCCTGTTTCTTACACTAACCGCGCCCCGGGCATTTCCGCAGCAAGGGGTTAAGGCTGCCGCGCGGACCTCGAACCTGCCGCCGGCTGCGACGGTGCGCACCGGCACATTCCCTGAAGAATTCAAACGGGCATACACGGTCAAGGACGGCTTGCCGTCCAACGATGTGCGCGCAATTGCAATCACGGTTTCGGGTGATGTTTATGCCGCCACGGCGCGAGGTCTGGCGCGCTTTTCCGGTGGCAAGTGGACCGCTATTTCAGCGGACGGTGAGCGCGTGGAACTAGTCGCCGCACACGGTGACGACGTCTGGTATATATCCAACGGGAAACTGATCCACTTGCACGGTGCGTCCTTCACTCTGCCTCCGGTGAAAGTGAACCATATCGCGATCAGCGAAAAGCCATTCCTGGCCACCGACGCCGGCCTGTACTTTCTGAGCGGAAAGAAGTTTGTCCCCGACTCTCGCCTGGCCCGATTGTTGGGAAGTGAGAAAGCCATCCGGCAAGTGGCCGTTGCCGCTGACGGCCGTATTGCGGTAGCTGCTGCTGGCGGACTTTTCCTTAAGCAGGGAAGTGGCGCGTGGGGCGCGGTTTATCCAGGCAATTCCAACCGCAGTTGGGCGCTGCATGATGTGCGCGGTGTGGCATTCGACTTCAGGAATCGCCTCTGGTTTTCCAGCGCGCAGGGTATCGGCTGCGAAGATGGTGAATGGCATCTTTACACGGGCGCTGACGGCCTTCCCTACAACGATTTCACTGTGCTGGCAGCGGGTGAAAACGGCACGGTGTGGTTTGGCACAAAGTTGGGCGCCATCCGCTACGACGGTAACAATTGGGAATATCGCCAAGGGCCGCGCTGGCTTCCCCACGACGATGTGCGGTCCATCGCCGTGAATGGCAATGGCGATGCATGGTTCGCTACCTCCGCAGGGATCGGAGTTATTGAGCGCCGCCCCACAACGCTTGCCGCTAAAGCCAGGTTCTTTGAGGATGAGATCGATAAGCGCCATCGCCGCACTCCCTATGGGTACATCAACTACGTCAACCTGAAGCACGCTGGTGACGCAACCGAGTGGGAGCAGCGCGCCAGCGACAATGACGGCCTTCGAACCGCCCTGCACGGTGCGGGCGAGTGCTTTGCCTATGCGGCCACCAAAGATCCGCTTGCCCGGCAGCGCGCCAAAGCGGCATTTGAAGCCCTGCGATTTCTCCGCGTTGTTACCGAGGGTGGGCCTCACCCAGCCCCCAAAGGATTTATCGCCCGCTCCATTCTGCCCACCAGCGGTCCTGATCCAAACGTTGCGGACAGCCCCGCGCGAGACGAACGAACGCGCGACACTCAGGACGTGTTGTGGAAAATTATCACGCCCCGATGGCCTGTTTCCGCCGATGGGAAGTGGTACTGGGAATCGGATACCAGCGCGGACGATCTGGATGGGCACTTCTTTTTCTACGCGCTCTACTTCGATCTGGTCGCGGACACGGAAGAAGAACGCGGCCGGGTGCGCGAGCACGTTGCCGCAGTGGCGGAGCACCTGATCGATCACAACTTCCAGCTTGTCGATCATGACGGCAAGCCGACGCGCTGGGCCGTATTCAATCCGGAAAACCTCAACCACGATTTCGCGTGGCGGGAGCGGCGCGGCACAAACTCGCTGAGCATCCTGG
>CAYTMD010000194.1:0-11251 GCA_964438685.1 uncultured Acidobacteriota bacterium
GCGGTCCACCCTCTCCCCCAAGGGGGCGAGGGCGGAGGTTCTCTTTAGCACGCTCCGAAATGTAGAAACTCCAGGCCCCTCCTCATCTGAGGAGCTTTTAGCAACTCCCCTCCTGATTCAGGAGGGGGAGGCACACGTGCGACATCGCGTGTAGGGCCCAGCGGCGCCAGTCCGAGGCCGAATGCCATTCGGTCCTACGATTGGCCGAGCGGTCAACCGCGGCCATGAAAGGAGAAGAAGATATGAGCTGGATTGCAACCAATACTTGGGAAAGGCCGAGGCTCCGAGTATGGAGCATTATGTTCGTGGTTTTTGTGATCGTGCTCTTTGCCGCCCAAAGGTATAGCGCCCAAACACTGCGAAAAGGGGTCAGCGTAGAGATGGCGGTCACCCGTAATGCGATAGCCATGCCCGATGCGGACAACGAAGGCGCCTTAATCGTGGCCGTTACCCACGACGGCAGGGTGTATTTCGGAATCGATCCCATCACTCCCGCTGCCTTGGCGGAAAAGCACGGTCTGGCCGGACGGACAGGGGGAAAGCTCTACGTCAAGGCAGACGCACGCACTCCGTATGCCAACGTGGCGAAGGTCCTGGACGCTGTACGTTCAGCAGGCGTGACTGCGCCCAATTTGCTGACCGGTCAACATGGGACGCCTGAACCAGGGAAACCAGTGCCCCCGATGGGTCTGGAAGTGATATTGGGTCCCCCGTTGCCCTCTCAAGCGGAATCAACCGTCGTGCAAATACTCAACTCGGAGAAGCAATGGCCGCTGGCAAAAATCAACAACGAAGATATTCCCTGGGCAAATCTCGAAAGCCGGCTGAGGCAGCTCCGCCAAAACCACAGTAAGGAAGTGGTTCTCTTGAAGGCAGATGGGCTATTGCCTTACGGGGATGTTGTCCATGTAATCGACGCTTGCCGTGCAGCGGAAGCAAAAGTCTTTCTGGTCACGCCGGCAACGTAGTGCAGCCGCCTCTGGTTCAGATGGCGAGACGGCACCGGACCGATGGGATAAAATGGAGCCTGCCATGCCTGTGATCATCTCCATGTTACGTGGCGTCAACGTTGGCGGCCACAACAAGATCAAGATGGAGGCCCTTCGCGCCCTCTATGCATCCCTCAATCTGCGCGATTCACAGACTTACGTCCAGAGCGGCAACGTCATTTTCAGGACGGAAGAGCGGGACTTGGTTCGCCTCGCCAAGCGGATTGAGGATGGGATTGAGAAGGCCTTCGGATTTCACTCCGATGTCATTCTGCGCACATCAGCCGAACTGCGGGATGTGCTGGCGAAGAACCCATTCGCAAAGCGGCGTGGCATCGAACCCAACAAGCTCCTTATAACCCTTCTCGCTGGTGATCCCGCGCCGGAAGCTCAGGAGAAGATTCGTACGCTCAAGACCGATCCGGAAGAAGTGAATATCACCGGGCGTGAACTCTACATCTATTTTCCCAACGGCATTGGACAATCAAAACTGTCGATGTCCGGCCTCCTGAAGACGCTGAAGACAACAGGCACTGGCAGGAACTGGACGAGCCTAACCAGGATGCTTGAGATTGCCGAAAAGCTGGAGGCCGGCTAGCCCCGATTTGCCACCATAATCCCGCGTCTGGGGCGGCCGGAAAGGCGGCACGGAGCGCCACCGTCTTCCCTCTTGACAAGCGATGCAAATAGGCTACAATGGAAAGGTGAGGATTGGCGCCGGTTCCCTGGCTCGCCGCACCGGCAGGAGCGACCGTTGCCCGAAGTCGAGAAGGTGTTCAACATGCTGCTTTCCCCGCCTCAAATCGCTCCAGATTTCTTCACGCCATATTGTCCCTGTGCGCGGAAAATCCGAAGATTGGCAAAGCTGGGAACGTACTGAAAACAAAGGGTCGTCTAACCTTTTTTTCACCCCGCAGAGCTGGGAACATATTGAAAAGAAAATCGGTTACTTGACTTTCTCGCAATGTGATAATGGCAAGACAAATTGCCCGTCAGGAGTGGCGCATTTCATCGTCCGCAAGCGGTGAAAAAGTAGCGAGGAATCCAGGCTAATTGCTGGCGGAATTATTCCCATTCCCGGGCCCGATAACCAGATTTTTTACATTGGCCATAAGGCTCGCCATGCCCTGACTGAAGTTCTTGTCCCAGGTCGCTTTCCGGACGGCGCCTTCCACGGGCTGGGTAAGAGTCCACAGCCTGAAGTGCGTCTTGGAATCCAGGATCGCCAATTCCAATTCGGGCCCATAGGGGTTCACGTTTCCCACAGCAACGAGGGGCGCGGCGAAGCGTATTTCAAATACCAAATCGGCATCGGCAGGAGCACTCACCAATTCATAGCGCCCCCAATCCTTCATGGCCGCGTAAAACTCGTTATAGGGCTGGTTTGCACCACCCGCCTTTTTGAAGGCCACGAGCGACGTACCGTCAACTCCAGCGTTGGAGATAAACGCCCGCTTGCCGGCGGTGATCCCTGCAGGCACTGGAGCTACGGGCGCCTCCCTTGTTTGCTGGGCCATCAGTATTGGGACGGCCGCGAGCGCAGTTGCAAAAGCCATGCAGAATATTCCCCGTTTGATCATCGGTATCATTGCGTCTCCCATCGGAATGGCGTGAACTTGGGATCTCGCCCCATACAGGATTTCCGTAACCACTGTTCAGGCAAGAACCTCCGATGGCATGGACGTTCAATCAGCCAATTCCGTTACGAATTGTGAAAAGGTATGTGCACAGAGTTACTCGAAAGTTAATGGAACGGAGCCTCTTCCGCAAGACGGAAGACCCAACCATGAAAGGGATGTCCGTCCGTCATATCGTCGGACTTTTCCGCTGCTACGACGCCATGACTGCATGCTATGCTTGAGATGAAAGATATGGCCGCTAAGCGGGCTGCCCATCAAAAAAAGGAGTCAACATATGACTGCCACACACCCCTACGCGCAACTTCTCGGCGACCGTGATCCACTTGAGGTACTTGCGGAAACTCAGCAGAGGATTCCCGCCATCGCGCAGGCGCTTGGCCCGGAGGGTCTGAAGCGCAGCTACGCGCCAGGAAAGTGGACCGCCGCACAGGTGCTCGCGCACCTGGCCGACTGCGAGATGGCATTCGGGTTTCGGGTGCGTCAAGTCATCTCAGAACCGGAGTTGGGAATTCAGCCCTTTGATGAGAACCAGTGGGCCCGGTATTATGACCGCATGGACGGACTGGAGGCGGCGCGGACGTTCCAAACGCTGCGCGCCTGGAACCTCTCACGGTTTCGAATGTTGGGCAAGGATGAATTGAATAAGGCGGCCGCTCACCCGGATCGCGGCCCGGAAAAAGCAGAAACGGTCATCCGCATTATGGCCGGCCACACGCTAAATCATTTGGCCCAGCTCGAAAAGATCCTGGGCGGCGCCACGGGGTAAATCCCGAATGTCCAAATCCTGTCATCCTGAACTCATTCTTTGGCCGTGCCATTGTAGGGGCGCACAGCCATGCGCCCCTGCTTTCGGAATTCGAAATGCCTGTCGATTCACTGCAGCACTTACATCGGGCGAGATGCTAGTTCTGGGCAGACGCTTCAACTTTCGGCCCCGGTGAAAAGGTTCGCAAATAGGGAATAACCGGAGTGACGCGGAAAGGCAGTTTTTCACTGGCGTCAACAATCGGAACCGCCTTCCGGGTGGTAAAGGCAATGCTTCCGTCCCAGGCATTGACCTGAATACGCGAGCCCAGGGGCAGTGCGGCAATCTGGTCCACCTTCTTTGGGGTAAGCGCGGGAGAGGCGCTGATCAAGGCTGTCATGCGGACCAATTTATTACCTTCGGCCAACCCATTTCCCAAGTGCGCCCCGAAGATGTTGTGAACATGCGGCTCAGCCTCGACGGCCGCCCGTAAGAAGAGTCCCGCCTGGCCAAGCTTGTCTTGATAGGGAGAATTCTTAAGGAACTCAATTCCCTTGGCGTCCGCTGCGGCTTCATCTTTGCGATCCCGGGCGAGGTCCAGGTTGGCGAGCAATTTCTCATCCGACATTTGCAGGCGGTCGTTGAAGGCATACTTGGTATCCAATTTGTGCCCGAGCGCGATGTGAGCAAGTTCATGGGCGAGGATCATGGCCAGACTCGGCTCGTCGGGCAGGACATCAATCAGGCCGCGGCTCAGCACGATGGTGTAGGCAAGGCTGAACGATTCCAGATTCGAGGTCAGCATTACGCGGCACTGAATCGGAGGGATGTTATCAAGATGGTTGGTCACCTTCAGGTTGTTGACCACGGTTTCGAGGACCTTGTCCACGGGCCCCGGCGGTGCAATGAGCCGGGCCTTTTCCAACCGGTCGAGCACGTTGCGCTCCGCCTCAACATTGAGCTGCCGCTGGCTCTCCACAGGGGACATGTCGGAAGCAACCTCGCTGCGGTCGCGGACGGCAACGGGGGCCTCCACCTGGATATTGGTCCACTCCTGCTGCTGGCGGCGGGCGGTGAGATCATACCCCCAAAGCCGCGTTTCCGCCTTGTAACGCAGTCGCTTGCCGAGGTCTGATTCCTGGCTGTAAATGTAAACGGGCAGCCACAATCCGGGTTGAAGATTCTCCCGCCAGCAATCAAAGTGGACGTAGAACGTCATACGAGGAGGATGAATGCGGTTTCCATTCAACCGTACGATCGCGTAGGACTGGTCCTCAACCCAGATGCGGCCTTCAAACGATCCAACGGCCACACGTCCCTTGGGATGGACATCAATGGCCAGACAGCGCAAGTCTCCCAGGTACTCCCAGCGGACAGGTTCGAAAGCATAGTGCTCCCGGTCAAAGTGCTCCTGATCCACCGTCAAAGGTTCCACCGCAAACTCGTTCATGTGGAGGTGCGCTCTTAATATTTCTGGTCGACGGCGCAACCGGTCAGAGAATGAATCCTGAATGAAGGAAACTTCCTTTTCGTGGTCAGCTAACTGCAGCCGGCCCAAAAAGTGATCGTCTTTCGTGGCTCTATCACCGAACTCCTTGTCCGGTTGATAGTACTGAAGGTAGGTCTCGACCCGTGGAGAGTAATCCTTCAACTTCTGATTGTATTGCTTCTCCGTGGCGATGACGCGGTTGACGATGGCGGCCACTTCAGCGGATTCAGGCTCGTCGACTTTCGCCTTTCGGGGCTTCGTTCGGGCACTCCCGGATAATGGCATAAGCATCGGGGTTGCCAGTATAAGAACGGCAAAGAACCACTTGGCACGTCCGACGCGAAGAATAGACATTTCTTTCCCTCCGATTACGTGGATTGGTCGGCCAGCCGGAACTCGATGCGCAGGGTGGCCGGAAAATCTGCCGGCTGCCCCGCGCGCTGGGCTGGCTTGAATCGAATATGTGCGGCGGCCTGTTCCGCCGCCTGGTCCAGTCCGTGACCCAGCGATCTCACAATGCTGATGACTCGGACCGTACCGCTAGCCTGGAAGACCACCGAAAGCACCACCTCACCTTGAATTCCCAACCGGCGCGCGTCTTCCGTGTAGACAGGGGAAGGCTTGGAAAGTATCTCGACCGGCTGAATCTCCGCGGGCGGCGGTGCTTGCGCCGTCTCCACCGTGGGTTGAGCCACTTGGCGCGCCTTCTCAAAACCACCCGTGGCCACTGTCCCGTTGCCGCCACCTCCATGTCCATATCCCGAACCCGCTACCCCGCTGCCGAATCCGGCGCTGGCCACCACTCCCCGCACGCCTCGGGATCCACCCGTTCCGTTGCCCACGCCGGGGCCTTCCGGAAGTCCAAAGGCTCCCAATTTCGGGACGTTGCCGGGATTGTCACCTTGCGCTTTGCCAGGAAATCCTTGCGGGTTCCCGAACCCACCCGTTTGCACCTGTTCTTTCGGTAGCTTCGTAGTAACGGGTTCCGGTGCACCACCAAAAAGGCCGGTGTGGACTGCAACTTCCTCCTTGGGTGCCTGCATGGGCGGAGGAGGGGCAGTCAGCATGGGCGGCGCCGGGGAAGGTACCCGGGGAGGTTGAATCTTGGGGACTTCAAGTTTGGCCATAGCGGGTGTGGGGAGCACCAGGGGGTCTGGTGTCTTCAATCTCGGGACGACCACCCGGGGCACTTCCCGCGGGGGCTTCACGGCTGGCTTTCCCGGCGGGGTCAACGTGGGGAGCCATGCCAAGGCATAGTGCTTGTCACCCAAGGGCAACTTTTCAGGGAATAGGATGCTGAGAAAAGCTGCCCCGGCGAGCACCAGAATTTCGGCGACCAAGCCACTGATAAACGCTGCGCTGCGACGCTTGCGTCCTTCGGTGGATAGCTCAAGAGTGCGAAACATAGCGATGAAATGCCTCCCCGTCGTAAAAGCTGTAAGCGCTTGACTTGACCTTTGCGCAGTCAGCTCGCCACGGCTTATGAAAATGGCCTAACGCGAGTTAACTGGGGCGCTGCTCGTGAAAGCTCCAGCTATTTTCACAACTGACGCAGACCGCTTTGCGCTCTCTATAAAGAAATGCCATGTGCTCCCTCGGCCATCGCTTCGCCGGATAAGTCGCTTGAACCTGTTCCGTGCAGGCGTGGCACGGAGGCGTATGAGCTCCGCCACCATTTTGTGGCTTTACGTTGACACTGAGGGGCTAGGTATGAGGGTTGATTGTCAGAACCGCCACATAAATCGATTCGACCTATAATTATCACAATTCGTGGGAGAGGGCAAACCATACTTTCGCCTCCAAGTGAAGGGAGCACGATAGCGGCCAACTGAGGGGGCACCAGGAGGAGGGTCGCATATCAATCGGTTAGGGCTAAAGGGCCCACCCGCGACTGCCATTAACCCTGTAAACCTTACCGTGGCTGGTAAGAATTACAGGCCATAGGCAATGGCGTCCGAGTGCGGTGCCATTCCATCCGCCCACAAACAAGTCCGCTAATCTCCGCAACTTAGCATCAACATAAATCATGCACATTCCGCCTTGACGACGATGTATTATTGCCAGCTCGTAAATGTCACGCCACTAATGCAGACTGATCGAAAGGATATTCAGATGATTGAAGATGTATTCCAGCAAATGTACGGGGCTCCACCTGAAGTTGTTGTGCGCGCACCTGGCCGCGTGAATCTGATTGGCGAGCATACGGATTACAACGATGGATTTGTGCTTCCTGCCGCCATCGACCGGGCAATTACCTACGCCGGACGCCGCCGCACCGACCGCCACGTGTGCGTTTACTCAAACGACTTCAAAGCCTCCGTGGAATTTGACCTGGATGACATTCAAAAGGCCAGTGAGCACACCTGGAGCAACTTTCTGCGCGGAGTGTCGAAATTTCTGGAAGCGGATGGGCATCGTTTGACCGGCGCGGATATCGCCTTCGGCGGCGACGTTCCGCGCGAAGCAGGCTTGAGCTCTTCCGCCGCGGTGGAGGTGGGGGCGGCGGCGTTTTGGAATAAGATGCTGGGTTTGGAACTCGACCCCGTCTACGTGGTCAAGCTCTCACGGCGTACTGAAAATGAATTTGTCGGTGTGCCATGCGGCATCATGGACCAGTTCATTTCGGCGCTGGGCCGCCGCGACCACGCGCTGTTTCTCGACTGTCGCGACCTCACCTATCGCCACGTGCCACTAAGGGCCGATGTGAAGATTGTGGTTTGCAACTCCGGCGTCAAGCGCGCGCTGGCGCAATCCGAGTACGAGGTCCGGTTGAAGCAGTGCCGCGAGGCGGTGAAGCGGATCGCCGCCAGGGGCCGGGCAGTCAAGTCTCTACGTGACGTCCAGCCGTCTGACATCGAGGCGGCGCGCGGCTGGCTTGATAACGTACTGTGGCGGCGCGCCCACCATGTGGTTTCGGAAAATGAACGCACGCTTGAGGCCGTTACAGTTCTGCAGGCCGGCAACCTGGAACGCTTCGGTGAATTGATGAACCAATCCCACGAGAGCTTGCGGGAAGATTACGAAGTGAGCTCGAAAGAATTGGACGTGCTGGTGGGGCTTGCCCGCCAACAATCCGGTGTTCTGGGTGCCCGCATGACAGGGGCGGGGTTTGGCGGATGCACAGTGAATCTGGTGCGCGCCGAGGCCGCGGGAAATTTTGCGCAAGCTGTCGCTGAGGGTTACAAGAAAGCGCTCGGGCTTAAGGCTGAGATCTACGTTTGCCAAGCATCCGACGGCGCGCTGGTTTCCAGATAGGGGACCTGGAAAAGACCCATGGGGGGGAGGTCACGGTGTAGCGGCGGGCTTACCCCGCCGGCAATCCGCCAGCAATTTCAACGCACGATGGCGGCATAAAGCCGCCGCTACGCCCTTTCCCGCCATCCACCCTTTGTCCAAAGGTGCGGCTGATTATTCCTGGCTTGGGAGCTGCCCGGCAGCTTTTGAAGCTTCGGGGCGGGAGGTGGTGCGTTGTTGTTTTTTGGCCCTTGCGCGATGTTCATGATTAAACTGACCAGGAACAATAACAGCAAGGCGATGAGCACCAATCGAGTAATGGGACGCACTTCCGCTTCCACAAACGGAACAGAAGCTTCAGGCTTGCTTCGGCGCGCCAGATACCAGGGGAAGACGACCGCGAGCAGAAGGATGGTACCCAAGCCCCAGCGCAACGGGCGCGGAATGCGGCGCCGGAAGGCATCGAAAAACACCCAGATCCCGACGACTGCGGGTACACCATTCATTGCCAACTGTGCCTGGTCTTGTTTCAAAATCCCATTGGCGATCAGGGTGATAAAAGCCATGCCGACCAGGAAGGCACAGCCCAGAACAACAAAGAAAATGCGCCAGGGGAAGCGCACAGGCTCAGGCTGGGGTTCTGTACTGGGCGCTGGCCTGGCGGGCATTACCACTGCTCGCGGCCGCGCCACTTCCTGAAAATCGATAGGCTTCCGGCAAGCCACGCAAATCCGGCAAGCGGGGGCAAGTAACTGTCCGCACGCCGGGCATTGAAAAGGCTCGCTGGGAAATGTCGCTTCGGAAGCGGGACTCTCAACGGTTTCCGGCCCCGGGTCAGGCAGGGCGGCCGGTTCCTCTTTCTTTTGGGAGTTGAACCGCTTTGACCACTCGCTGGGTGTTTCCATCCATCACTCTTTCTCGTTCCAACCTTCGTGTCCCTTCCAGTCTAACACCTTGCGGTAACCTTCGCTGCGACGGAGTTGATTCCAGTCCCGCAAGTTCCCTTCCCCGCGGTTGCCTCCCTGCGATTGGTAATACCATCCGGCCTCTTGTGCCAGCGCCGCAGCCTCTCCGGAAACGTAGAACTCATGATCTTCATAGTGGTAGGGAGTGGCGGGATGGCCCGCGGGATCGAAGATTCGGTCCACACGCACTTCCATGTCGGGGGAGATGGCACTTGCGCGCAGCAACTCCTGGAGGGCTTTAACCACAAAGTAGTTGTTCACGATGTGATCGATGTGGCCTTCCGCCGGGGGATGAACGGTGAAAATGATCTCAGGCTGGAATTTCTTGATGATCTCTTCTGTCGCGTTCACCACGGCCTCGCGCGAATAAGGCAGGTTCGTCTGGAAAAGGCCATCATACGGGGCGTGATCCGTGGCCAGAAGCACGGCAAGGTAGGGATCGCTTGAGTGCAGGTGGTTGTACCAGATTTTACCCGTACCGCCATCGGGCAAACCCAGGAAGAGAATGTTCTCCGGCGGCACGCCCAGATGACCCATCGCCGCTCGCGCTTCCTGCATGCGAACGGCGCCGAAGTTCAGCGCGTCGGCCGGTCCGCAAGTATGCTGAAAGTAACGGTCGCAGGCGCCGGCATCGCCACTGGTGAAATAGACCATATGAAACGGAACTTGATTTTCCACCAGAGAGCGGATGAAACCCATTTGGGTCCCATCGTCGTCCTCGTGCGCACAAAAAATCAGCACGGATTTGGGAAGAGGATTGACGCCGAGTTCCAGTATGTTCGATGCAAGGAGCTGACCCGAGCTGTCCACTATTTCCGCCCCGGCTTGAAAGAGTCCATTCTTGCCCGCCGGAAGCGTGAACTTCACTTCCTGCGTCAGTTTGGCGCCGTGGGGGGGCAAGTCCACTCCGTCCGCGACAACCTGATGCGCCACCTCAATTCCGTCCGGACCCATTAGTCGGGCCCGCACCATGACTTGACGCCACGCTGATTCCGTGGGGTTGGTAAGAGCGAACTTCACCATCGCTTCGCCGCCGGGGGCGAACTGCGTGTGGTGCGTGTCAAACTGAATCGCGCCCGAGTCAAAAGGCTCGGGGTGAAAATTCCGGTAGCTTGTCGTGTTGACGCTGTCCAGATTGGGGTAGACGTATTGCATCGGGTAGGGTCTGGGCGTAACCACTCCCGGAGGATTGACAAAAACAAGAGGTGTAAGGGCAATGGCCAAGACGTTCTTGCGCTCGTGGTCCCAGACCACGGCAGCATATTGCTTGATGGTTGGTTGATCAACATTCCGGGCTACTGTGCAGGCGGAGGCACTGAAGCTGGTTCGCTGATGCGGCAGGAGGTTGAATTCACTTTCCAATGTGGTGATGTCAGTGCCAACCTTTTGGGTCTGCTGCGCGATCCAAGGCCAGTAGCGCTCGGAGAACTCAATGCGGAGTCCATGGAGAGACTGGTCGCTGTGGTTCTCAAATTTCAGATTGCAAGGTATTACATCCCCCGGTGTGAAGTTGGACTTGCCGACCTCTGCTGAAATAATTTGAACCACCTGGCGATGGATCACAAAGGAACAGATGCGGGGGATATCCTGAATAACCTGTTTCGATTTGGGATCTTCCACACGCAAGTCAATGTCGTATCTTCCCGCGCGAGCATTGAGCGGCACCTTCCATAGCGACCGGTAGCTGGCGGAAGGGGGTAACGCGGGTAGCATCTTGCCCCCAAGTAACAACCGGTCAGCCAGCGCTTTGGTTTCACCCTGATACCGCACGGCAAAGTGATAGCTATCCCCGGTGTGAGCTTCCAACTGCGAAGGTGGAATGATCCTAAGCCAAACTTCCTCCCCGACGTTGTAAGTAATCTGGTCGGTGACCGCCTGCAGTGACGCCTGCGGGCGCGCATTCAGCCTCAAGCTGGCCGGCCAGGCGAACAAAATCAGTGCCAGCAAAGCCGCCACCCGCAACGGTGCGTTCCCCGGAGTCGCGAATCTGCCTATATTACGCATCAAGGTGCCTCTCAAGATCAATCCACCCCTGAGGTGGTATGGGGGAATTATAGATTTAGGGGGAAAGCACGTCCAGCGGTGCGCGGTCCTAATTTGTTGGCCCATTTGTACGCACATATTGAGATTTCAAAAGGCAGCGCTTTGTGGGTAGCGGAAAAACTCCTTTTAAGTGCTGCGCGACGCGC
>CAYTMD010000195.1:0-11215 GCA_964438685.1 uncultured Acidobacteriota bacterium
AAGGATTTGTTTCCTTCTCCGAGGGGAGAAGGTGGACCGCGACAGGCGTTCTCACCAGCCGTCGCGGGCCGGATGAGGGGTCACTTCCGCCGCCTCGACCACCGGTTGCCTGCCACGGACATTCCGCGGTGACAGAGATGTTGCCCCTACTCGTGGGGCGCCCCGAGGCCTCGGGGCGCCAGCCGCGCACATTGTCTATCCCGGGAAGAGTCCACAGTCAGAACTCCACAGAGATGGCTACCCGCTGTTACGAAAGGGTTTGTGGATGCACAACCGTGATACCGGGATAGCGCGCGAAGTCACGAACGTTTAAGGTAAGCAGATGGGTGACCCCGTGGACGTGCATCGCGGCGACCAATCGCGCATCATGTACCTGCGCTCCCGAGACCGCATGACCCAATACCAGACGCCGCCATTCAGGGTGGATGAGTTCGTTTTCGGGTAACAGGGTGAATGCGCGTTCGACTCGCTGGGCGCGTTCATCCGCCTCCCTCGGCAAGAGGCCATATTCGTTCCTGCCGGGTGGCCGGGTGCAGACGTTCCAGAACTCAACGATGTTTTGGGGGACCTAGCAGAGTCGTTCGCCGCGCGCCTTGAGTGCGTGGACAGCCCGGCGAACCAGCGGAAATTCCGGGTCGTTCGATTTGATGAGGCGCAACAGGATGTTGGTATCAGCCAGGTACATTAAGCCGGGCATTAATCGTGGTCCTGGTAGAAGCTCTCACGGGTCAGAGCCGCAGGCGGAAGGTAATGGAGTTTATCGGAGCCCCGGGCGAGCGCATCGAGTTCGGCATCAAATTGCTCCAGGTTTAGGGTTTGCTCCGCCCGCCCCATGCCAGCCTGCTGTTCGAGCAAGGTTTGGACATAGGAATTGAGTTGCAAGCCGAGTGCTCGCGCCTGGGCTGCCAAACTCGCTTCCACCTCGGGTGGCAAGTTCAGAGCGATGGCCATGAGGTTCCCTTCCTTCACCTTTCACAATCCAACTCAGTTTACCGCCCCCCTGCTGCCAGGTCTATAGCTCCAATTTACTCAAATGAGAGGGAATGACCTATTCGTGTTCGCGGGTAGCACAGGCACTCCTGCCTGTGTCCAAAGCTGATGCATTCCATGCGTAGATCACAGGCAAGAGTGCCTGTGCTACTGAAGCCCGAACCGGCCACGGATGGGACGCGGTGACAAAGATGCTTACGGGGTTCGTGGGGCGCCACGCCGAAGGTCAGGAAACCGTTACACGGCCCCGAGCCACTTCACGGGTAAGTGTGCGGCAAGGGCGTTGGCCAGGCGCTCGTCTGCGGTTACCATGTTGGCCTTCAAGCGGACCGCGAGCGCTACGTAGAGGCTGTCATAAACCGTACGATCGAAGGTGGCGGCGATGCTGAACGCTTCTTCCAGCAAGTCGTGCGAAGAGGTCGTGGGGAAGCTGCGATCCTTAAGGGCTAGAATCGCTTTCTCCGCCGCATGGCGAGTCCACCTGCCCTGCCTGACCGCCTTCCAAAGAATGTTGGCACACTCCGCCCAGAACAGGTCCGGCACCGCGAACCGGGATTGACCTTTGGCATACCCGGCGAGCAATCGTAACGCCTCAACTGCCAGCGGCTCGCCGGACGGCGGGAGAAACCACTTCACCGCCACGCTGGCATCGATCACGAACTGGGTCATCGTAGCCGGTCCTCGCGCTGCATTTCCTCACTGGAGGGGAAGGGGCCGGCGGCGGGACCCTTGCGCAACTGGAGCCGCCGCGCTTGCCGAAGAAAATCCCGGCGCAACTTCAGTTCTTCCGGAGTGGGCACGTTTAGTTCGAGAAGAGACACCACTTCCGCCGCAATGGATTTTCGATTCTGTTGCGCCTGTCGGCGGAGCGCCTCATAGAGACCGTCGGGGACGTTCTGCACGTAGAGTGTTGCCATTGTATTCTCCTAGTATCATGCTAGCATGATACTAGTGTAAGAACAAGCTGGGGTCGCGGGTAGCACAGGCACTCCTGCCTGTGTCCAAAGCTGATGCATTCCATGCATCGAACACAGGCAGGAGTGCCTGTGCTACTGAAGCCCGAACCGGCCACGGATCGGACGCGGTGACAGAGATGTTGCCCGGGTTCGTGGGGCGCATACATACAAACCAATGTATGCGCCACCCGCGATTAAGTTGACGGTCCAATATAGGCCGGCAGCGTTTGAGCCTTGATATCTCGGCCGTCCGACCATTCAGATTTCGACAAACAGGCGAGGGAATCGCGCGTGGCTTTCGCTGCCCCAGAGAAACCAGGAAACAATGTGGCCGCCGTCACTCCGTATTTTTCACAAAGGTCAATTATCTTTGGTGCGTGCAGCACGGGCAAAGTGATCTTTGCCAAGTTGTGGCTTTTGCAAGAAACGACATAGTCATCGAGGCAGTGCGGCTCTTTGAAGCGATCTCCCCTCTTATATTCCTGCATCAGCAACGTAAACAGTGCACGCTGGGCTGCCACATTGACGTTGTTACTCCCGGGAACTTGAACGATTCTTACATTCTTCAAAGTAGATTTGCTATTCGCAGTTTTCAAAGCCCAAACAGCTAGTCTGCCATCCACGAGTTTTTCTTCCAGGCAGCTTGACGCCGCAAAGTATGCGGCTATGTAAGAACTATGGCTCCAATCAAGCAACCTAGTCGGAAGGCCAAAATGTTGAGCCAGTGCCATGATATAGAAATACTTATCTGATGGCCAAATGTGTCTCTCGGAATCCTTATCTGACGGCCTGATCTTTTTTTGCAATACAAATGAATCCAGCATCATTGTAGGATTAAGGTATCTTTTTCTGAACTCTTCAGAGTCGCCAGGTATTCGCAAGCCTGTAGAATCGCAATAACGGGCAAATGTGCGTAGAGCATGAATCTCCACAAATATACGCTCATCCGACTTTTCTGGGCTCGACCTGAATAGAGGAAAATCATAGATTGGATGTCTCGTTTTTCGAAGTATGGATGGTTCGAGAGCCCATGCCTCATTCGCTTGGCCTCGAAAGATAGGTTCGTCAAGAGGTCCAAATAGATATTTCTGGGGAGAAAGAACTTCCCAGAATTCTTCGGCGGTTGATGCCTGATACTCGGTGACAAGCCCATCTATTCGCTTCAAAGGGTCACTACCTCCTTACGGTGCGGACCACTGTGAGCGGGTAGCAATCAGGGCGGTCCTCACCGTAGGATTTTCTCATGCTCGATGCCTCGGCAGCAACGGCGCGTCGTCAATCTGGACGGGGTGCGCCGCTACCCCTCCCTTGCGGATGGAAGCCACATTGCTTTCCTGTTGGCTGTTCAATGTACTTACTTCCCAGGTAGGCTTGCTGCGTTATCTCGTTCGATCTGCTGAATGATATGTGACGTGAGGTCATTCATGTCAGGCGGTAATCGCACCGTTAGAAGTAGCAGGTCAGGCGCTTGACCCTGCAGAATCGCAACAACGTTAATAGGATAGTCGTTAGCTCGTAAGCTACTTATCGTGCCAAGTCCCTCTGAAAGAGGAGGCGATTGATACTCAACGATCCGGTCGCTTTGAAAGATCAACTTATCATTCGGGTAAGGCCCAAACGGAAAACCGCTTGCTGGCTCAATCCCCTCTTTGATTACACTCTGCACGAACGCCTTCTGAGCCGGGAATACCCGCGCAATAACACGAGCAACTTCAAGTCTCCCCGATGTCTCTCCGCTTATTTCAGAGGCTTGAATGGCTGGTCCGGTAAATCCGCCCCAGGTTGTAGAGAATAAATCATCTCCCTTGATGGGTTCGGGCGCAACGTACAAGTTAGAGGCGTTCGAGCCATACGTTCCAAAGCAATACCAACCACGTGGTGCTAGGACACCATAATCAGCGGCTTCATAATACGCGAGCCTTTGGGCTGCCCTCGCATCTATCTGCACTACCTTTTCGTCGCCCTTTGGCGCTGGCACAGGCCCAGTTTGACCGTCCGAACTGCATCCTACGAACGGGACGCGAACGACAGGGGCTTCCTGGGATTTAGCCGTCTCTGAAGGCCGGCCCGGCGCATTCGGTGCCGGCTGCGGCGCCGGCTGGGAGAAATACCAAATCCCGCCCGCGATGACGATAAGCAGAAGCAAGCCAAAGACGACGTGTTTGACCCAGCTTGGTCTCTCTGTGACGACCGGGATATGCCGCGGTTTGGCCAACACAGGCACCGGCACGATTCGGGTTGGAGGAATCGTGACCGGCGATTGGGCCGCGGGCGAAGGTTGAGCGGCGCTTGTTAGTTCGCGTGCGAATTCCAACACCGAGCTGTAGCGCTGGTTGCGGTCTTTGGCGAGGGCCTTCATCACCACGCTTTCGAGTTGGGGCAGCGCGGGGAGGTCCGGTTTGACGGTGTGGAATGGCGGTGGGTCTTCCTGCATGTGCATGCGCAGGTATCCGACCGGCGTGTCGGAATGAAACGGCGTGCGGCCGGTGAGCATTTCGTACACCACCACGCCCAGCGAGTAAACGTCGGAGCGCGCATCCAGTTCATCGCTCCTCATACCGGAGGCCTGCTCGAAGGACATGTATGCGGGGGTGCCGAGCACTGTGCCGGTCTGCGTGTGCATGCCGGACTCACGCAGCTTGGCGATGCCGAAATCAACGATTTTCACCTGAACGGTCGCCGGTGGGGATGTGGGCGCCACCGCGCCTTCTTCCTGTGCCGGCGGGGACGCCAGCGCTACGGCCGGGGCCGGTGGGGACACCGGCGCGCTCGCGGTTGGAGACACCGGCGCTACAGAGTCGTCGTCGGGATAGGTCAGGAAGATGTTATCGGGTTTGAGGTCGCGATGAATGATGCCCAGCTTGTGCGCGGCGTTCAGTCCTCGCGCCGCTTGCTGGAGAATTTCCGCAACCTCGGGTACAGGAAGCGCGCCCCGCCGCGCGAGGGCCTCGCGGAGAGATTCGCCTTCCAGAAACTCCATGGCGATGTAGGGCGTGCCGTCATCGGCCTGGCCGGATTCGTAAATGGTGACGACGTTCGCGTGATGAATGCGGCCCGTGGAAGCCGCTTCGTTCTGAAAGCGCAGCAGAAAGTCGGGGTCATCCAGCAGCTTGCGGCTCAGGACCTTGAGCGCCACCGGACGGTTGCCCACCGCGGTCTGCTCAGCGAGGAAAATCGTACCCATACCGCCCTTGCCCAGTCGGCGGACAAGACGAAAACGGCGGGAGAGTCCAGCGGCAAGCTGCGCTTCGGTCTCCGTGACTTGGGCGGTGAGGGGAGCGCCGTCTCGTGGACAGAGGGAAAAATCGTCCGGGTAAGTACTTTGGCAAGCGGGGCAAGCTTTCATGAGCAGCCAGTGAAACCCTCCTGCGGGGCGGATTTTAGCAGAAGTCTTGCCCCCGCGCACGAATACCCACGCACGACAAGCTGAGTGGGTGGCTACCAGCAACGACGCCATGTGGCGGCGCCATCATGTAGCGCGGGCAGCCCTCCCTGATGAATCGGGGTCCCGCCCGCCGTGAAGCTGTGAAACATTCCTGCAAGAACATTTCACGCAAAGGCGCAAAGCCGCAGAGGCGCAAAAAAACAAAGCCTTTATTCTTTGCGATCCTTGCGTCTTGGCGTCTTTGCGTGAGTCAAAGGATTGTTTTCGGGCCGAGCCCTGAAGGGGTGATCTACGAAGCGACGATTCACCCCCTGCGACGGGTAGTCGTCGGGAAGGAAATTGCGGAGGGGCTCAGTGCGCCCCTTCAGGGCTTAGCGTACCGCCTGATCCTCAAAACCCAGGCCGTTGGCCTGGGCTATGTTAGTACGCCCCTTTGGGGCTTGACTCATCAGTTGCCCAACGGGAATCGCCAGGGCTGGCAAGAAGTCCGGGCTAATCCTTAACTCTCCATGGTGTTCGTAGTAATTGGCTGGACAACGTGGCGCCGCCATCTTGGCGGCATTTTCCGGTGCCGGCAAGATGCCAGCGCTACGAACCTGTCATTTTTGGGTCTTTCTGACAAACTCCTGCCAGTGCGGCAGGAACTCCTCTCGCAACCGGTTCTTCTGCACTTTCCCCATGGCGTTGCGCGGCAACTCTTTGGTTAACACACTAAGCTTGGGGAGTTTATAATTCGCCAAGCGGCCCCGCAGGCGGGTCTTGATGGCCCCGGTTTTAACCGTGGCCCCGGCACGAGGAACAACCACCGCCATGACCGCCTCGCCAAAATCGGGGTGAGGCATGCCAATCACCGCCGACTCCTGCACGCCCACAAGGCGATCAATGCAGTCCTCAACCTCTTTGGGATAGACGTTGTATCCGCCGGTGATAATCAAATCTTTGGAGCGTCCTACGATGGACACGTAGCCATCGGCGTCAATCCGTCCCAAGTCGCCGGTCCGGAAGAAACCGTCCGGGGTAAAGCAAACAGCCGACAGCTCCGGCCTTCGCCAGTATCCGGCAAAGACGTTGGGGCCGCGGACCTGGATCTCTCCCACGGCGCCCGCCGCGAGGGGTTGATCCTCCGGGCCTGCAACGCGCACCTCCACGCCGGGAAGCGGCAAACCCACGGTGCCCGGCAGGCGCGGCCCATCGAGCGGATTGCTAGTGTTCATCCCCGTTTCCGTCAATCCATAACGTTCCAGAATCGCGTGGCCCGTGCGCTGGCGGAATTGGGCAAATGTGTCCGGCAGCAGCGGCGCCGATCCGGAAGTGAACAGCCGCATTCCCGCGGTAACTTCCCCGGTTAATCGCGGGTGGGCCAGCAGGCGCGTGTAGTAGGTGGGTACGCGCATGAAAACCGTCGCGCGGGGAAGCAGCGAACAGACCTTCGCGGCATCAAACTGCGGAAGAAACAACATGCGCGCCCCGCTCATCAGAGCGCAGTGCAAGGCAACGAATAATCCGTGCACATGGAAAATCGGCAGAGCGTGCAGGAGCACATCCGCGCTGGTGAATCCCCACGCCTGCACCAGGGCCGCGGCATTGGAGGCAAGATTGCCGTGGGTCAGCATCACTCCCTTGGGCTTGCCGGTCGTTCCCGAACTGTAGAGAATCGCCGCAACGTCGGTTGAAGAGACCGCCACAGTGGGGAAATCCGCCGCAAGCGGGAGGCTGTTCGCCATCAAGCTCCCTTCCCCGGCCGGGCCAAGAGTGAGAACGTGAGCAATACCGTGGCGGATGCACAGGCGCGAGATGTCCTCCGACCGGTTCGGCGTGCAGACCACCACCTTGGGCTGGGCATCATCCAGGAAATAGCGGGTTTCTTCGTCCGTGTAAGCGGTGTTGATCGGCAGATAGACCGCGCCGGCACGCAGGCACGCGAGGTACAGACAAATTGCCTGAGAGGACTTTTCCACTTGGACAGCAACGCGGTCGCCCGGCAAAACTCCACAAAATGTCAGTAAATTAGCCAGGCGCGCGGAATGCGCATCGAGATCGCCATAGCTGACAATATGTCCCTCGGGTGTCTCGATTCCCACCGAGCAGCCCTTATTCGCACCGTATCCCACAAGGAGTTCGTACAAGTTCCCCTGGCTCACTTTGCCTCTTTCCAATTTTGCCCCACGCCCAAATCAATCTTCAGTGGCACACGCATCGGATACGCTCCCTCCATCTCCTCCCGCACAACTTGCTGCGCCTTGTCGAGTTCCGCGTCCGGCGCTTCAAAAACCAGTTCGTCATGCACAGTCAGGATCATCCGCGTCTGCATTTGTTCCCGCTTCAGTCGCGCCTGAACCTTCACCATCGCCAGCTTCATAAGGTCCGCGGCAGTTCCCTGAAGCGGCGTGTTCATGGCCTCGCGTTCGGCACGATTGCGAGCCTGCACATCCGAGCTGTTGATTTCCGGCATGGGCCGCAACCGGCCAAACGCCGTGCGCACGCGGCCCGTGACACGAGCCTGCTCCACCAAGCCGTCAAGATATTCCTTCACTTTGCCATAGCGCTCAAAGTAGGCATCAATGTAGCGCTGCGCTTCGGTTCGGCTAGTACCCGTGCGTCCTGCCAAACCAAACGAGCTGAGGCCGTAGATCACTCCGTAGTTGATGGCCTTGGCCATGCGCCGGTGTTCATGGTTCTGAAGACCGGCCGGCACGCCGAAGATCTCCATGGCCGTGCGCGAGTGAATGTCCTCATCGCGCGTAAAAGCTTCGATCAGCGTTGGGTCCTGGGAAAGATGGGCGAGCACGCGGAGTTCAATCTGCGAGTAATCCGCGGAAATCAACTGGCAGCCGGGGGCGGCGACGAAAGCGGAACGGATGCGCAATCCGAACTCATCGCCAACGGGAATATTCTGGAGATTGGGATTGGATGAGGAGAGTCGCCCGGTGCGCGCCACGGTCTGGTTGAAGGTCGTGTGCAGGCGACTGGTTTCCGGTTGGATAAACTTAGGCAGCGCGTCAATGTAAGTGGACTTCAACTTGGCGCGGGTGCGGTAGTCGATGATCTTGCGCGGCAGATCGTGCTTCTCGGCAAGCAATTCCAGCACGGCGGCGTCCGTGGAATATTGCCCGCTCTTCTTCAGACGCTTGCCACCCGGGAGCTTGAGCTTTTCGAATAGAATCTCGCCCAATTGCCGGGGCGAATCGATGTCGAACGCACCTCCGGCCAAATCGTAAATCTGGTGCGTGAGCGTGGTCAATTCCTTATCGAATTCTCCTGACATTCGAGAGAGGATTTCCGCGTCCACGCGCACGCCCGCAGCCTCAACTTCGGCCAGCACCGCGGCGAGTGGCAGCTCAATTTCGGTATAGAGGTTCTGCAACTCCTCGCGCACGATTTCCGGACGGAGCAACTCACTGAGTTCATGGATGCGACCCGCGGCTTCCGCCAGCGATGAACTGATCTTCCTGCTTTGCCGCCGCAATACCACATCGGCAAGCGCGTGACTGGAGGCCAGCGGCTCCAGCAAGTAAGAATAGAGCATGGTGTCATCGGCCACGCCCGCAAGGGTAATCCCCTGCTTCATCAGCAGCAGTTGCAGGAGTTTGGAATTGTGTGCGGCCTTGCGGCGCGACCGGTCCGCGAGAACCGGCGCGAGCACGGAGACCAAATTCCCCAAGCCCCCCACCGCGACCGTGGCGATCCGCTGGCCATCTGCCACTCCCAGTCCGGTTAGCGCACCGGCAAAGCCTTCATCGCCTGTTATGCTCATCGCCAGTGCCAGCAATCCGCCGGGCTCAGCCGACCGCAACCATCGCTCAACGGCCACTGGCGTCGCGAGTTCCTCCGATTCCACCGCGGCTTCCATAGGAGCTGGTGCTTCTTCCAGGAATTCGCGCAAGAGCGAGGAGAAACCCAGTTCCTGGCAGAGTGCCGTAAGTTCCGTTACATCCAGAGGCTTTACCTGTAATTGCTCCAGGGATGTTTCCACGGGAACGTCGGTGCGAATCGTGGCCAGGTCACGGCTCAGCAGCGCTTCGGTGCGAAAGTCGCGCAGGGCGTCGCGGTAACTTTGTTTCTTGACCTGTTCGTAATTCTCCAACGCTTTGTCCAGCGTGCCAAATTGCTGGATCAGGTCCGTGGCTCCCTTGGGACCAATGTAGCTGCGCTTCTTTCCGCTTTCCGCCATCTGCGGCTCGTGGCCGGGCAACGGGCGGGCTCCCGGAATGTTGTCACTGGGATCGCCTGTGAGCGCGAGCCAATCAACCACCTGGCCAGGCTCAACGCCCAGAATCTCCTTCACCTTTATTGCGTCACACAAGGTTTCGCCGTCGCTTCCTGCTCGCGAGGGCTTCAGCACACGCACTCGATCGTTCACCAACTGGAACAGGTCTTCGTCACCCGACACGATAAAGACCTCGGCACCTTGGGCGGAACCGGCCCGAGACAATGTGCCAATCAAGTCGTCGGCCTCAAATCCTTCAAGCTCGACCAATGGCAAACCCATGGCGCGACAGAATCGTTTCACATACGGAAGCTGCACGGCCAGGTCCTCCGGGAACTCCGGCCGGTTGGCTTTGTATTCTTCAAAGAGCTTGTCGCGAAATGTGGGGGCTGCAAGGTCGAAAGCCACCGCGATATGCTCCGGCTGATGGTCCCTCAGCAACTTCCGGATCGTGCGGACAAAGATATAGATGGCTTTGGAGGGCATGCCGCTGGGCGAAACCAATGCCATTTGCATGGGTGCGAAGAAGGCGCGAAATACCAACGACATGGCATCGATGAGAAAGAGCTTATTGGCGGTCTGGGGCAAACGATCCTCCTAGCGGTCAAGTGACTGAGATTGGCATTCTACCGCAACCCGAAGTCATACGTCGGCCCCATCAAGTTATTATTGTGACTCGATTTCGGAATTGTCTTAATGCGGCAAGGGATTATGAACAAACGATTGTAAGGTATTTTATCCTATTACACAGCGCTCAGCGTCTCCCAAGCAGCAAGGGTACTGATACCAAGCTCAACGACACGAAGCCCGACTTTGCGGTAGCTGGGACACTACAATCCTCTTGATCTGTTGTACTATTACCACACCCCACCCTATCAATTGTTTTACAAAATTCTCGTAACTTATAGCATTATAATACATTACCATTTAACATTGACATGGACCTTTAGCTGCACATAGGGTGACTTGCGTCGGGGAGGGACTTTGGGTCAACAACATACTCTTGCGTCAGAAGTGTGTCTATCGGGAATTGGTCTCCACACAGGGGTTACTGTCAACCTGCGGATCTGCCCTGCTCCTGCCCATTCGGGAATCGTCTTTAAGCGCACGGACCTTGACGGCTTCACCATCGAGGCTCAATCCCGTCATGTCGCCCGCGTCAGTTACGCCACCAGTTTGATGAAGAAGGGCGTCCTGATCTCCACCACGGAGCACTTGCTTTCGGCGCTGGCTGGACTGGGAGTGGACAACGCCGTTGTGGAAATCAACAATTTGGAACTTCCTATCGTGGACGGCAGTGCCCTGCCCTTCGTAAAGCTGATCCGCCAGGCCGGCCTGCGTCCGCAGCGTGCACGCCGGACCTATGCCAAGATACTGAAACCCTTGGAGTTGGTGGAAGGCTCCAAAAGGATTGCGGTCTACCCTGCGGATACCTTTGCCGTCAGCTATTCGATCTCTTTTCCCCACCCCATCATCGGCGCGGAGACTATGGACTTTACTCCCAGCGCCGGTTCTTATGAAAACGATGTTGCTCCTGCCCGGACTTTCGGTTTCCTCGCCGAAGTTGAAATGTTGCTGAAGAGTGGGCTTGTCAAGGGCGGCTCGCTGGAGAATGTTGTGGTTCTGGACCAGGAACGGGTCTTGAACCCCGAGGGCCTGCGCTTCCCTGACGAATTC
>CAYTMD010000196.1:0-11194 GCA_964438685.1 uncultured Acidobacteriota bacterium
GGGTGGACCGCAACCGGCGTTTTCATCAGCCGGGGCGGGACGGGTGAGGGGGTCACCTCGGAAACAAAGAGATGAATAACCTCCTCAATCCTTTTATGCAAACCGTATTCGGGCAAATTCGATCGTAGCGAAAAGTCACCAGCCGATTATGTTCTTCCGCAACCCTGGAACCGCGCCCTTTTCCACGTTTGCAACAGATTGCTCCCCGAGTTGTCCGCGCGATCGTAGCCGGCCATGGTCAGCAGGCTGAGCGCCAGACCTTTCAGCGTGAAGAAATCCTCCATGCGCTCGTCACAGGATGTGGCTTGCTCATACCTTGCCTGATAGAGCTCAAACTGCGGATACAATTCCCGCAAAGAGGTCACGCGAGTGTCGCGGGCAGGCCGGTTGGCGGACATCGCATCGAGGCGAAGCGCCATCCTTTTGAGTAATTCATCGCGCGTTGACACGGCCCTGGATGCCGCCTTACCAAAGTCCACTTCCTGGGAGTACTGCCGGTCCTGCAGTTTGCGCAGCGTCGCGCCGGAAATGTCATAGTTGACCGCCACCGACCAGGTGAACGAAAGGTTGTTGAGTAGTTGCTGGACCTGCAATGTCGGGTTGATCAGTGGCATGACGCCGGCGCTGCTGCTGACGGTCCATCCGCTGAGCAACCGGGTCCACTTGGTGCTGTGGGAATATCGCTGGAGAACAGGCAAGGTGTAACTTACCCCATAACTCTGCCGCAAGGTTTGTTCGAATGAGCCGATACCGATGCCATTTACGAATAGTCCGGTGACATCCGTGCCGTATTCTGTTCGGGCGAAGGCGGTCCAGCGGTCGAGCAAATACTTGTTAATGGGAAGGTCGTTCTGCCTCTTGATTTGCGTGCCGATGGCCTCAGCGTCCCTTTGCGCCTGATCGATCTGGGCCAGCATCAATGCCAGGGGCTTCTCGCCCGGTTCGGCATTGGGGGTTGTGGCTGAGGCGCTGAACCGCGTGGCGGATTGAGGGGCGGTGAACCATCGGGCGCTCACCGGGTAGATGGCGCCCTCTGTATTCCCGGAATCTGCATGGACCCGCGCTGGCGGATTGACTTCACCGCCACCGGACGCCGTCGCGAGCCCCAGGTGCGTTTCCAGCTCATCCAGGGTGGGGAATCCATTTACCAGGCTATCCACTTCTGCCGGCGCGATTGCCGCATCAGCAGGTGGTGATATCAAAGCTACTGCCAATAGTGCGAGGAACAGGGCAATCAGCTTTGCTTTGATTCGCATTTTGGGATCCTTCACAAAGTAGTGCCCATCGCCGATGTGGGGTCGGGCGGGCTTGCGCAAAACCGCCCGTGCGGACGCGGCTTTGCATTTCCATTGTTTGAAAACGAAATGACTGCGAACGGCTATTCTTTACCGAACCGGCGTAATGCGCAAGAGCAAGATGCGGGGAGGTCGTAGCGCGGACCTAAGAAACAGGTCCGCGCTACTGTGGTAGCTTTCTGGCTCACGAGGAAAATGTGGCGGCGGATTGGCCAGCAGAATTCCTACTCAGCGAACTGGCTGGTAAAACAGCGGCAGTAAGCAGCCGCACAACAGCTTCGCGCCTTTACCTACTAAGCAGTGGGACCCATCCGTGGTCACAAACCACTTCGTCCGACGCACTAGCCACTAACCCCTAACCACCAGCTCCTGCTTTTAATGGCTCACCGTAATCAGCACGACTCCATGCGCGGGCACTTGGGCGGAGAACTGATCCGCGATTTTTCCCAGGTCTTTGTGTGCCCACAGATCGCGCACTTGCAGCTTGCCGTGCATGCCAAGTTCCTTCCACGTAACGCTGACTTTGGCCGCGGCATTGCTCCGATTGAACAGTCCCACAGCCTGATTTTGATGCATTAGAAGCCGTGCCGCCACAACCAACGGGCCTTGCTCCGAGATCTTCTTCACGGGCTGGGCGGTGGGGTCCTGGTCAATGGCAATGACCTCGGTGTTCATCAGAATCGATTTGGTTTCCTCACTCATCGAGCGCAAATCGTTTCCCGCCAGCAGGGGAGCGGCCAGCAACGACCACAGGCTCATGTGAGTGCGGTATTCGTCGGCGTTCATGCCGCCGTTTCCAATCTCCAGCATGTCGGGATCGTTCCAGTGGCTGGGCTGAGTGTAGGATGCGATCTCAAATTGGCTGAAACCAATTTCGTCCATCCTCTGCCAGGAATCGTTGATGTCCCCGGTGGTGCGCCAAAGGTTGCCGCCCACTTTTGCTCCCCACTTCCAAACGTCGCCATGCCCGTATTCGCACAGGCTGAAAACGATGGGGCGTCCGCTCGCCAGCAGGGCATCACCCATTTTCTGATAGACGGGTTGCAGGTCTGAATCCTGGTAAATACTGCCCGCGCTGCACCAGTCGTACTTGAGGTAATCGAAACCCCAGGCGGCGTAGGTTTTGGCGTCCTGCTCCTCGTGGCCGTAGCTGCCTTCATAACCAGCACACGTTTGCGGACCGGGTGATGAGTAGATGCCAATCTTCAACCCCTTGGAGTGAACGTAATCGGCTAGACCTTTCATATTGGGAAACTTCAGGTTGCCGGTGATGTTGCCTTGCGCGTCGCGAGAGCCCTCCCAGGTATCGTCGATGTTGATGTAGGTATAGCCCGCGTCGCGCATGCCGCTGGCGACCATCGCATCGGCCATGGTACGCACGGTCACGTCATCCACGCGGCCGGCGAACTTATTCCAACTGTTCCAGCCCATCGGAGGCGCAAGGGCCAGGCTGTTTTCGCGTACGTCATGCAGAGCCGGGAGGGGTAGCCGGGGCGGAGGCGCCATCGCGTCCGGGGTAGTCCGTTCGGCAATACCCACAGCCACACTTCCGCCCGGATTGTGCACCACCACCCGGAACTTTTCCCCTTGGACCGTGCCTTCGTAAACAGCCTGACGCTGCGGGTCCCGAGACGATAATTTGACTGCGAGGTGCAATTTTCCGCCGCCAATACTCCCTTCGCTAATCGCAAATTTTCTCTCCCGGACCCACGCGCTGCCGGTTATCTGATCGCCGGACTGCTTGAGATCGAAGAAAGTCTTCATGAAGTTGCCGTCGCCGGTGGGTACGTTTAGCACCCAGAAACCGGAAACGTCGGTTTGCGCTGCTGCGGGAAGCGCCCCGAGCAACACTACGCACAAAATTAGAAGTGCTCGAATGAGGCTCAGTCGTCCTGCGTGGCCGAACCGTGTACTGGCTTTAGGATTCACGTTTTCCTCCAAATTAATCTGAATACCAGGTCGCGACCCATTCTAGCGCGAACGGAGGCCGCCTTCCCTCAATTTTGTCACACCTGCCCGATGAGTCGCAAAAATGCCGCCCAGAAAACCAGAATTTCCGGAGTTGCGAGGAGCGCCGGGGGCTCCGGGAGCGGGGTGAAATCCTCGTCGCGAAAAAAAAGTTCGCCGCGGGCCCAAAAGCATGGATTTTTTCTTGACAAGCTTTGCGATTCGCCGCATGTTACGCGATAACACACCGGTCGACAGCATCGTGACCCTGTTACCCTCCGGGAACTGCCCGGCCTATGGAGAAACTATATTGAAAAGATACCTGCTTCACCGTCTACTTCTGTTCAACGTGTTGATTTTTGCGGCTGTTGGCGGTGCTTGGGCGCAGACGACAGGCACCATCCGCGGCACGGTGGAGGACCCTTCGGGCGCGGTTATTCCCGGGGCACAGGTTTCAGCAATTCTTACGCAGGCCAACGCTAGTCGTGCTACTCAGACCAATGCCGAGGGCGCCTATGTTTTCCCTGCTCTCCCTGTGGGCCGATACACGGTCGTAGTGCAGGCTGCGGGGTTTCAGCAGTACCGGCAATCGGACGTGGAAGTCCAAATCGGCCACGTGACGCTGGTCAACGCGGGCCTTGAACTGGGCACGCTGGCGCAGGTGATCATTGCGGAGGCCGCCGCGCCCCTGCTCGAAACCACCAACACGCAAATGGGCGCCGTGGTTTCCGACCGTGAGGTGACGCAGCTTCCGCTGAACGCGCGCGACACGTACCAGTTGCTTCAGTTGCAGCCCGGAGTGCAGTCGCAATTGGGCTCCGACTTGTTCTACGGCAGTGACCAGGCGGGCGTGGTCTCAGTAAATGGCGGTCGCGGTCGCTCCAACAATTACACCGTAAATGGGGGAGACGCCAACGACCAGTTCGCCAATCTGCCCGCCATCCAGCCCTCACCCGATTCCATTGAAGAATTCCGGGTGATGACCAGCACGTTCGACGCGGAGTTTGGCCGCAACTCCGGCTCCGTGGTGAATGTCGTCACCAAGTCGGGCAGCAACACGGTGCATGGGAATGTTCTTGAATTCCTGCGCAACCAGCACCTGAACGCGCGCAACTTCTTTGAAGGCCCGCGGCCGGACTTCAAGCAAAACCAGTTCGGCGGAACGCTGGGCGGACCCATCCAGCGGGACAAGTCCTTCTACTTTTTGTCGTATGAAGGCCGGCGCATCCATCAGGGAATTCCTTCCGCCACCGTGGCAGTTCCGACAGAAGCTGAGAGGCAGGGGGATTTTTCCTCCGGCCCCCAATTTGGCGGAACGCTGACGGATGATTACCTCGCCCAGGCGCTCAGCGCGCGGCCCGGTTGCGCGGCTGCGGTGCAAGGGAATTCCGGGACGAGCATTGTGGGGGGGACAGCCTACGCCACCCTTTTCCCCGGAAACATCATTCCGGCCGGCTGTTTTGATCCCACCGCGGCCGATTTGATGAATCAGTTCGTGCCCCTGCCCAATTCCGGCGGGCAGTATTACCAGGCCTCGCCGCTGGAGCGCAACCGCGGCGACCAGGCGACGATGCGCCTGGACCAGAAGATCTCTGACCACCAGCAATTTAATGCCTACTACTACTTCGACGATGCTTACATTCAAAAGCCGTTCGCGAAGTTTGAGGCGGGCGGCGCCGCCCTGCCGGGTTTTGGCGACCTGAGCAACGAGCGATTTCAGCAACTCAATTTGACGCACACCTGGGCCTCTGGAGCGACCACGGTGAATGAACTCCGCTTCTCCTTTTTTCGGGAAGGCGAAGGACGATTTCTCCACCCCCAGCGCACCAATCTGGTGCAGGATTCCTGCGTAAATGTCCCTGCGGACCAGTGTTTCAACGATCCCAGTAATCCGCGCGTCGGCATCACTCCAAATCTGGGAGCCGGCCACGAGGGCGTGCCTTTCGTAACCGTTTCGGGCGGCTTCTCCTTCGGAAACAATCTGGAAGGCGAACTGCCCCAATTCGGAAACACCTTCCAGGCGGCGGACAGCCTCAGCAAGGTCACGGGCAACCACACCTTGAAGTTCGGAGTCGACCTCGACCGTCAGGAGTTTGACCAGACTCTCTATTTTTCCACCAACGGCAATGAAAACTTCTTTGGGGGCGGACCCAACGATGTGGGGTATTCAAACCTCATCCCCAATTACCTGCTGGGACTTCCCGATAACTACCTGCAGGGATCTGCGCAGCGCGAATACGTGCGCGCCACGGCGTTTTACCTTTTTGCGGAAGATAGCTGGAAGCTGCGTCCAAACGTGACACTGAATTACGGCCTGCGCTGGGAGTTGAATACTCCCATCGCTGACGTCGGAGGACGCACGCAGACCTTCCGGCCCGGTCAGAACTCTACTGTTTTCCCTTGCCAGCTTGCGGCGGGGAATCCCCTGGCGGGAGTATTTGGATCAAACAATTGCGGTCCCGGCAGCCCGGGAGAATCCGTATTTCCGCAAGGCTTGGTCATGCAAGGGGACGCGGGCGTTCCACAGGGCCTGACACAGACCTACTACCGGGCGTTTGCTCCTCGCCTGGGCCTGGCGTGGAGTCCCGCCTGGAATGCAGGCTGGCGCAAGAAGCTTACCGGAGGCCCGGACAAAACCAGCGTGCGCATGGGATGGGGGCTGTTTTATAACCCCATCGAGCAACTGGTGTTGGAACAGTTCAGCGGCCAACCGCCTTTTGGTGGAAGCACGAGCCTCTCGAACAGCATGTTTAACACCCCGTTCGTGGGCCAGAATGGAACGGTGAATCCCAACCCCTTTACGGGAATCCTTAATCCACAGCGCGGGCAGCCCGTGGACTACTCGGCATTCCGGCCCATCCAGCTCTATGGGCAGTTTCAGCCGAATCTCCGGTCACAATATTCGGCTCAGTATAACTTCAACCTTCAGCGCCAGGTGACCCCCAGCCTGCTCGTGCAGGTCGCTTATGTGGGTTCGCAGGGGCATCGGCTGCTCGCAACCCACGACCTGAATTATTCCAACCCGCAAACTTGCCTTGATCTGGACCAGATTTATAACGCCGATGGTGGGACTACGCAGGACTGTGGTCCGTTTACGGAAGACAGTGCATTTTTTCTTCCGGCTGGAAGCATCCCGGCTGGCATGACGTTGCACCTGCCCTATGGGTCGGTGCCATCGGTTACGGGTCCCAACCCGACGGATATCACCTTGGTGGGCCTGCGAAAATATTCCTCGCCGTTTTGTCAACCGACGACAGGGGCAGGATGTCCCCCGGACGGAGTGCCCGTTTTTTCCAGCATTTTTGCGGAAGACACCATCGCGAATTCCAATTACAACTCCTTGCAAGTGCAGGTGGAGAAGCGTTTCTCCAAGGGCATGGAATTCCACGCTTCCTATACGTGGAGCAAGTCCTTCGATCAAGCTTCCAGCTTTGAAAACGTCCTCAACCCGCTGGATATCCGCCGCAGTTGGGCCTTGTCCCTTTTCGACGCGCGAAACCGCCTGGTTTACAGCTACCAGTGGGAGCTCCCGATTCCCGCAAAACACGGCTGGAAGGGTAAGGTGGCAAACGGTTGGGCGATTTCCGGAATCACGTCGTTTCAGACCGGCTTTCCCATCCGCATTACCTCCTCGGACGACTTGGAACTGATGAACAGCTACGATTTCGAGTATCCGGGCGAACCCAACATCGCCAAACCGTTCCGGACGACCAACCCCCGCGGTGCCAAGAACCTCTTCTTCGATCCTTCCGTTTTCCAACCGCAGGCATTGGGCACGATTGGCAGCGCGCCTCGGTCGGTCTGTTGCGGGCCGGGCATCAACAACTTTGATGTGGGAGTACAAAAGGAAACTCAAATTGCGGAGCGTGCACGCCTGGAATTCCGCGGCGAGTTTTTTGATGCCATGAATCACGCGCAATTCATGGCTCCGGACGGCAATCTTTCCGATGGCGCGGACTTCGGCCGCGTCATGCAAGCGCGCGACCCTCGATTGGTCCAATTCGCGCTCAAGCTGTTCTTCTGATGCCATGCGCGGAATGGTAGAAACCCGTGGGCGGTCGGTCCCCAGGTTTCTATTCGCCAAAGTCGCAGAGGGCTACGCTTGCCCTGCTGTGCCAACCTTCCTAGGTCCTGCAAAGGCGCAATTCAATAGCCGGGGGCAACGCCCCCGGGAAAGACGTGCGCGCAACATTATTCGACCCTGAAGGGGCCGAATCCCCGGTGCCAGCAGGATGCCGGCGTTGCGACAGGGCGAGCGTCGCTCGCCCCGACACCGCAATTTTGTGGAATGCAACTTGGTCCCGGTACTGCGCCCGGCGGGCGGGGAGTCATCCAGAACCAAGTATAGTTGTACACTGCTTAACGCTTATATTATAAGAGGCCCCGCGTGGCGCGACACTGGCTGAGGAGGTTTTTGCGAAGCATGAAGCATTTCGCGCTTATTTTCTTTGCAATCGTTTCTTCCGTCATCCCTTTCCAAGCCACCCCTCAAACTCCCTCATCGGGCGGACCTCAACACGAGCCCAACTTTGAATCCGAGCGGAAGCAAGCAAACGCGCTGTTCCTCGCCCAGAAACCGTTAGAGGCACTGCCTCTCTATGAAGACCTTTGCCGGCAGGACCCGACTGTTGCCGTCTTTGCCGAGCGCCACGGTGCAGGCCTCTTTGCCAAGGAAGCGACCCTCTCCGATCCTGCCGAACGGATGAAAATTCACCTGCAGGCGATCAATGAAATCAAACGCGCGCAGGCGCTCGGGGACAACAGTGCGTACGTTCGCACTGCTCTCAGTGTCGACACAAAGACGTTGGTGGGCGCCATCATAGCGGGCATACCGCTGACCGTTGGGTACACCTACCACGGCACGCCGGACGCGCAAGCTATTTTTAACGAAGCCGAGGCTGCCTTCGGGCGATCGGACTGGGCTGCCGCTGCCAGCCTCTACGTAAAAGCCGCAGCCCTCGATCCAAGCTGGTACGTTCCCGCCGTGTGCGCGGGCGACGCATTTTCCCGGATGCAGGACACGGCCCACGCGGGCATCTGGTTTGCAAAGGCAATCGCCATCGACCCCGACCGGGAAACAGCACACCGCTATTGGGGCGATGTGCTATTCCGGGCAGGCGATCCCATCGGCGCACGCGAGACGTTCGTGGAAGCTGTCGTCGCCGAACCTTACGGCACCCCGCCAATTTCCGAGCTCATTCAATGGGCCCGGCGTACCGGCCATCAGATCGTCAAACCCGCGATCACACGGCCGGACTTCACCACCCCGGACGGCGCGCTTCGAGTCGATCCGGAACTCGCGGCGTCCACTCAGGATGGCCGGTCTTCCTGGATCATTTACCAGCAGTACCGTGTTGCTCACGGTGCTCGCGTTCTGGACCAGCTTATTCTTGCCGGCGGATCGGATGCGAATGCGGTCGTTACGCCAAGCGGCTATCGCCACACCATCGCCGAAGAACACGCAGCACTGCGCGCAATGTTGGCCGATGTCGGCACCAAACTCCAATCGGGTGCGCTCACCGAAGCGAACCTCGACCCTTCGATCCGGAATATCCGAACTCTTGAAGCAGCTAACGTCCTCGGCGCCTGGATCGCCATCAGCGCAGAGGACGCGGGGATCCGCTCAGACTATCCTGACTATCGCGCCCATCACCGCAAGCATCTCGTAGACTACGTCAACACCTACCTTATCCGCTAGTCCCGAATCGTTAATCAGGCTGGGGCCAGCGGGTAGCGCGGAGGTAGGAAATCAAGAAGGCTTTTCTCTGCGTCTCAGCGCCTCTGCGGTAAATGCTTGCTTAACCATGCAATTTACGGAATGCCGCCAGGCACCGCTGCACGGTATCCATTTCGGAGTAATCGCTGCCTTCCTGCTCGATCAGGTAGTACTCAACTCCGCCAGTCTTTTCGGCAGCAGCGAAGAGCTTCCTCCACGGACAGATTCCTTCGCCTGTCAGGACCTTGTATTCCTTCTGGGGAGCCCAGTCCTTCACATGTATGGAGCGAATGCGGCCGGGATTCCGATTGATCCACGCTACGGGATCATTTCCGGTAGCCAGGCAGGTTCCCACATCCAGTTGCAGCATGATGCTCCTGTCCAAGGTGGCGGCCAGCACCTCGATGGGTTTCTGCCCATCGACAGGCTTCCATTCGGCATCATGGTTGTGATAGCCCGCATGCAAACCCTGCGCTTTCAAAGTGTCGTTGGCCTTATTCAGGGTTTTCGCGACACCCTTCCAGCCATCGAGCCCGTTCACCTCGCCGGGGCTCGCCAGCACAACATAGTGAGTGCCGAGAATCTTGTTGAGGTCAATCGCTCTGCCAATTCCTTCCGGGGTGAAGGATTTGATTCCGTTATGTGTCGAATAGCAGTGGATGCCGAGTTCATCCATCTCCGCACGAACCTGCCGCGCGTAGCCGGGCGTCCAATCGTAGTACGGGCCGTAGAACTCCACGCATTGGTAACCCATCCTGGCCACGCCTCGAACCGTGCCCATCAGGTCCTTCTTCATTTCATTGCGAACCGAATAAAGTTCCAGTCCTACCGGTATTTGTTTTGAGTGCGCTACGGCAGCCGCGATAGGCGCCGCCGCCAAGGATCCCAGGAAAAAACGACGTGAAATTTGTCTATTCATAATGCGCCTACCATATCACAACATGGGCGCAAAGGTTGGTTTCGGTAAGTCACTTGTCCCAGTAGATCATTAAGAAGCAGACATCCTCATGGAATCGCCCCTTTCCGCCGATAAGGAACCTAAGAGGATTACAGATGCTGGACCTTCAGAACGTGGAGATCTTTCGGGCCGCGCTGGAAAGCTTGCATACCGGGGTGTGCGTGGTGGACAAGGACCGGAAGATCAATTTTTGGAATGACGGCGCGGAAAGAATTACCGGCTATCTGCGCCAGGACGTCTTGGGGCGTTTTTGCGGTGAGATCCTCTTGATCAAGTTTCATGAGAAGAAAACAGCAATCTGCGAGAACTTCTGCCCGCTGGTTGCGGCCATGCGCGATGGGCAAGGTCGCGACTCGCGTGTGTACCTTCACCATAAGTCGGGGTACGCGCTGCCTGTTCACTTGCGGGCAGTGCCCATACGCGACGCTCACGGTCATGTGATCGGTGCGGTGGAAAGCTTTGTGGAGAGGTCTTGGATGTCAACGCGGCGCCGTCCAGACTCCGGCTTGATCGTGGGTCATGGACTGGACGCGCTAACGCAGCTCCCCGATTACGCTTTCACCGAAACATACTTGACCGATCGCCTCAAGTTCGCTTCGACACATGCCATCCCATTTGGTTTGCTCTGCATTCAGTTGGACCAGTTGGATGCCCTGACGGCAATGCACGGCCTGGATGCCGCCGAATCCATCTTGAATGTCGTTGCGCGCACGCTGCGGTATGGCCTCGACCCGTTGGACTTTGTGGGCTGTTGGTCGGAGGACCAGTTCCTGGCCGTCGTGGCGAATTGCAGTGAAAGCGATTTGTGGACCACTGCGGAGCGCCTGAGGCGGCTTGCCCAATCTTCTGAGATCGCCTGGTGGGGCGACCAACTTTCGGTCACAGTTTCGGTGGGCGGCGCCGTCTTGATGCCCGGCGAGGACCTTATCCCCCTTCTGGAACGTACCGGAAGCGCTCTGAAACAAGCTGTCGCCAAGGGTGGAAATTCCGCCATCGTACTTGGCGCTCCAGAAACATCGTAGGCGAGGAGAGATAATTTAGGTGTTTGCAATCATTGGAATCGTGGTGGTGTTCGGGTGCGTCCTCGGCGGCTTCTTGATGGAGCACGGAAACGTCAAGGTGCTCGTGCAGCCGGCCGAGTTCATTACTATCGCTGGAGCAGGCCTGGGAACACTCCTGGTTGCCAACCCCCTCCACATCCTTAAAAGCGTCGCGAGCAGCCTGCCGACTGTCTTGAAAGGCTCCAAATTCACCAAATCCTGGTACCTTGATTCGCTG
>CAYTMD010000197.1:0-11061 GCA_964438685.1 uncultured Acidobacteriota bacterium
CCGTGCCGCGAATTATCACCACTAGTTTGCGAGCCATTTCCGCCCGCGCGGACGCCGTGAGTGGTGACGATTTGCCTTCTTGATAAGCTTCCCGCATCAGCTTCAGCGTGTCCTTGCTGTGGTCGCCTTTCTGATAGCGGGCCATCGCTTCTAGATACTTCGCAAACGTCCGATCCGCGCTGGAACGGTCTTTGAATTTGATCTGCTTCAATTGTTCCAGCACCCCGTTGGGATCGGTGTTAAGGCGGTCCGCCATGGCCAACAGATCTTCCCCAGGCGGAATCACTTCACCCCGGCCCCATCGAGAAGTTTGCAGATTGCCGCTTTCTTCAACAAATTCACCAGTGGGAACAAAGGACACGGGCCGGCCGACCACAAATTCCACAACGGTGCCAGGCGGGATCGTAATGTCAGGGCCGCGCCGTACCACGGTCCATGCGGCGGCAATCAACAAACCTCCTCCACCGCCCACTGCGGCGCCAACCGGGCCGGCGACGGCGAAGCCAACCCCTGCGCCTGTAGCCACCGACGTGAGGTCCACGGCACCATCTTTCACCAGTCCCCGGTGCCCGTGCTCGGTGCCTTCGCGGTCAACCTTGCGGTGATCGACAGTCGTGGGATACCCGTCAACCGGGATTACTTCACCGTTGGGCGTGGCCACCGAGTAGAGACCCAACCGCAGCTTTGATCGACCCGTCAGGTGCCCGGCGCGTTTGCTTTCGAGCACCGCGACATTGATGGTTGTGCCCGACGGCAGCGCCACTTGTCCGTCCGACGAGACAATGTCCTGCACCAGCGTGCCGGAGACCGTCCGCACGGGACCGAACGAATGCCACTTGTGTGACTCCTTGGTACCAACACCACGTTCGAAGCGCACGGGCAGCTTGGTGCCAGCCTCCACTCGAATTCGCGTCGCGGCGTGGAGGGGATAAGTGAGACAAGTTGAAACGAAAAGGAGAATCGTGAATGCTGTTAGATTCTTTCGCATGATTGTGTTCACCCTCTAAATACTCAAAAGGGACGTATGGGAGACTTCTAAATCTCGTGTGCCGGGGGAGGACTCCCCCCACCACTTGGCCGGGGTCCAAAGTGTTTCCATCCACCCTGCCCTTCTCCTGTTCCGGGATTCGCGGGGGCAGGGTGTGTGCTGAAGTGCCGCCAGCCGCTCTGGGCGCTTTCCGGCTCCGGAGTCACTGTGTGCTGCTCCGGGGGTAGGGAAGCGCGATGCGTTGGCACCGGATTCCTGGCGTAGAAATGCTGGTTAATTGCCGCCGGGGAGGGCAATGCCGTAGGGCTCACGGGGCGATCCACCGGCTGAAGGCTGACCTTGGTGGGCGTGACGGGCAGTGCTCCTCGCAAAAGGATCCCCTGTTGAAGTATGTCGTCGTCCACAGCTTGGAGGTTGTGGGCGACGCGGCCGATGGCAAAGTCCTGTAGGGAAACCGTTGTAATGGCGCTGCGCAAGGTCGTGTTCGTCGTGATCCCCTGAAGGTTCGACCCGAAGGCTTGCCCGGCGGGGGCATCCTGGCTTGTATTGCTTGTATTGTTTATGTCCGCAATATTTATACTACTGAAGGTTCGGCCACGACCCCACCAGGGGTTGAACTGGTCGCGCGGACCGAGCGGGCACCAGCCGATTGAGTCGGATACCGGGGCCGATCCAGACCCCTCGGGACGGCCGCCAAAACCGAAGAAGGCGACATAACCCGGTCCCCAGAAGGGGCGTGCGCCGTTGCTCCCTGCGCCTGGCCACCAGTACCAATGGCTGTCATAAGACAGCCAGCGGCCGTAGTGATAGGGTGCCCAGCCCCAGGGTTCGTAGCCAACCCAAGTCCATTCATAGTAGGCATCCGATACCCAGCGGCCATTGCGGTAGGGAGCCCAACCAGCGTCAACGTAAGGCGTCCAGCACCAGTCGTAGCCCGGTACCTGAACCCAGTCGCCATAGCGATCAAGGTCTTCCAATCCCGTGTAAGCGTGACCGGTGTATTGCCATGCTTGCGCGTCGGTAATGGTGTGGTCTCGCTCGTCATTCCACCGATCCCAGTTGTCTTTCTCACCCGCTTGCGTCAGTTGATACTCAAGCGTGGTCGTGCCCTTCACCTCGATGGTCTGACCCCTATCGACATTCCTGCTGCCCTGGGGAGTGGAAACCTCCGCACGGCCTTTGCGGACGGTTAACTGTGCATAGTCCGCGGCATTCACCTGGATGCGGTAAACACCCTCACTCAGGGAGGGAATGGCGATATTGGGGGTGTCGATTTCAATGTAAGTTCCAGTACCTTTGAAATTGGCGAATTCGACCAACCCCACAGCCACCTGGATCTGTATGCGTGTTGGGGTCAGTTCCGCTACTTTGACTTCCGAGCCGGGGCCCAGGCGCAGGACATTGGCGAAATCGAACTCAAGCTCTGCGCGGGAATTCGGGCCGGTGGCAAGGGCGTCGCCGCGCACCACGGAAACGTTTGCTGTGGCGGGCAACCAGTCCCTGGATTCACCTCGCATGATGGAAACGTCGCCATGCACCACACTGATGCGGGCCACGACAGGTGCGGGTTCATCCTGGGCATTTATCCTTTGCGGCCCAAGCAGCATGAGTGAGAGAATTCCGAGCGTGAGCAGTCCTGTGCGCCGTCTGATAACCCACCTCGCTCGATCTTGCGATTTCGCGACTTCCTTCTTGCGTCTGTACGGGAGGGAGCAGGATGGCTACCAAACCAGGGAAATTGTTAAGCGTTGTTAAATGCTTGAGGGAAGGTGTCTTAGGCCAGGCATTCGTTTGGGCGCCGGATAACCATATTGGTTGGGCTGGCCGAATTCAGCCAGCCGGGTGGCCGATTTCAGCCAGGACCACCATTGGTTCGAATAATTTCCATGCGGAAATTTTGCACTTTGGCCATATCTTGTTATGGCTGCGCCTGCAGACTGGCGTTTACATTTGCGGTGCCTTGTGTTTAAGTATGCGGCGACAGTTGGAGAACCTATGCAACCTCATTTTGTTGATTATTTGATTATCGCCATCTATTTTGTCTTCGTTTTGGGAATCGGATTCGCCCTGCGCGGGCGCATGAAGACCAGCGAGGATTTTTTCCTTTCGGGGCGCTCGATTCCGGGTTGGATTACCGGTCTGGCGTTCATGTCGGCGAACCTTGGGGCGCTGGAAGTGATGGGCCACGCCGCCAACGCTGCCAAGTACGGAATGTTCGTGAACCAGTTTTACTGGTTGGCCGCGATGCTGGCCATGTGCTTTGTGGGCGTGTTCATGATGCCGTTTTATTACGGCAGCAAAGTCCGCAGCGTTCCGGAGTTCCTGCGCAAGCGCTACGATGAGAAGACGCGCACGTTGAACGCGCTCTCCTTCGCCGTGATGACGCTGCTGGTTTCGGGCGTTGACCTGTACGCCATGGCCATCCTGTTTCAGCGGTTGCTCAATTGGCCGTTTTGGGCCAGCGTGGTGGCATCGGCCCTGGTGGTGGCAGTTTACATTTACCTCGGCGGGCTTACGTCCTCCATCTACAATGAGGTGCTGCAGTTCTTCCTTATTGTCTTTGGATTCCTGCCACTGGCCATCCTGGGTTTAAAGGCCGTGGGCGGATTCGCCGGTTTGAATGCCAAGCTCCCCCCGGGATACGCGCACACTTGGGCGAATATCTGGCACGCCTCTGATAATCCCATGGGGATCAACTGGTTTGGAACGATTTTTGGATTGGGCTTCGTCCTTTCATTCGGCTACTGGTGCACGGACTTCCTGGTAATTCAGAGGGGTCTTGCCGCCAAAGACATGGCCGCGGCGCAGCGCACCCCCCTGATTGCCGCCGTTCCCAAAATGTTCTTCCCCCTGCTCGTGGTCTTGCCGGGCCTGGTGGCGATTGCGCTTGATCCCACCACCAAGCTGATGTTGGGCGGCCGGTACGACAACGCTCTGCCCGCGATGCTGGGCCGCTTCTATCCCTCCGGACTGCTGGGTATTGGCCTGACGGCGCTGATGGCCAGCTTTATGTCGGGCATGGCCGGCAACGTGACCGCCTTCAACACGGTCTGGACGTTTGACATTTACCAGACCCATATCAATCCCGGTAAGCCTGATCATCACTACCTCACCATGGGCCGTCTGGCCACTGTGTTTGCGGTCATCGTGGGCATTGGGACCGCGTTCATTGTTTTGCGGTTCAACAACCTGATGGATTATCTCCAACTCCTCTTTGCGTTTTTCAATGCGCCGCTTTTCGGCACGTTCCTGCTGGGAATGTTCTGGAAGCGCACCAGCGCGCATTCGGGATTCTGGGGATTGCTGTGTGGGATCATGGCCGCTGCCGCACATTACACCCTTTATCACTTTCACTACATTCACTATCCCAGCGACATGGCGGCAAACTTCTACCAGGCGATTTGGGCCTTTGTAGTGTGCTTCTCCGTCACGGTGGTGGTAACCCTCTTTACGGAACCGCGCAAGGAAGCGGAACTGGTGGGACTGGTATACTCGCTTACTCCCCGGCCCAAGACCTCAGACCTTCCCTGGTACGAGCGGCCGGGAGTTTGGGCGATTGGAATTCTGGCGCTCTGCGCAGTGTTGAACATTATCTTCTGGTAGGGTTGGAAATTCGGAGTTGAAGAGTCGAAATGAAGATCTAACTTTTTGACTTTTCGATTCTTCAACTCAGTCGATAGTTAAAAGTTGAAGAGCTGATATAAGGCTTTGACTCTTCAACTTTTCAACTCATCGACTTCTCGGTATCATCTTTGACGAGGTATCAACGGTATGGGACTGGATATTCGATTACCAATTGGCGTTATCTTTTCGATTTACGGAGTCATCCTTCTGGTTTATGGCGCTGTTGCCGACAAGAGCATATTTCTGGAAAAGTCCGAGGGCGTGAACATCGATTTGTGGTGGGGACTGGCGATGTTGGTCTTTGGCTTGTTCATGGCAGCATTGGCATTGCGGGCTTCGCGGCGAAGTGAATCATGACGGAGCTTCGCTGGAATCCGACCGTTCGTGAATGGGTTTCAACCGCCTCGCATCGTCAGGGGCGTCCGCAGATGCCCCAGGACTGGTGCCCGTTTTGCCCCGGTTCAGGACGCGTGCCTGACCACTACGACGTTCACATCTACCCCAACGATTTTGCCGCCTTTAACATTCCCGCGCCACCACCGGCGATCAAAGGCGATGACTTTTACAAGGTGAGACCGTCGCACGGGAAATGCGATGTGGTGCTGTATCATCCGGATCACCACCTGTCCGTGCCCCAGCTTCCGGTGGATCACCTGGTCAAGCTGGTGCGACTGTGGCGAAGCCGCTTCCTGGAGCTGAAGGCCACACCCGGAATTCGCTATGTCCTTATCTTTGAAAACAAGGGCGCGGTAATTGGCGTCACGATGCCGCACCCGCATGGACAGATCTACTCGTTCCCTTTTATTCCGCCGCGCTTGGAAAAAGAGTTGGCGGCTGCCCGCGCTCATCAGCGCCGTAATGGACGTTGCTTGTATTGCGACATTCTGAAGAAGGAACGGCGTGGCGGCGAGCGTATCATTGCGGAGAACGAGGCCTTTACCGCGTTTATTCCCTTTTACGCGCGCTGGCCCTATGAGGTGCACATCTTCTCGCGCCGGCACATGGGGTCGCTGGAGGCCTTCCGTCCGGCGGAAGAACGCGCCCTGGCGGAAATGCTGAAGTGGGTTACCTCAAAGTATGACAACCTTTTCCAGATGTCGTTCCCGTACATGATGCTGCTGCACCAGTCGCCCACGCGCGGGCAGTATCCTTATTACCATTTTCACATTGAGTTCTATCCTCCCCACCGCAGCAAAGACAAACTCAAGTATCTGGCCGGAGTGGAATCGGGGGCGGGGACGTTCCTGAATGATTCCCTGGCGGAAGAAAAAGCCCGGGAGCTGCGGGCTGTTCCACCCCAGCGACGGGAGGACGTGGAAGGCAGCGGGCGGCTGCAACCGGGCACTCAGGTGCAGGTCAAAAGGCAAAGGGCAAAAGTCAAAATGCAAAAGTGACGGGACCGAAGCTCGGCAAAGTGTATGGTTCCGGTGTACCTACCCTCTCACCCGCCTCCCATTATTGGAGTCCGATGGACTCCAGCGGACTGCCGAAATCGGGCCCGTCCTGGCTGATGAGAACGCCAGTTGCGAGTTACCCGCTCCCCCAGGCGGGCGTGCAACAGTGCAAGGATAATGATAACTGGAAGGGGCTGGATGGGAAAGGATTTGGCTGGAAAGGGGCGTATTTTCAACGGGCGCTAAAAAATCTCTAGTGCGCGGTTTGTGAGTACGGACGTTCCAATTTCCGAATTAATCTCAGGCAAGAATACCGAGAACGGGCGAAATTTAGACATAATGATCGTCAATAATTCGGAAATGGGAAACGGACAACCCGCGCTGAAAGCATAAGCCATCTGTTTTCTTAACGATACAATTCGGAAATACAAAGACAGGTGGGACCGACAGCGAAATAAAGGCAAAGCTAATTCGGAAATGCGATGGCATTTTAATTCGGAAATCGATTTGTGAGGTGAAGGAAAGGACATTGCGGAGGCCATCCACTCCTTTACAGCTTGAGCGTGATTAGTCCGTCGCTGGTCGGAGAGGCGGGAGGCTGAGACGTAATCCTTGGGGGCTCCAACGAGAGGGGGCGTTGGGCTGGCCGGCTGCTGTTGGATGCTTGGGACTGACTCCTTAATAAGGATACCGTCTCCTGGGACGATCTGCCAATCGACATGAGGAGGGGGACAAGGGAGAAGAATTCGACCAGCACGCCGGCTGCAACGACGAGACCGCCGAGCGATAGGAAAAGGACGCCGAAGTGGGTTCCCTCCTCTGCGGCGGACGCCAGCGCACCGAGAACCAGGAAAGCAAACCCGATAATCACCAGAATGATCGATCCGCGTAGATGGTTGGTTTCGCTCATGAAATACCTCTCTTTCCCAAGAGCTTCACGCGGCGCGGGGACCGCTGCTGGCGGTCGTCTTCGCAATGTTTGCTGACATCGCTGTCAGGTAGCGGTTCTGCTCTTCCAGAAGTTTAATGATTTTGTCGGATCGGCGGACACTTCTGGCAGAGTCAATTGCTATAGATAAGATGACGAGCGAGCCGATCAGCCAGAAGAGGACAAAAAGCATTCCGAAACCTGCTAGACCTTCCATCATAACCTTCCCTTCAGGGGCGAGCTAATTTCCCTTGGCGTCTTTCAGCGCCTGATTGACTTTATCGGTTACATCAGTTCCTGGCACAAGCTTCTGGTGGAAGCCCCTCGTGCAGTAACCCGGCCACATATTCCTACTTCCATCGACATGATCCGGCGAGGCCAAAGACCCGAGCAGGCCGGTGCCGTCGCGCCACTTGCCGTTATTCGTGAAGACGACCCGGTCAACTGTCTGGCCACCCAAAGTGTTCTGCCCTCCGATCTCCAGGCAGACGTCGCCACTGTCCGTCACGTACGCGGTGTGAACCTGCATGCTGGCTGGATTTTTGAGCTTCTTCTGATACGCCTTCACCGCGCTCAGGGCAGAGGAAGTTTGGGGATCAAGCGGCGCGCTGTCCTTATTCTTTAACTGGCGGTAGATTTCAGGCGTGCATTTTTCGGATGGAATGTAGTGCTTGGCGCACGTCTTGTACTGCTCTTCGAGGGCCGTTGCGTCCTGATCTGGGGAGGCCTGGCCAGCGGCGAAGCTGGCGGCAAGAGTAAGAATAGAGAGGGTAAGAAGAAGGTGCTTCATAGGGCCTCACTTTCCGGGGGACTTCACGCGGCGCCAGTCGGAGAGGTGGGAAGGCCGAGCGCGCCGCCCTGCTCTAACGGTGGCTGCTTAGGAATCTCGCAGGCTTGGGCACGCTGAAGGGCACACTTAAGTTTGGCAAAATCTTTGCGCAGCATCTGTTTCGCGGCAAAGTGGCCTTCGGAACTAGCCTCACACAGGATTTTCAAGCCTGTAACAAAGCAATTAAAATCTCGGTCAGAGGTCAAAACTACCTCGGTCGGCGGCACAGCGCCAGCCGGGAAACTAGCATCTAATCAGTTTATTGTCAACTAGACAATGTGTCATTATGGAAGTTATCCTTCGATTGTTTCGGAGCGAAGGAAGTCTATATCGACGTTCACTTTTCTTCCGCGCGGGATCTCCGGATTCGTCGCCAGACCCGCGTCATGGATAAACTGTTCGGCGGCCTCTTTAAGCGCAGCCTTGGCCACACTACGGCCCCGGCGTTTCAGCTCCAGCAGTTTTCTCCCGATCGCCATCATTTCCAGCGCCATCTTGCGGACTTCCGCGTCTGGGATTTTCATAAGCTCGGCTTCGTCTTCATCAATGGCGGTCCGCCTCGGCGGTTGAGTTTTCTTCTTTGCAACCGAAGGCTCTGGCTCTGGACACAGGAATAGGGCGAGGGAAGTAATTCCACCTTCTGTTTAGTTGAGCCTTGCCTTCTGTTGGCAGTTTTCAGTTTTAGGCTTCCCATTGTCATTAATTTTCCCGGCTCTGCGTCTCGGCGCGAGAAATAGCTCTTCTTTCATCCGGAATCCACAAGTTTGATTCCTGAGTCCCTGCCCTGAGCAGCGGTCCTCGCCACGAGTCCGCACAGTTCCCTCTCGACGCGGGTCAATACCTCCTGCCAGTTCCCAAAAGTCGATTGGCGGAACAGGCGAGCCGTAGGGTACCAGGGACTGTCCTCGCGGTCGATCAACCAGCGCCAATCCGGCGAATTGTTTAACAGGATCCAGACGGGTTTGCCCATGGCCCCGGCGAGATGAGCCACCGAGGTATCTACGGAAATCACCAGGTCGAGATTGGCGATAATGGCGGCGGTGTCAGCAAAATCTTTCTGCTCTTCCTGAAGATCGATCAAGTGAACTCGCGATCCCAACTGTTTCACCTGGGCGGCCGCCGGTCCCATTTGTAGCGAGTAAAACGTTGCATTTGCGAGGCCGGTCAACGGCGCGAGCTTTTCCAGCGGGATGGAACGCCAGAGTTCATGAGGATAATTCGGGTTACCGCCCCAGGCCAGCCCGATGCGCAGTGAATTCCCCTGCAGCCGTTGCCTCCATGCCTCGGCCTGGGTAGGGTTCGGATGGACATAAGGGATTCTGGCCGGAATAGTGTCTAAGTCCGTAGCGAAGGCCAGAGGCAGACTGAACAGGGGACAGTGCCAACTAAACTCCGGGAGGGGTTCGCCCTCGCTGATGACTTGCCGAGCCCCCTCGGTTCCAGCGAGCAGTCGGTGCAGCCTCTTTTGGACTCCCAACACCACTTTCCCCCCGCGCGCAGCCACGAGGGGAACATAACGAACGCACTGCAAGGCGTCCCCCAAGCCTTGTTCGGCGTGCAGGAAAATGTGGGCGCCTTCCAGTGGCTCGCCCTTCCATTGGGGCTGGGGAAACCTTCCCCGCGCGCGACGAGCGCTTTGACGATATTCAAATTCGCCCCAGCCCTGCGATAGGTTGCCCTCGGACAAGTGCAAGAGTCCCAGGTAGGTAATGACCTCGCTGGATCCTGGGCATAAGTCTCGCGCCCGTTCGTAACACTCCTTGGCCCCCGCCCGGTCTCCAAGTTGGGTGAGAGCAGTCCCCAGGCGGAGGTGCGCGACGTAAAGATTGGGATCCAGCTTAACAGCACAACGGTAGGAATCTGCGGCGGCGGGGATGTCTCCGTATCTGACGAAGAAGTAACCCAGGTTTACAGCGGTCAGGGCGGAGTCGGGTTTAAGTTCGACAGCGCGCTGGAAAGCTCGACTGGCTGCCACGGGATTATTCATGTCGGTCAACACGATGCCCATGCTGTTGTAGGTTTGGAAGCGCGCTGGATCAAGGGCCACGGCGTTTTCCGTAAGTCTCAACGCTTCGGGGAGATCGTCCAGTTGGCGCAGAACAATGGCCAATTGACAGTAAGCCTCGGGAGAACCAGGCGCGAGAGCCAGCGCCCGCCGGTAAGAATCGGCCGCGGCCTTCAGATTCCCAATCCGTTCCTCCGTCAGGGCAAGGTTGGTGTGCGCTTTCGCCGATAGCGGACACAACTCTACCAAGCGTCGGTAATGACCCATCGCTTGTTCAAGCTCGCCTTGGCCCACGCAGGACTCCGCCATGTTGCTCAGTGTTTCGGGATCGTCGGGATTGACGGCCGGAGCTTCTCCCCGCAACTGGCGGGCTCTTTGATATTGACCCGCATTGAGGGCCAAGCCGCCAGGCCTCTGGACCGACGACGCACAGTCAGGGCCAGGGTTGGGAACCCCGTGGTAGCACGCCTCTGCCAGCCCCCCGCGCCTTGCACGGTGACGCTCGCGACCTTTCTTATGGAGCTTTCGGGCCTGGGGAACACGAGTTGTTTGCTTGGACATGGAATGCCCTCACGCAAAATGCAAAGCCGTTTGTGCGCGCCGGCGGAATGGCAAAAGGCCGCGGAGCGCGGACCCGCAATCCAAGCGGATCTTGGTGCGGGGCGCAGCCCAGGGTGGCCTTGCCCGCCCCGCGCTATAAGCCTGTTTCCGCCGACTACTCAACCACCTGCCGTCCTAAAGGACGGCGCCGCAAGTGCTGTATTCACCGGCGCAATACGCCCGCCGTCGACAATTGACCTAGCCAAGCCTTGCCGGTCCTTCGCTCGCCCATCGATCGAGGCCGGTGGGACGAGTACAAAGCACGCCAACCGGACGTAAGGCATCGGTCCCGTGAACCGCTGGCGCACGGCTCCGTCGTCTTCCTTAATATCTCGTTTTCGTCCGGAAAACTTTAGGCGGGGGCTTGCGGGCGGGAGGAGTGGAGGGCAGCGGCGCTATCTTGAATTTACTGCCCTTGCCCCTTCGGGAGAGTCCGACCGCTGTGCCCGGATAGGGTCCCGCGGATTCCAGCAGCCGGATCCAGAGGAGGATTCATGCTTTTCATGGCGTCCGCTTTTAGATGCTGTCGACTGGCCTGTGACTACTTCCGCAACACTTGGGTTTTGACCCCCTCACCCGCCTGCGGGCCGAAGCCCAAGACCTTTCTCGTTCTCCTGTATCCCTTCGGCGGGCGAAGGCCCGTCCCGCCCCGGCTGATGACGGCGCCGGTTGCGGTCCACCCTCTCCCCCAAA